>JANXZQ010000192.1 GCA_025355445.1 Gammaproteobacteria bacterium
CCAACGGCCGGATTGCGGCCGCCAGCGCGGTCAAACCCTCGGCCCGATAGCCGTCGTCGTTCGAAAGAAGGATTTTCACTAGAATAAACAGCCTGGCCTAGGAGCCTCGCTGGCGGGTGCCGCCGTGCGGACTATACTGTAACGCTGGAAACCCCGATAGCCGATCGAGTCCCCTATTCATGGTCAAGCGACGCTCCGCCAATATCATCGCCGCGAATGACGTGGCCTCCGATGCCGGCGCTTTTCGCGCCGCGGTGCGCGACGTGAGACCCCTGGCGCAAACACCGCCGCCGGCCGGGCTGTCGAAACTCAAGCCGCGCGCACGGCTACGCACGGCCGCCTCGCCTGCGCTTGATAATCTCGACGAGGTAATGCCGCTGATCGGCAGCGTACCGCCGGATGAGACGGCTGTGGATGCGGGCACCGCGCATGCGGGCGCCGCGCTAGCGGTCACCGGTGACGGGCCGTTGTCCTTTCAGAGGCCCGGTGTTCGCATCCAAGTGATGCGCCGCCTGCGCCGCGGCCTGTACCCGATCGAAGACGAATTGGACTTGCATGGGCTGACTCAAACTGCGGCACGCGAGCGGCTGGCCGATTTCATCGCACGCAGCCGCGAGGGCGGCTGCCGCTGTGTAAGAATCATCCACGGCAAGGGCTATCGTTCAGGGGTGCGCGGGCCGGTACTCAAGACAGCGGTGAATCTCTGGTTGCGCCGGCACACGGACGTCATCGCCTTCGTGTCCGCGCGTGCGATCGACGGCGGCGCCGGTGCCATGTACGTATTGCTTCGGGCCTAAATTTTTTGCAGAAACACTGAGGTAGCGATGAGGAATTGGATTCTAATCTGGGCGGCGTCGATCATCTTGTCGGCCGGATCGGCCGTGGCGCAGACCGCGGCCGCGCCGGCGCCCGCCGGCGGCACATTCGAGCTCGTGACCGAGAGCGAGGCGCAGAGTTGGGGCAGCATCGGCCCCGCGGAACCGACGGATTTCAAGACCCGCGATTTGAGCGCGGACAACGGCAGGCCCACCTGCGCTTCCATCGCCGATAACGACGCCGACAATCCGCAGATCAAAATTACGCAGCCGACGATCGAAAAGCCCTTGATCACGCCCATCGATATCGAACTGAAATTCATCCAGGCAGGCAGCGCGCCGATCCGCCCGGAGACTTTCCGGGTTTGCTATGTCGGGCGGGTCACCATGGATATCACCAAGCGGATTACGGATCGCGCCGCGGTCTCGGCGCAAGGACTGCATGTGACCGGCGCCCAGCTGCCGCGAGGACATCACCGCCTGCTGCTGCTGGTCGCCGATGAGCGCGGACGGCTGGCACGGCGCGAGGCCGTGTTCAACGTCCTGTGAACCTAGTCCTCGTCGGCGTCGAGTTCCGGAACGTCTTCGAATGCGCAGATTTCGCGCAGCACGGCCGTGGCGAACTGCCCGCGGCCCAAGAAGAAACTCAAGGTCACGTTGCCGGCGTCGCGTTCGACCGATAGGTCCCGGACCGCGCAGCGCAGCGCGCGCCGCTCCTGCGACAGGCCTTGAGCGGCCAGTAATTCCGTGACCGGCGCCAATTCGTGCGACACCGCAAGTTCGTGCAATAAGGCCTGACCTTGAGTCGAGGGCAACCCTCGGCCCCACAGCGGTCCGGACGGATGGATGTCGAGCTCGCTCGAGCGGCGGCGCAATTCTTCATCGACGTTGGAGACGGAAAAGTGGCTGCCGCTGCCGTCGAGCACCGCCAGGTCCCCGGCCGCGAGTTGCGACCAGTCACCCGCCTCTACCCGCCGGGCGAGCACGGCGTTGAACACGAGGGAGCGCGCGGCCGAGAGCGCAAAACTGCGTTCCGCACGGCCCCGCGGCGCCGCGCCGCTCTGCACCCAAGCAGCGACCCGATCGAGATTGTAGCCGCCGCGCCCGAAGCGCTGCGGCCCAAAATAATTCGGTGCGCCGTACTTCCGCAGCGTCTCGAGCTTCGAATCCAATTGATCATTCGGCCACATGGCGTTGCGCAAGCGGATGCGAAAGCGATTGCCCGATAGCGCGCCGCGCCGTAGTTTGCGCAGATTGGCCCGAGTTTCCAGCACTTTGAATTCGGAGGTGCGAACGCCGTTCCAGAACTCGGCCGTCGTCTTCAGACTGGGCACGCTGAACCACTGCACCGCGACGGCGTGTCTGTCCTTGAGGCCGCCGTAGCCCACGTCGCCGGCCGGCACGCCGGCAATGCGGGCGATTTCCGCACTTACCCAACGGGTGTTCGCGCTGCGCTTCTCGACCCGCAGCAGCCAATGCGGTCCGCTCCCGGAGGGTTCGAACGAGAGCTGCTCCTCGACGTGAAAGTCTTCGGGCACAGCCTTGAGTTGCGCCGCCGGCAAAGCCGAGCCATGCGCCCGGAGCGGCTGCAGGGCTGCTTTTTCCCAGGCATCCGGGCGCCTGCCGTTCACGCCGGCGGCCTAAGACCCGAGCAGGACGGACGCCATCGCGGCCAGTCCTTCGCCGCGGCCGATGAATCCCAGCCGCTCGGTGGTGGTGGCCTTGATATTGATGAGCTGCGCCGGCACGCCCAGATCGGCGCCGAGATTTGCCGCCATTGCATCGCGGTGCGCGGCGACGCGCGGCGCTTCGGCAAGCACCGTCACGTCGGCATTGATCAGCTTCAAGCCGGCGGCCTGCATCCGCGCCGCCACCACGCGCAGGAACACGCGGCTGTCTGCGCCGCGATAACGCGGATCACTATCGGGGAAATGCTGTCCAATATCGCCGTCGCCCAACGCGCCCAGCAAAGCATCGCAGAGTGCATGAATGACGACGTCGCCATCGGAGTGCGCCACGACGCCCTTCGCATGGGAGATCCGCACACCGCCCAAAATGACATGGTCCCCCGGGCCGAAGGCGTGCACGTCCATTCCTTGTCCGACTCGCATCGCTCTGTCCTCCGTCATCTTCAAAATATCGGCGGCGGTGATCAAGTCGGACATCCGCGTGATTTTCACGTTGAACGGCGAGCCTTGCACCAACGTCGGCCGCAATCCCATTCTTTCGATGGCCTGCGCCTCGTCGGTCACCAGCACCCCGGCGAGCGCCGCTTCCTTTAGCGCATGGCGCAGCTGCGCAAATGCAAAGACCTGCGGCGTCAGCGCCCGCCATAATCCTTGGCGGTCGACGGTTGCCAGCGCGCCGCCCAGTTCGCGCTTGACGGTGTCGACCACAGGCGCCGCCAGCACCACGCCCGCCGCCCCTGCCGCGCTGACTGCGCCGCGGCCGGATTGCGCGCCGGCGGCCGGCGCATCGACGGCGTGCGCCTCGACAGCGTCGAGCAAGGCGGTGAGGTCGGTGGCATTGAAACAGGGGCGCGCCGCGTCGTGCACCACAACCCAGTCGTCGGCTGCAGCTTGGCTCGCCAGATAATCCAAGCCGTTCAGCACACTGTCCTGCCGATTGACGCCGCCGGTCGTGGTTTGCAGTTTGGCGCTTCCCAGCCGCTCCGCGACCTTCGGCCAGTGAGCATCATCCGCTGCCAGCGCCACCAACACCGAAATCACGCGTGGTTCAGCCAGCAATGCGCGCAGCGACCACTCTAATACGGTGGCGCCGTGCAAGACTGCGTACTGCTTGGGTGGCGAGCCTGGAGCGGCTTCGGCGAAACGCGCGCCGCGTCCCGCAGCGGGAACAATTGCCCAGACGCGCCGCTCTCGCTGAGACGACATCAATTCGCGCGAGCGGTGGCGGGGGTTGCCGGTGCGGGCGGAACTGGAGTTCCTGCCGTTACCACTTGGTAAAAGGTTTCGCTATTGCCCACCATGCCTAATTCACTGCGGGCGCGTTCTTCAAGCGCAGTCAAACCCACTTTAAGATCAGCGACTTCTGCCACTAATTGACGGTTGCGTGCCCCCTGTTCGCGGTTTGCGGACGCTTGGGCGTCGACGGCAGCCTGAAGCCGCGAAACCTCGCGTATTCCGTGGTCAGAGATCCAGAGCCGGTATTGCAACAACACCAGAGTCAGACCCAGGACCGCAGCTAAAATCCTCATGGGGACAGGAGCTTAGCGTGAACTCTGGTATGTATCCCTTCGATCGATGTAACCAGATGATTTACGCGGCTTCCAAAGGCGGAAACTGCATGAAAATCACGGTGCAACACTTCTTTAAGCGATTTTCGGATGACGACATTTGTTTGCATCATGTCATGACCTTACGGTACGGAATTCAACGAGATTGTCCAAAGTGCGTGCAAGCGACTGAATTCTACCGCTTAACTAACCGTCCTGCCTATAGCTGCAAGCTCTGTTGGCGTCATATTTTATCGTTGCGCCGGTGCCCCCTTTGAGCGCACCCGTACCCCGCTCCAACTTTGGTTCTATGCGATGTACCTGTTCACTGCGACGCGCCACGGGGTTTCGGCAAAGGTGTTGATCGGCCGACATAGGCCAGGCGGGAGAATTTAAGTTTTAATGACTGATGCTTTGCTGTGTATGCGGTTGTGTATGTGTAGGAATTACGGTATAGTGCCTTGAGGTTCAGAAACCCAAGGCGGAGGAGCTTGATATGCCTGCAAAAGCCAAAGAGCTCATGCGTCAGCAATATCTGGTGCCGCGCAAGAGCGTGAAGAAGCTTCGCGAGATGAGCCGACGCGAGGGCGTCTCCGCGGGTGAACTCGCGCGTCGGGCCATCGAGGCATACACTTCCGGGAACGTTCTCACCGAGCCCGAAGAGGAGTCGGCTTCGCGCGCGGCGCTCAAAGACATTCACACCCAAGTGCGCGCGGTCCTCACGCGGATCGATGCGAGCGTTTCCGAGATTCGCGCGAGCGAGAGAGCGCTTGCCGATGGCACCTTTCGTGCCCAGGTGATTGCCGAGACGAGGGCGTGGTTTGACGCGCACCCCGAGGAGGTTCAAGGGATTGTAGATCTCTTCGCGCCGCAGGCGACCACATGAGTCTCATCGCCGAAGTGATCAAGTACGGCAAGGACATCGTACTCTTGGGCGAGCGGGTGGACGGCCTCATGGCGGGGAGGAAGGAAACGACCGCCCGGCTTGAGGACCACGAGCGACGGTTGATCCGCATCGAAACCTTGATTGAAATTTCGCAGGCGCGCCGGCGCGAGTTGCCAAAAGCTTAAGCAGACCTGTCGGGAGGCTTCTTCGTTCGATTTTGCGGCGTCCCACTGCGGCCAAGAAGAGCGGCGGACGCAATGGACAGCGTTCCCGTCCATCATTCCGGCACGGCATCATGAACGCTATTCCGGCTCACCAAAGTGTCCACGATCAGGCCATATG
>JANXZQ010000196.1 GCA_025355445.1 Gammaproteobacteria bacterium
GGGTTTGGGCTTGCCGGCGCTCTTCGACTTGGCGCCGGGTTTGAGGCTCTTTGCCGCCCTGGGCGCAACCCCCTGCTTGTGATCTTTGATCTTGCTGCTCGTGGTCTTTTTGACTGGCACTACGTTGTCCGTGGTTTGGAATAACAATTGGTATCCAAGATGAGTTTACGCACTGAGTCGGGCATGAGGAAGCGCGGATCGCGGCCCATGCCGATCAGCTGCCGCACCTCGGTGGATGAGATCTCCAATTGGGTCACCGCGTGAATATAGATGCAACCTGCGCGCGACTCGTGCAAATCGCCGATTCGCCCGGTACCGCGGTCGACCAACAGCTCACCCAGCGGCCCCATGCCCGGGGCACGCCAGCCCGGGCGATGCGCCACCACCAAGTGAGCCAGCTGCAACAGCTCTTGCCATTGATGCCACTTCGGCAAGCTCAGGAAGGCGTCCATGCCCACGATCAGGCACAGGCTCCGGTCCGGGTATTCGTGCCGCAACTCACTCAAGGTCTCGACCGAATAGGACGGACCCGCCTTGCGCACCTCACGATCGTCGACCAAAAATCCCGCTTGGCCCGCCGTCGCCAGCTGCACCATTTGCAAGCGCAGTTGCGCATCCGCGAACGGTTGATCGCGATGCGGCGGATTGCCGGCCGGCAGGAAACGAATCTCCTTCAAACGTAGTGCCTGCTGCAATTCGAACGCGGTGCGCAAATGCGCATAGTGAATCGGATCGAAGGTGCCGCCGAAAATGCCCATGGGGTTCATGCCAGCACCCTGCCTGATTCCGTGGGCGCTTGCAAAGCGCCGGCCAGACTGCCCGTGAGCCCTGTGAGTGCGCTCCATGCATCGCCCGCCGCCAAGCCTTTGATAACCCGATCCGTATGGCCGGCCTGCACCAGCAGGCGCGCCAGCGGCAGCTTTCTGATCCGGGACAGCGCACGCGGCGCAGGCGTCGCCGCCAGATTCCAGCCGCTGCCGCGATCCGAGGAGCGCAGCCGGTCTCGTTCCCGCGCCTGCCACATGCCGCGCAGCTCCCGCACCAGCGCCCACAAGATCAGCGTCGGTTCCACGCCTTCGCTCTTGAGCCCTAGCAACACGCGCAAGGCGCGCGCACCATCCCCGGCCGCGGCCGCTTCGGCGAGCTGGAACACGTCGTAGCGGGCGCTGTCGCCCACCGATCGCAGCACCAGATCAGCGTTGATCGGCTTGCCGTTCGCCAGCAAGCACAGCTTCTCGAGTTCCTGCTTCGCCGCCAGCAGATTCCCCTCCACACGGTCGACGATGAGCTGCGCCGCCGCCGGTTCGATCTCGGCTTTGAGCAGTTTGGCGCGCGCGTGCAGCCAGCCCGGCAGCGCCGCGGTCGCCACCGGCCACACGGGGACCCAAATGCCGTGCTTCTCGACAGCGCGCACCCAGGGCGCGTCGCTCGCCTTCTTATCGAGCTTGTCGGTGACGATCAGGCATACGATATCGGGTGGCGGCCGCGCCGCCAATTGCGCCAGTTGATCCGCCCCCTTGTCCGGTTTGCCGCTCGGCATGCGCAACTCGAACAGGCGCCGTTCCGCGAACAGCGACATCGACTGGCTGGCATGGCGCAGCTCGTCCCAGGCAAAACTGCGATCGATGAAGAACACCGTGCGGTCCGCATAGCCCGCCGCGCGCGCAGCGGCACGCACCGCGTCCGCGGCCTCGCCCACCAGCAATGGTTCGTCGCCGGACACCAGGTACATGCCCGCGACATTCTTGGCCAGGGCGGCGGGCAATTGATCGGCGCTTAGACGCAAGTTGAACGCCTCAGATGAGATTAGCTGTGATTATCTCAAGCAACAGGAATCAATGCTTTATATTGCAATCGGTGCCGCTCCATGCCAATATTATGCAGAAATCTGCATGAGTATCAAAATGCGCACCACCCTCGACATCAACGACAAATTGCTCGCAAGGGCGAAATCGGCTGCAGCCCGCGAGAAAAGCTCGCTCACTAGTTTCATCGAAGAAGCGCTGGCTCTGCGCCTGAGCGGTCGCAGGCCACGCAAATCCGGACGCGCTTGCGCGCTGCCAGTGTATCGCGGAACTGGCGGTCTCGTGTCAGGAGTCGATCCGACCAGTAATCGTTCGCTTAACGAGGCTGCGGATGATTACACCTGATGTAAACGTGATAGTTGCCGCCTCCCGAAGCGATCATCCTCAACATCGAATAGCACTGACATGGCTCAAAGGCACTTTGGCCGAATGTGAGACCAACGGAAGCCTCAAGCTATTGCCGGTCGTCACAACGGACTTTTTGCGGCTCGTCACCCATTCAAAGGTGTTTCGCGAACCAACACCTCTTACCGACGCGATCGGATTTCTCGATGCACTTCTGGCCCACGCGGGTGTGAGCATGAGTGAATTGGGAATCGAAGAATGGAACGCGTGCCGGCAATTGTGTATTGACAAAAATCTGACTGCCAACGATGTGCCGGATGCGTTTATCGCCGCGTCCGCCCGCGTTCTTGGGGCAAAGCTCGCAACTTTCGATCGTGGTTTCCAGTCGCTCTTAACCCCGTCGGCGCTCCAACTTCTTTCCGCCAGCTAGCCCGGGAAGCGAGCACCATTCACTCTGCGAGCCGCTGCCGCGCCGCCTCGTACTCACGTTCCATCCCGCCTACCAGCGCCTCCACCGTCTCGACGTCGTGAATGCCGCTGACGCTCTGGCCGGCACTCCATATGTCGCGCCACGCCTTGAATTGCGCATTGCCGCCGGTGCCGAAATTCATCTTCGTCTTGTCCGCCTGCGGCAGGTTGTCGGGATCGAGACCGGCGCGCGCGACGCTGCCGCGCAGATAATTGCCGGCAACGCCGCTGAACAACGAGGTATAGACGATGTCTTCGCCCCGGCTGTCGATGAGCATTTGCTGGTACTCGGCGCCGGCATTGGCTTCTTCGGTCGCGATGAAGCGGGTACCGAGATAGGCGAGATCGGCGCCCAGAGCCTGCGCGGCCAGCACATCGGCGCCGGTGCTCATGGCGCCCGACAGAATGATGGTTCCGGGATAGATCTTGCGAATCTGTTTCACCAAGGCGAACGGGCTGAGCACGCCGGCGTGGCCTCCCGCGCCCGCGCACACCGCGATAATGCCGTCGACTCCCTGCGCCGCGGCCTTCTCGGCGTGGCGCAAATTGATGACATCGTGAAACACGACGCCGCCATAGCCATGCACGGCCGCCACCACTTCGGCGGGCGGCCGCAGGCTGGTGATGATGACGGGCACGCGATGCTTCACGCACAGGGCCACGTCCTGCTCCAGTCGATCGTTGCTGCTATGCACGATCTGATTGACCGCAAACGGCGCCACTTTGATCTGCGGATTTGCCCGGCGGTACGCATCGAGCTCACTGGTAATCTGCGCCAGCCAATCATCGAGCTGCGATGCAGGGCGCGCATTCAGCGCGGGAAACGAGCCGACGATACCCGCCTTGCACTGCGCCAGGACCAAGCGCGGCGTGGAAACGATGAACATCGGCGCGCCGATGACGGGTAACCGCAAACGGCCTTGCAAAATCTCAGGAATGGGCATGCTTGGCTCCGCACCGGGTTTCAAGATTGCTGTGGGGTTTCTGGCATTATGGAGCACCGCATCCTAAGCAACACGAACTTTGGGATTCAGCATGAAATTTGACACTGTGGTATTCGCGCGGCGCGAGGGCATCGCCCAGGTGACGCTCAATCGGCCGGACCGGTTGAATGCCCTGAATCTGGCGTTGATAACGGATCTGCGCGCCGCGGCGGCGGCCATCGATGCAGACCCCGGCATTCGCGCCGTCGTGCTCACCGGCGCCGGCCGCGCGTTTTGTTCCGGAGCGGATCTCATGGGCGAGGATTTCGTCAACGATCCCAAGCACAGCCGCGGCGAGAGCATTCGCGCCCGGCTGCACGAACACTTCAACCCCATGGTCCATGCCTGGAATCAACTGCGCGTGCCGGTGGTGGTCGCGGTCAACGGCGTCGCCGCCGGCGCCGGAGTGAGCCTTGCTCTCGCCGGCGACATCGTACTGGCCGCGCGCTCGGCCACCTTCCTGCAATTGTTCGCGCCCAAGCTCGGTCTCATGCCCGATCTTGGCAGCACCTTTCACTTGCCGCGGCTGGTGGGCACCGCGCGCGCCAAGGGATTGGCCCTGCTCGGCGATGCCCTGCCGGCCGCGGATGCGGCGAGCTGGGGTCTCATCTGGGCCTGCGTCGATGATGCGGCTCTGGCGGAACAGGCCGAGGCGCTTGCCGTCCGGCTTGCCACGGGACCCACTCAGGCATTCCAGCGAATCAAAGCCGTATTTAACGCAGAGCTACCCCGCACGCTCGGCGAACAGCTGGCGCTGGAGGCGGATGTCCAGGCCGAACTCGGCGATACTCAAGACTTCGCCGAAGGCGTGCAGGCGTTTCGCACCAAGCGTGCGCCGAATTTCATCGGGCGCTAGCCGCGTCATCGACGCTGGAGTAATCCAGTCCCGCCGCGGGCAATTGGCTGAAATTCGCCCGCAGCAATCCGTCGCGGCTGGCCTCCTTCAAGCGCGCCATGCGCAGCGCAATATTGCGCGCGGCGAGCCAGGCGGCGAACTCTCCTAAACTTTCCAGTGCCGTGCCGTCCAGATCCGGCGATTCCTCCAGGCTCAAGATCACGAGACGAACATCGGTCTGGTGTACCACGTGGCGCCGCGCCATCGCCAAGAGCGGATCGGCGTTCGCGAAGAACAGGGGTTCTTCGGGCCGCAGCACCAGCACGCCGGGGGTACACAAGGCCTGCGGAAAGCGCGTGATGCTGACAAAATCATGCGCGCCCATGCGGCCAAGCACCGATAGCCGCGGACTGGACAGAGAATGCAGCAGCATCGCCAGGCTGAACGCGATCGCGGCCAGTAAGCCGTCCAGCATGCCGAACACCAGTACTGCGGCGACCGCCGTGACTGTGACCAGCCGATCGCGCTGCCAGTGAAAGTACGGACGAAACACTGCCAGGCGCAGCGACTTGCTGACCGCATGAATGACGATGGCCGCGAGCACGGGCTCGGGTATGCGCTCGATCCACGGCAGGAACAGCAGCACCATCAGCAACACCGTCGCGGCCGCATACAGGCCGGCGGCGCGCGACTGGGCGCCGGCCGCTTCGTTCGCCGATGTTCCGGAATAGCCTGCGCCCACCGGCGTTCCATGAAACGCACCCGATACTAGATTCGCCACGCCGAGCGCAATCAGGTCGCGGTTCGGCTGCACGGCGTCGTCATGCTTCAGCGCAAAAGTGCGGATCGAACTATAGGACTCCGCATACAGAATGAACATCAGTGCCAGGGCGAACTCGACCATCGCCAACCACCGGCCATTCGCCGGAGCGGCAAAAGCCGGCATTTCCAGCGCAAGATGAATCGGTCCGGTGAGCGCCACGCCGCGCGCGGCCAGCCACGGTGCCGCGCCGATCCCGGCGATGATCACGAGCAGCACCCCCGGGATCCGTGACAGCCGCCGCACGCGACCGCAAATGAACAGCCCCGAGAGTGCGCACAGGCCCACCGCGAGACTGGCCGGCTGCCACGCGCCGGCATGGCGCAGAATCTCGGCCGACAGCGCAAAGAAATCGGTGCTGTGCGTGTGCAGGGCGACGATGTGCGGCCACTGCTTCAGCACGATGAGCAGCGCCAGCCCGAATGAGAAGCCGCGCAGCACGGGGCGTGCGATCAAGTTCGACATGGCCCCCAGCCGCGCGCTGCCGGCCAGCAAAAAGGCAATCCCCGTCGCACACACCAAAATCGACGAATACGCGATACGTTGCGACACGACATCTGCACCGAGCGCGAGCGTCGCTGCGGCCAGCACTGCGGCGGACGAGGATGTGGCGGTGACGATGGCGTAGCGGCTGCGGCCGATGAACGCATAGAAGACGAGGCCCGCAAACAGGCCGATCACGCCCGCCTGCGGCGGCAAATTGGCGAGACCCGAGTAGGCAACCGCCTCCGGCAGCAGCAATCCGGCCAGCGAGAGCCCGGTCACGGCATCACCCCAATGAAGTGCGCGGGTCGCGTTCATGTGGGTGCGGGTTACGAGCGGGCGATGGGCCCGCACCAGCCGGGCAGATAATCCGCCTCGCCGCTCTTGGCCAGCTTCAATGCCCGTACCAGCGCATCGGAGAAATCATCGTCCAGCAGCTTGCGCTTGAGACGCCGGCGCAGGAAATCGGCCCACAGAAATTCGCTGAACGGGGTGGTGTCCTTGGCAAAGCCGCCGCTTTGGCGCAGCTCTCCGGCGAGGCTGCGATACGGATCATCCGCCAGCGCCGAAATCCGCTTTGGCACATCGCCATAGTTGCGCCGGCGACCGCGCGCATCGAAGGGATGCAGCCAGCCGCGATTGTCCAGATATATCCAGAAAGCGTCGCGCGGCAATCGCCGCAAATCTGCCACCACGGTCGTCGCGATATTCTTGACGCCTTCCTGATGAAGAGCCAGCGCCAGATGATGATGATCGATGACGTAGTACTCTTCCTTAGGGCCCCAAATCACCGGTATCAGGTGCTTGCCGAGGAAGTCGGCCTTCTTACGTTCCGGATGGTCCCGCCAGTTCTTGCGCTTGGCTTTCACTTCGCGCATTCCGACGGTGATCTGCGTCGGGCGCAGGGCTGCAATCGACACGGGATGAATACGGGGTTCTCGGGGTAACGTCATGGGCCGACTCCTTGCCGCAGCCGTGGTTGTGCCACCCAGAATGCCGCAGGATGTCGCCTCTGCGCAACACCAGCCGCCACTGCGGCACATCTATTGCCGCACTGATACCATAGCTTGAGACCGCCACTTGTTGCGGCGTGGTAAATAAGATCCGTTTTTCGCATGGGGAATGCCAATGAAAATATCCAAAAACCATCTTGCCATGGCAGGCATTGCAGCATTGATCGGACCGATGCGCCTCTTCGCCGCTGATACCGCGGCATCATCCGCTGAGCTCGAGCAGATTACCGTCACAGCCGAGAAGCGTTCGGAAGGCGAGCAGACGGTGCCGCTCTCCATGACCACCTTCAGCGCCGCCGCGCTCGAGCAGAAGGGGATCGCTACCTTCTTCGACTACGCGACCAAGGTGCCCAATCTGGCGTTTGCGCCCACGGGAGACGGCGTCGGCACTGCACGCACGGTGTCCATCCGCGGCATCTCCGGCGACAACGTCACGGGCTTTTATATCGACGACACGCCTCTGCCCGACTCGCTCGATCCGCGAGTGCTCGATATCGATCACATCGAAGTGCTGCGCGGGCCGCAGGGCACCTTGTATGGAGCGCGTTCCATGGGCGGTGTGGTGCGCATCATCACCAAGGAGCCGAACTTGAATGATTTCTCGGCAACTGTGCACGGCGGCGCATCGTCCACCGACCATACGAACCAACCCAACTACACGGGCGACGGGGTGGTCAATATCCCGTTGGTTCAGGATCATGTCGCACTTCGCCTGAGCGGCTTCTATGACACGGAAGCAGGCTACTTCAAGCGCAGCTACTGCACCGATCCCACGGCGGCGATGGCCGGGACCTGCACGCCTCTGTCCACCACCGGTATTACGACGGTCGACAATGTGGGTGAGATTAATACCTATGGCGGCGCGGCGACCTTGACCGTCAAGCTCAACGACGCGGTAACCCTCACGCCGCGCGTGATGATGCAGAAGGCCACCTACAACGGCTTCCCCATGGCGGACTATCTCTCGATGCCCGGCAACGGCTACGGCTACCCCGTTCCTTCGGGGCCCTTTGCGCTGCCGAACGCGATGCAGCCGACGGATCTCACCCAGGCGCGATTCTTCAATATCCCCGAAGGCGGGTACGATGCCTGGCAGCTGTATTCCATCGGTGTGCACTGGAAGACCGGGTTCGGCGAGCTAGTCTCGTCTACCGCCTATTTCAATCGCAGAGTGTACGAGACCGAGGACGAAACGGATTTCGTCTACGCGGCAATCACCAGCAATTGCAACGCTGCGGCGGTCGCCGCCGGCGGTTGCAGCGGCGTAGGTTCGCCGCAGCCGGGTCCGATCAGCGAGGTCAAGAAATATCAACGCTTCGTGCAGGAAGTGCGCTTCGCTTCGGACCTGCCCGGTCCGGTGCAGTTCGTGGCCGGCGGCTTCTACTCGGATTTCCACGGGCGCCTGCCGTTCGCCGCCTACTATCCCCCGGCTACGGTTCCCGGCCTCGACGCCACCCTGGGTGGACAGAACAATCCGGACTACGCGAATTTGATATTTGCGTCGGACTTCTACACTGAGGTGAAGGAGCCGGCTGCCTTCGGCGAAGTGTCCTTTCAGCCCTTTGAAGCCTTAAAGCTCACCGGCGGTCTGCGCTGGTACCAAGTGAAGACCACTTCCTACGGCTATGAAGAGGGACTGGCGACGGGTGGCGGACCCTCCCTCGTCAGCCCGCCGGTCAGCACCACGGAAAGCGGCGTCAATCCGAAATTCGAAGCCGATTACCACCTGACCCACGATCAGATGATCTATGTAAACGTGGCCAAGGGATTCAGGCCGGGCGGCATCGTGCCCATCGTGCCCCCCGGCACGCCGGGAGGCGCCAACGATTGCGTCGCCGCGCTTCACCTCATCGACCCGAACATCAACATTGCAGACACGCGCAGCTTCAAATCCGACTCGCTGTGGAACTACGAACTCGGCACCAAGACCTCGTGGCTGGATCATCGTCTGACATTCAACGCGGCCGCGTTCTACATCAAGTGGGACAACATCCAGCAGCAGATTCTTCTGCCCTGCGGTTTCCAGTACCGGGCAAACGCCGGCGCCGCTGTCAGTAAAGGCGGAGAAATGGAAGTGCACGCCCGGCCAACGGAGCCGCTCGAAGTGTCGCTGGGCATCGGTTATCAGAACGCGAAAATCACGCAGCAGGGCGACTCGTCGCCGCAGCAGGTCGGTTCACCCATCTACCAGGTGCCCGATTGGACCGGCAATGCCTCGGCCGCGTACACCACCGATCTGACCAGCAGCTGGAAAATGATCACCGGCGCGGATTACTCCTACGTCGGCCGCAGCTTCAGCGCCAATAACGACCCCGCCAACCCCCGCGAGCGCGGCGCCTACCGGCTCATCAATGCCCGGCTGGCATTCGAGCACGGACCGCTGGAGATCGCCATCGTCGGCAAGAATCTGGCGAATGAACTCGCCAATCTCGGCGATAACCGCTCGATCGCCGCGGAAGTTCCGGGCCGGCCGCGGCTGTTCGTGAATCAGCCGCGCACCCTCGGCGTGGAATTCAGGCACTCATTCTAGAACCGCTCGGCCTGCGGCGAGGAAGGATTCTCCTTGCCGCGGGCGTGGCGAGCCGCCCGCGCTCGCCTCGTTGACACTGGATATCTTCGGGCGTATGTTCGATTAAACGAATAGTAAACTCAAAAAAACTATACATTTGGCGTCACCCTTGACGGGGTAAATCATGATTCAGTCGCCGCCGATCAGCGCTCGCTCGGCTCGATACTTGATCTGCTCGCTGTGGCTCGCCCTAGCCCTCGTCGGCTGCGGCAAGCCTGAAGTCAAACCGACGGGCACGGTTCTCGTATCCATGGCGGACAACGCCTATTCCCCCGCCATCATTCACGTGCCGGTGGGCGGCTCCATCGTCTTCATCAATGCCGGCCGCAACGATCACAACGCCATCGCCGTCGACAAGACTTGGTCGAGCGAAAAGACCTTCGGCAACATCAAGATGCGCCCGGAGGACATGAGCGAGATCGTTCTTTCCAAGGAGGGGGTGTATCCCTTCTATTGCAGTTTTCACGCGACCCCGGATGGCAAGGCGGGAATGGTGGGCGTGGTGGTGGTCGGCAACGTCGAGTACACGCCGCCGGGAACGCGTGGCGTGCTGCCCGCCGTCGAGACGGCATCCGGCGTGACCCGGCGCGTCCCCCAGGACTACCCCACCATTCAAAACGGGGTCGACGCGGCAAATCCCGGCGACCTGGTGCTCATCGACAAGGGCCAGTACGTCGAGTCGGTATTCGTCACCACCCCCAGCATCACCTTGCGCGGCGTGGACCGCAACGCCGTGATTCTCGACGGCAAGTTCGAATTGGGCACCGGCATCATGGTCGGCGGCAACGGCGTAGCCATCGAGAACATGACGGCCCGTAATTACACGTTGAATGGCTTCTATTGGACCGCGGTAAAGGGATTTCGCGGCTCGTATCTCACGGCCTATAACAACGGCGATTATGGAATCTATGCCTTCGGCTCGAGCGACGGCCTGTTCGAGCACTCCTATGCCAGCGGCTCACCCGACTCATCCTTCTACGTGGGCCAGTGCGCG
>JANXZQ010000214.1 GCA_025355445.1 Gammaproteobacteria bacterium
GCACGCAGGCATTCATCGCCGGCCTGATGCCCGTAGCGGTCGTTGTAGTCCTTGAAGCAGTCGATGTCGACCAGCAGCACCGCGACCCGCTCCTCCTCGCGCACCGCCTGCTGCCAGGCGCGTTGGATGTGATGGTCGAACATGCGGCGGTTCTGGATGCCCGTCAAGCCATCGCGTGCCACCATTTCGCGCAGCAGGCTAGCCTCGAGAAAGCGCTTGCGGCTGTTCTTCTCGTGCATATAGACCACCGACGCACCGAACAAATTGGCCGCGACCATCGCCAGCGTGTCGTAGGCGAATTCGTGCCCGGGCAGCTGCAGTTCGGTGCCGACGGCGAGATAGACGAACAACACGATCATGTTCGAGGCGACCGCATGGTAGAAAATGAGGCCGCCCATGAAGTAAATGAAAATGATGGTCAGCATCATGCAGGGAAAAAGAATGGACATGCCGCCCAGAGTCGCGATGATCTGGATCGCGGCAACCCCTAAGCCGAGCACCGTCGACGCGACCATCGCCAGCGGCGGATAGATCCGATGGCGATGCGGAGAGAAACTCGACCCGAGTCCGAGCAGCAGCGTGGGAATCATCACCAACATGTGGATCATGCTGGGAATCCGGTTGAGTTCGGGACCCAGCACGACGGATTCCATGATGGAAAAGGCAATGGTGATGACCACGGCCAGGCACAAATTCACGCGCGTATGCAGCACGTTCTCCTCGAAATGCGTGCGCCTGAACTCGTTTTCGAGTTCCGCATTGAAGGTCAGCCAGGGAAATCCCGCTTGCAACTGACGTGCTTGCGGAGAATCCGGCAAGTCTGCTGTGGGAAGTCCGTTGGCAGTGCTCATCGACGATACCGTACTCAAGCGCGCGGGGACGCTCAATGACCTAGGCCGCTTTTTTGAGCAAAAGTTGTGCGCGCCAGGGTCTGTGTTATGTTAAATCAATCGGCCAGATAATGTGCGAGGTACGTATCGAAATCCACCTTGTCGGCGGCCTCGATGCGCGCCTGCGCTTCATGCGACTCGCGGGCCGCCGCGGCGAAATCCGCCAGGCGGCGTTCGTTCGGCGGATACAAGCCGAGAAAATAATCCTTGTGCAATTTGGACATGCGCTGCGCCAGCTGAAAAAACGATTCGCCGCTCTGCCGCATCTCCGCCAGTAGCCGCGCGGAGGGGGTGCGTTCGACGTCATCGATTTTTGCACGCTGCTGCTCGAGAGCGGAGCTGTACGGACGGGCGGTCTCGCCGTGATCCAGCAACTCGCACAGGCCCTGCATCGCATCCAGCAGCTCGCCCGCCCATTCGAGCATGGGAAAATCGCGGCCCTCGCGCTTCAACATCAGCTTCGGTTCGCGGCCGCGGCGGGCAACCAGCAAGTGATTGGCATCCAGGCTCTCTTGTTCGCTCTGGCCGATCGGTGCGCTCTCCCGCAACAGGCAAAGGGCGAGGAACGCCTCGAGGAAGCGCAACTTGTTCTGGTTGACCCCGACCGGGTCGAACGCGCTTACATCCAAGGCGCGCACTTCCACGTATTCAACTCCGGCCCGTTGCAGCGCCTTGGTCGGACGCTCGCCGGAGCGCGCTACTCGTTTCGGACGAATGTAGCTGTAATATTCGTTTTCGATCTGCAGGATGTTGGTATTGAGCTGCTGATATACGCCGTCCATTTTGACGCCGATTTTCTCGTACGGCGGATAAGGCGTGCTTATCGCCCGCGACAGATCGCGCACGTACTCATCGAGGCTGTTGACGGACACGCTTACCGTCGCCTGATTCTTATTGCGGTAGCCGATGTCGCTCATGCGCAAGGATGTGCCGAAGGGCTCGTAAAACGTGTCGGCGTCCAGCCGGCCCAACGTGGTGTCGCGGCCCGCAAAAAAACTCTTGGACACCGCCGGCGAGGTCCCGAACAGGTACAGCACCAGCCAGCCGTAGCGTCGATAGTTGCGCAGCACCCCAAAGTACCGCTCGGACATGAAGCTCTGTCCGGCCTGCTTGGACTCGTCAACGTCGGCGAGAACGCCCCACAGGCGCGGCGAGAAAGAATAGTTGAAATGCACGCCGGAAATCGCCTGCATGATGCGTCCGTAGCGGACGCCCAAGCCGTGCCGGTAAACGGTTTTCATGCGGCCCACGTTCGACCTTCCGAACTGGGCCAGCGGAATGCTGGCGTCGCCGTCGAGCGCGCACGGCATGCTGGTCGCCCACAGCAATTCCTCGTCCAAATGGCGGTACACGAACTGGTGGATATCGCACAGATACTGCAGCAGTTCCCAGGTCTCGCCGAACGGCGGGGTGACCAGTTCGATCAGCGACTCGGAAAAATCCGTTGTAATGTTTTCATTGGTAAGCGGCGCGCCAAGGGCCGCCGGATGCCGCGACTGAACGATGTCGCCGGCGGGCGAGACGCGCAGCGACTCCTTCTCGACGCCCTTGCGGCCGCCGCGCAGTACACCCCGTTCCCCTGAATTGATGAGCCCCGCGAGCCGGCGCTCGAATTTCTTGTCCACCACGTTTCGCAATACCTCGATCCTCGATTATCGATTCAGGGCAGTTCGGCGACGACCTCGATTTCCACGAGGAATCCCGGATCCACCAGCCGTTGCACCTGAACCCACGAGGTCGCCGGCAGCCGCTCCCTGCCGTAGAACTCGAAGCGCGAGTCGGTGGCTTTCAGCAAGGCATCCATGTTGGTCGTAAAGATCGTCTCTTTGACGATCTCGTCGAAATCCGCCCCGTGCGCAGCGAGCGTGCGGCCTATATTGGAGTAAGCGGCGCGCATTTGCCCAGCCATGTCTCCCGGCGCCAGCAGCCGTCCATTCTGATCCGCGGCCACCGAGCCCGAAATATACAGCGTTTTGCCGATCAGTACGGCCTGGGAATAGCCGAAATCCTTCTCGTATGGGTTCAAGTGGAATACTTGCTTGACCCGAGGCGCAGGCGGCTCCGCGGCTCGCTGGCACGCACTCAAGAGCGTCCCGCACGAAAGCGTCGCGACCAGCACGATTCGGCGCCGCATACGCTATGCCGGTTTCTGCTGCTGCACGAGTTCGGCGCGGCTGCGCAGGGCACGCAGCATCTTCGGTAAGTCGCGCTTGAGGGCTGCGCGCACGATCCAGTGCGGAACCCAGAAGCCGGGCGCCAGATCGACCGCGTAGCGCGCGATCGTATAGTTGCCGTCGCTCTCGAGCACCCAGGAACCACGGAGAGTGCGCAAGTCTCCGGACACGCGCTCTATGGACACGCGCGAGGGCTGCTCATAGGTGGCGCGAATCTCATAGGTCAGCTTGGGCGCATACCACGAGTAGTCCAACACGTGGCGAATCCGCTGCCAAGACCTGTCCGGAGCCGTTTCTCTGACCTCGCAACGCACGAGTCCCGGCACCAGCTGCAGCGCTTCGGTGCAGCTCGTGATCAGCGACCAGACCACTTCACGGCGCGCATGGATTCTGACGGTGGCCTTGGCGCTGCCGCTTTGTTCGCCGGCGTCGAGCGCCACGGCTACATCGATATCCCCATGCTGCGCGGAGTCCTGGGCGAGATCCGCGCCGGGCAACATCGGGGCAGACAATAGGAGCGAGACGAGCAGGAATGATTGGCGCATTGACTAGTCTGACTCCGGTCGATCCGTACTGTTCGATTTCTGCAACCCGCATCAGCGCTGCGCGTCCATCCAAACCCTCAACTTGGCCTCGAGAATGTCGAGGGGCATGGCCCCATCCTTGAGTACCTCCGAGTGGTATTCGCGATAATCGAACTTGGCTCCCAGCTGCTGTTGCGCCCGGCTGCGCAACGCCTGGAACTTCAACTCGCCCATCTTGCAGGACAGGGCTTCTGCGGGCTGCGCCACGAAGCGGTCGGTCATCAGATCGGCGCCGGTCTCATCCAGCGCCAATTGTGCGCGCAGATACTCGACCGCCTGTGCACGCGTCCAGCCCTTGGCATGCAAACCGGTGTCGACGACCAGCGCAGCCGCGCATTTCAATTGAGCCGACGCCGCGCCGCGCTTAGCCTCATCATCGCGATACAGGCCCAAATCCTCGCCCAGGGAGGCGGCGTAAAGAGCCCAGCCCTCGACAAACGCCGGGGCACCGCCGAGGCGCGGGGCGCCCAGGCGCCGGAATTTGGGCAGGTCCGCGCGCTCCTGTTGCAGCGCGCTTTGAAGATGCCGTCCCGGCAGCGCTTCCTGCAGAAATCCCGCAATATCGATGATCGCCGGCCGCGCGCCCGCCGCAGTATTCACATACAGAATGGCGGGTGTCGCACCGTCGGCCGCGGCGCGCTGATACCTTAGGGCTGTCGCCGCATCGCCAAGAGCACCGGCCGCTCGTATCTCGAAATCCGCCTGCGGAAGGGCGGCAAACATTGCCGGCAGCGCAGCCAGCGTCTGGGTCTTGAGGTCCTGGTATGCCGTCAATGGATCCGCGGAGCCCGCCGTCGGCAACGGCGCGGGCAACGACTGCAGGCGTGCTCGAATGCGCTCGACCTCGGCGGTGCCGATGCTGTGAATGTCATTGGGCGTGAGGGGCGTGTCGGTTGCGCGTCTGACCAGGCTGGCGTACCAGGACGTCCCCAAGGGGAGCGCCGCGAGCGCGACGCTCAGCCTGGTCCTCGGCAAATAGTCGCTTTGAATGAAATCGTGCAGTTCGCGAATGCCGGGCAGCAATTGATCCTTTACTGCATGGTTGAGGGCTGCGCTCAATCGCGTCCGCTCCGGGTCTTTGATGGCATCGGGAAGGGTCCGGAGCGGTACATAGAACACGTTTACCGGGGTGTCCGCGCCCAGACCTTGCAGCAGCGGCAGCGCCCGCTCCATGAGCACCCGCGGGGAGGTATAGCCTCGCCCCATTCCTTCGCGCATATTCGCGACGGCCTGCCGCATCCAGCGTACCGAGGACTCGATACGCTGCAGCCACTTGGCATAGTCGTGAGCACTCTTGAGCGGATACTCAGCCATATCGGCGGCCGCCCGAGCGAGATCGAGCGGTGGCCCGTCGAAAGGATCGATCGGCAGCAGTTCGGCCGGATAGGTGAGCGCCCCGATATCCTGCTCTCGCTGCCTCCTGAAGATGTCGTAGGTCAACCTCGACTCGGCAGCCAAGGGGTCGCGCGGAATGGCGAGAATTTCGGCCAGAAAGCGCCGTTCCACCGCCAAAGAATCCGCCAATGACTGCGCGGTGAGGTCATTCGCCAAGGGCGCGCGCTCATCCCAATAGCGATCGACGATTCGACTCAGGCGCTCCGGGGGTGCGATTGCGTTCCGAGCCTGTGCGGGTGCCGGCGCCAAGGGCGAGGCCGAGGGCGAGGGCGCGCCGCAGCCGGCCAGCCCCAAAAAGGCCAATCCCAGTGCAGCTGCATGAGAAAATCGGGTCATAAATCGATTATAAGCCGGTGCTAGGTTCATAATTCGCAGCTTAACTTCTCGGGAGTCACCTTATGTTGGTCGGATCCAGTCCACGGCGCGTTGCGATAGTCGGCGGCATGCGCATCCCCTTTGCTCGCGGCAACGGCGCGTATGCACATGTAGGCAATCAGGAGATGTTGACCGCGACGTTGCGGGGTTTGGTCGATCGCTTCGGACTACAGGGCCAGCGCCTCGACGACGTCGCCGCCGGCGCGGTGATGAAACACTCGAGTCAATGTAATTTGACGCGCGAGTCGGTGCTCGATTCAGGACTAGCCGCGGAGACACCCGGCCTCGATGTACAGCGCGCCTGCGGCACCAGTCTTGAAGCGGCGATTCTGCTCGGCAACAAGATTGCCTTGGGCCAAATAGACTGCGCGATCGCCGGCGGGGTCGACACCGTCAGCGACCCACCGGTGGTCTACCCAAAAAGCTTTCAACAGCGCTTGCTGCGCAGTTATCGAGCCAAGTCCGCGGGCGAACGCCTCGGGCCGTGGTTCGGCCTGCGTCCGAAGGATTTGCGGCCGGTACTGCCCGGCATAGCAGAGCCGCATACCGGACTGTCGATGGGCGAGAGCACCGAACTCATGGTGAAGACGTGGGGCATCAGCCGCGCCGATCAGGATCAGCTGGCGCTCGAAAGCCACCAAAACGCCGCGGCCGCGTATGCATCCGGCTTTTACCAGGGTTTGGTGCTCGAGTACTTGGGCCTCACCAGCGACAACAATATCCGTACCGACACCTCGCTCGAGAAGCTGGCCCAGCTCAAACCGGTGTTCGATTTGTCGGGGAACGGCACATTGACGGCGGGAAATTCCACCCCAATGACGGACGGAGCCTCTGCGGTGCTGCTCGCGAGCGAAGCGTGGGCGCGCGAACGCGATTTGCCGGTGCTGGCTTTCCTGACTTATGGCAAAGTGGCCGCCGTGGATTACGTCCACAAGAAGGAAGGCTTGCTGATGGCACCTGCCTTTGCCGTGCCGCGAATGCTGAACGATGCAGGGCTCACGCTTGAGGATTTCGACTTCTATGAGATACACGAGGCCTTTGCCGGGCAGGTCCTGTGCACGCTCAAGGCATGGACCGACCCGGTCTTTTGCCGCGACAAGCTGGGATTGCCGGGCGCTCTCGGCAGCATCGATCGCGCAAAGCTCAATGTGAAGGGCGGCAGCCTCGCCTTGGGCCATCCGTTCGCCGCGACCGGCACGCGCATCGTCGCTACGCTTGCGAAAATCCTGGATGAACAGCAGGGAAAGCGCGGCCTGATCTCGGTCTGCACCGCCGGCGGCATGGGCGTTACGGCCATTCTCGAGCGCTGACGATTCTTGAGCGCCGGCAAATGAACGCGCTATCCTTTGCGCCGCCGCAACCACGGCACCTAAGCTAGAGACTTACGTATGAAACTCAAAGATCCCCTGCTATTGCGCGAGCTGTGCTTCATCGATGGCGTCTGGGCGCCCGCGGACAACGGCGGCGGCATCGACGTGCACAACCCCGCCACGGCCGAAAAATTGGGCGTAGTACCCAACATGGGCGCGGGCGAATGCCGGCGCGCCATTGCGGCGGCGGCCGCAGCCCTCCCAGCCTGGGCTGCACGCACCGCCAAGGAACGTGCCGTCGCGCTGCGTCGTTGGTTCGATCTGATACTGGTGCATCAGGACGACCTCGCCATGCTCATGACCGCGGAGCAGGGCAAGCCTCTGGCGGAGTCCAAAGGCGAAATCGCTTACGCCGCGTCATTCATCGAATGGTTTGCGGAAGAAGCCAAGCGTATGTACGGCGATGTCATTCCTGGGCATCAGGCCGACAAGCGAATTCTGGTGCTGCGGCAACCCGTGGGAGTGGTGGCCGCGATCACGCCGTGGAATTTTCCTGCCGCAATGATTACGCGCAAGGCCGGTCCCGCACTGGCGGCGGGCTGCACCATGGTTTGCAAGCCGGCGACCCAGACTCCCTATTCCGCGCTCGCGCTCGCGGAGTTGAGTGCACGGGCCGGCATCCCGAAAGGCGTGTTCAATGTAATCACGGGATCCGCGGCCGCGATCGGCGGAGAGATGACGTCGAACCCAGCGATACGCAAGCTGACCTTCACCGGATCCACCGAGATCGGCAAGAAACTGATGGCGCAATGCGCCGGCACCGTGAAGAAGATTTCGCTGGAACTCGGCGGCAACGCACCGTTTATCGTCTTCGACGACGCGGATCTGGATGCTGCGGTTCAAGGAGCCATCGCCAGCAAGTATCGAAACACGGGGCAGACCTGCGTTTGCGCGAACCGTCTGTTGGTGCAGGCCGGTATTTACGATGAGTTTGCAAAGAAGCTTACCGATGCGGTGGCGAAATTACGCGTCGGCGACGGTTTGGCCGGCGTCACCGACCAGGGACCGCTGATCGATGCCAAAGCGGTGGCCAAGATCGAGGAACATATCGCGGACGCTGTGGCCAAGGGTGCCGCTGTGAAGCTGGGCGGCAAGCGGCACTCGCTGGGGGGCACGTTCTTCGAACCCACCATTCTCACGCAGGTGACGCCGAAAATGCTGATTGCACGCGAGGAAACCTTCGGCCCGGTGGCACCGCTATTCAAGTTTCAAACCGAGGCCGAGGCCATCGCCATGGCCAACGACACCGAATTCGGCTTGGCCGCGTATTTGTACACGCGTGATCTGGCACGCAGCTGGCGGGTTTCCGAAGCCATCGAATACGGCATCGTCGGCTTGAACACCGGCATCATCTCTACTGAAGTGGCGCCTTTCGGCGGCGTCAAGGAATCCGGCATCGGGCGCGAGGGCTCCAAGTACGGAATTCTCGACTACACCGAGATGAAGTACGTATGCATCGGCGGAGTGAGTTGAGGGGCCGGTGCTCGGGCGGTTCCTGGAATTTTCGCTCGCGACGCCTGACATCCAGGCCTCCTTGGAATTCTACGGCAAGCTCGGTTTTTCCCAAGCGGACGTCGGCGACGCGTGGGTGCATCCCTACGCGGTGGTGACGGACGGCAGGATTTACTTGGGGCTGCATCAGCATGCGATCCCGGCGCCCTCGGTAACCTTCGTGAAGCCCGATTTGCTCAAGCACCTGGCGGCGCTCGAAGCACTCGGGCTGGAGTTCGAGTTCCGCCATTTGAGCAATGACGTGTTCAACGAGGTGGGCTGGTTCGATCCGTCGGGGCATCTGATCAGGCTGGTGGAGGCGCGCACCTATTCGCCGGCGAAGCGCGGCGTCACGGACATGTCGCGATGCGGCTATTTTCTGGAAATTGCGCTGCCCACCCGGAACTTGGAGGCATCCAAGGCGTATTGGGAACAATTCGGCTTCGTCGGCATGGAAGAGATGGAAGATCGGCTGCCGCACATATCCTGCACCAGTGACACCATTGACCTTGGCCTGTACGACCCCGCGCATTTTCGCCGCCCCACCCTGAGGTTCGAAGTCGAGGATGTCGGCGGATCCCTGGCGCGGCTGGCGGAAATCGGCATCTCGCCGAACGGTGAACTGCCACCGCCGCTGCGGCAGATACCGGTCGCCGTGCTGATGGCGCCCGAGGGAACGCCCATCCTTCTCAGCAAAGCCTAGAAGCCTGTCTGTAAAGCGGCGACGATCTTGAATTTGATCGTCATCGCGTCCTGCACCTGCAGTGCGCCCAGCATCAGGCTGTAAGGTGTAAGTCCCAGGGCCGATTGGCGCAACTCCAGAGTCCCGGTTGCGGCCAACTGACCGGACTCGATCTGCAGCGCAAAGGGCACCTCGATTTTTGACTCGTGCCCGGCGACGCTGAATGCGACGGCGGCGTGTGAAGGCGCGACTTCCACGCCGCTGACCAGGATCACCGGAAACTCGTCCGCGTCGAGCACCGCGGTGCTTTGCATGTTGTGCAGCGTTCCTGTCCTGGCATCGTCCGGGACCTCGGCAGCGAAGTCCAAGCCCTCCTCGCGGCGCGCCTGCGCATCGTCCACCACGAAGCCGGCGACCGGTACGGTCAGCGAGAACGTCGACGCATCCGCGACGCTGACCGAACCGCGAACGGCGCGATTGACTAACACGTGGTTGTGCCCGAAGCGTGCCAGCGCTCCGGCCCGATAGACGAGCACCCGAATTTCCGATTGATTCTCATCGACTCGATACACCCGCCCGGGCGGCGATTCACGGGTCGGAACCGCGCCTGCCGATACCGGCGGCGCCGCTTGACGCAGCTTGGGCGCGCCGCACCCGCCTAGCACCAGCACCAGAACACCTACACTGCAGATCTTGAACATCGGCAGAGCTCCGCTGTCTTGCTAAACTTGACTCTCATGCAGTTTGCGCGCGGAGCCCACGCCATGCCTAATCAAAATTCACCGACACGCTACGGCGTGGTCGCGCAGGCCTTTCACTGGGTCATTGCGGCATTGGTCGTAACGCAGTTCGTGCTGGCGAATCTGGCCGGGGACTTGCCCATCGGGGTCCACAAATTGGCGCTGCTTGCGCGCCATAAAAGCTTCGGCATGACGGTGCTGATGTTGGCGATATTGCGCGTGCTGTGGCGCCTGAAGAACCCGCCACCGGAACTGCCGGCCGGGATGAGGCCGCTGGAGCGAATGCTGGCGAGATCGACGCATGTCGCATTTTATGTGCTCCTGTTTGCCATGCCCATCACCGGCTGGCTGATGTCGTCGGCGAAGAACTACTCGGTCAGCTGGTTTGGCTTGTTTACCTGGCCCAACCTCATCGGCAAGAACGAAGCGGCCTTTGAACTATTGCGTTCGACGCACGACCTCTTGAGCGGTGTGCTGTTCGTGATCGCCGTGCTGCATATTCTCGCCGCGCTCAAGCATCATTTCTGGAACAAGGACGACGTGCTGCTGCGCATGCTGCCCTTTACCAAGGCCAGAAGGCCCAAATCAGAGGTGCAATCATGATAAGACTTCTCAAGGCGACGATGGCAATGGCTGCCGTGTCCGCATCGATTGCTGCGCATGCGGCGGCTCCCGCGGCGAGTTACGCTGCCGACCCGCAGCAGAGCCGCCTGGAGTTCGTCGGCGTGCAAGCCGGCGCGGATTTCAAGGGCACTTTCCACAAATTCACCGCCGCCGTCGACTTCGCGCCGGAGGCGCTGGACAGTTCGCACATCGACGTGCTGATTGACTTGAACTCGGTGGATTCGATGGACAAGGATCGCGATACGGCCATACGCGGCGCCGATATCTTCGACGTGGCGCACTGGCCCACGGCGCACTACGTCACTCGCAGCCTTACCAAGACCGCGACGGGCTATGCGGCCATGGGCGCTCTGACCTTGCGCGGCGTCACCAAGGATGTGCCGATCGACTTTCAGTTCACCAAGACTGCCGCGGCGGCGAAACTCGAGGGCAGCGCCAAGCTGAAGCGGCTGGATTTCGGTGCGGGCAAGGGCGACTGGAAGAGCACTGAGTGGGTGGCGGATGCCGTGAAGATCAGCTTCTCGCTGGTGCTCAAGCCCAAGTCCTGACGCCTAGCGAACGGGCAGCTCGCGGGTTTTTTGCACCGTGCGCAGCGCGAAACTGGATTGCACTCGCGCGACATAGGGCAGACGGGTGAGGTGCTGGCTGTGCAGCCTCTCGAAATCGGCGGTGTCCGCCAACACCACCCGCAGCAGATAATCGTATTCGCCGGACATGAGATAGCACTCCATGACTTCGGGAACTTTTCGTGCCGCTTCTTCGAAGGCGTGCAGATGCGCCTGCTCCTGACGCTCCAAGGTGATATTGACGAATACGTTGACCGGGCACCCCGCTTTTTGCTGATTGATCAACGCGGCATATCCCTCGATAAAGCCCGACTCCTCCAGGGCGCGAACCCGCCTGAGGCAGGCGGATTCGGACAGGCTGACGCTGTCGGCCAATTGGCTGTTGGTGACGCGGCCATCCAGCTGCAGCGCACGGACGATGGCGCGATCGTAGCGATCGAGTTTCATTCTTGAACCTTAGCAAAATCGGCAGTATCTTGCGCCGATGTAAACTTATGCGCGGTATTCTGCCATTTATGCGGCCTCTACGGTCAGTTTTTGCAACTTTCCTGCTTCCCGGACCAGTAACCTATGGCGATATCCCCAATCCCTAACCGGCGGAGCGATTCTATGAAAGTTGGTGTTCCCAAAGAAATCAAGATTCACGAGTATCGAGTCGGTTTGGTACCGGCGGGCGTTCGCGAGCTCGTCGATGCCGGACATCAAGTACTGGTGCAGAGCGGCGCCGGTTCCGGCATCGGCTTTGACGATTCGCACTACCAGGCGGCGGGCGCGACCGTCGTGCAGCGCGCCGAAGACGTTTTCACCGCGGCCGAACTCGTGGTCAAGGTGAAGGAACCGCAACTCGAGGAATGCCACCAGCTGCGCAGCGGACAAACCCTGTTTACCTATCTGCACCTGGCCGCCGACCGCGAGCAAGCGATGGCGCTCATCGCTTCGGGAGCCACTGCCATCGCCTACGAGACCGTCACCGCGCCGGACGGCTCGCTGCCGCTGCTGACGCCGATGAGTGAGGTTGCCGGGCGCATGTCCGTGCAAGTGGGCGCCAACAGCCTGCAGAAGGCCAATGGCGGCTTCGGCGTGCTGCTGGGCGGCGTGCCGGGCGTGGCGCCCGCCAAAGTCGTGGTCCTGGGCGGCGGCGTGTCCGGAACCCACGCAGCCGAGATGGCCGTGGGTCTGCGCGCCGATGTAACCGTGGTCGATCGTTCGGTGAAGCGGCTGCGCGAGTTGTCGTCGATTTTCGGCAGTCAATTGAAGACTGTTTACTCGACCGCGCATGCGATCGAGGAACTGGTGCGCGACGCCGATCTCGTCATCGGCGCCGTACTCATCGCCGGTGCCGCCGCGCCCAAGCTTGTGACTCGCGCCATGGTCAAGACCATGAAGCAGGGCGCGGTGCTGGTCGATATCGCCATCGATCAAGGCGGCTGTTTCGAAACCAGCCGGCCCACCACGCATGCCGCACCGACCTATGTGCTCGACGGCGTGATCCATTACTGCGTCACCAACATGCCCGGCGCCGTGCCGCGCACTTC
>JANXZQ010000225.1 GCA_025355445.1 Gammaproteobacteria bacterium
GGTGTCGCGTACCGTTAAGATAATGTCCCATGTCCGTTCCTGAAACCACCGTCACCGAGTCCTCCATCTCCGTTCCTATCGCAGGTTCGGCGGCCGCGGCGGAACGCCGCAGCGGATTGGGCTTGCGCGCCTGGTTACTGACCGCGACGCTGTTCCTCGTACCCCTGGCCACTTATTGGCCGGCTACTTTCCACGAGTTCGGATTGCGCGACGACTACTCCAACATGCGCGAGGCGCACGAGGAGCTGGGCGTTATCGTCAAATTCTGTGCCTCGCATGCGCGACCGATCTATGGCTGGCTGCTGCAAGCAACCTTCGGCCAGGCCGATACGGTGCACGACTTGCAGTGTCTGCGCTTCATGTCCTCGCTGCTGTTGGGAGCGATTTCATTGGTGAGCTTTCGTGGTCTGCGGGCGGTCGGCTGGTCATTCGGCGCCAGCCTGTGCTTTGCGGTGCTGCTTGCCTTGATCCCATCCGAACAGGTGATTGCGGCATGGGCGGTGGGCTGGCCCTATGCCGCTACCGCGCTATTGGCCTTCGGTGCGTTCTTCACGGTCGAAGGTGCGCTCAACGTGGGTTTAAGTGGCGGCGGCCGCGGCCGCGCAGCGGCGCAATGGTTGGTGGCGATTGGTCTGATGGTGGCGGGCGGCCTCATATATCAGTCCAGCGTTTTGTTCTATGTGGTGCCGCTTGCTGCGGCTGTGATCGTGCAGCGTCACCGCACGCTGGCGCAGACCGCCCGCTGGGCCGGCATCCACGTGGGCTTCGTGGTCGGCACATTGGGCCTGGCGTACGGCGTCATCAGCGTGCTGTATGCGAAGGGTGTCTTCGTCAAATCCGGCCGCATCGCATTCGAGCATCACTGGGGCGAAAAGATCGCCTGGTTTTTGCAGGAAACCATGCCGAATGCTCTGAGCCTGTTCGTGTTGAACGACAACAATCACCGCGACCATGCGCTGTATTTCGGTTGCGCGGCCGTGGTCGGCGCCATCCTGATTGCAGGCGCCTATCTCGAGTGGCGCCGCTACGGCCGCTCGCGCGGCATCGTCTGGCTGACGGCACTGCTCGGTCTGCCGGTGTTCGCTTGCAGCGTCAGCTTGATCGCGTCGGAGCACTACGCGACTTACCGCACGATATTGGCCATGACGGCGGTGCTGCTGTGCTTCCTGGTGGCGTCGATCGGCGCCCTGACCATAAGTTGGGGGGCGCTGAGCCGCCGCGCGCTTGCAGGAGTCGTGCTCGTGACGGCCTTCATTACCGCGCAACATCATGTGTACGCGTTGATTGCAGTGCCGCAGGGGAATGAGTGGGGATTGATCAAAGCGGGCGCGCGGCAAGTGCGCTTGGGTCGCTCGCATCCGCGCATCTTTGCCATCATGTCGACGCCGGCTGACATTTCCACGGCAACGATCTATCACGATGAGTTCGGTTCGCTGTCGACGAACTCGGAATGGGTGCCGAAGGAAATGTTCAAGCGCGCCATGCACGACCTATACCGGGACACCGAGAATCTTGACTCGCTCTACGATTTCTCCCTGGGTCCCAAATTACCGGCCGATCAGCGCTACGACGTCATTATCGACTTGCACCGGCTGCGCCAGTTCTACACCGATAATTGACCGGGCGGCGCACGCGGGGCGTCGCACGCCGCACGCCGCGCGCGTCACCCTAACCTCAGAACATCGCTGATGCGGCCGCGCGCAATCACCGCACGCACGGCCAACGGCCACAGTGCGTGCAGCCCGATGGGCTTAATATTCGTAATGGGCATGTCAAGGTCAGCGGATGGAGTCAAAATTCTGCGGGCCAGTTGAGCGCCCATGACCGTGCCCATTGCGACGCCGCGGCCGTTGAACCCTAGGCACGCCAGCACTCCCCCGGTGGGCTCGTGGATGTGCGGATACTGATCCTTGGTCATCGCCAGTTGTCCGCCCCAGGCGTGAGTCCACTGCACCCGCGTGAGCTCGGGCCACAGGCGCCGCGCATAGGCGATCAAGTGCGGCAGCGCGGAGGTCGTGGAGATTTCGCGCATCGGGCCGCGGCCGCCGATCAGCAATCGTCCGCCGCCATCGACGCGGTAGTACACAGTGACAGGGCCGCTCTCATAGAGCACGCTGCGGCTCGGCATTACCCGCGCCGCGATATGCTCCGGGAGTGGTGCCGTCGACGCCATCGCGCCGAACACCGGAACCACAGTGCGCCGCAAGCCGGGCCAAAGGTCGTCGGTATAGCCGTTGGTTGCCAGCACGACATGCGCTGCCGTCACCGTGCCTGCCGCGGTGCCGATTTTCCACGATGAACCGTTGCGCTCGACCCGCTGCGCCGGACTGCGGGCGTAGATGGCGGCGCCCGCGCCGAGAGCAGCGCGGCACAGGCCGCGCGCGAAACTCAAAGGGTTCAAATCCCCGCCGCGTGCGTCGAGCATGCCGCCGACATAGCGATGGGTGCCGGTGGCTCGCGCAATCGCGGGGCCATCGAGAAATGCCACTGGAGCCCCGCGGCGCGCCCACTGCTCCAGTGTGACGCGAATCCGTTGCGCCTGTCCCGGCCGGACGGCGGCGCGCAAGGTTCCGTTGCGGCGGCCTTCGCAACGAATGGCATGGCGCTCGATGAGCTCGAACACAAATGCGGGCGCCGATCCCGCCAGCGCATTCATGCGGCTGCCGAGCTCGGCGCCATGGTCGCGTTCCACCACATCGGGATCATGTTTCAGGCCGGGATTGACCTGGCCGCCATTGCGGCCCGACGCACCCCATCCCGGTTCGTGAGCCTCGAGCACGACAACGTCGGTGCCTTTCTCTGCCAGATGCAGGGCGGTCGACAAGCCGGTGATGCCCGCGCCCACAATGACGACACTCGCGCGCCGATCGCCCTCGAGCATTGGCAACGCGACGGCAGGTTCCGCGGTATCTTGGTAAAGATTCGGCATGGGAATTCCCGATGATTATGACATTCGAACCCCTTCAATGGATATTCGCGCTTCTCGGCGCCCTTATGGTCGGAGTCTCGAAGAGCGGCATTACCGGACTCAGCATTCTGTCGATCGCCTTGTTCAACCATGTTTTTGCGAGCAGTAAACAAGCGAGCGGCATCGTGCTGCCGCTGCTGATATTCGGCGACGTGGTCGCCGTTCTGTCATACCGCCGGCACACCCAGTGGCGCTATTTGTGGAAGCTCTTTCCCTTTACCGCGATCGGTGTCGTGCTCGGCTATTTCACACTGGGCTGGGTCTCGGATCATCATGCGCGGCTGATGATCGGTGTGATCATCGTTGCGCTCGCGGCCTTGAGCTACTGGCGCCGGTATCGCGCGACTCCATCCGAGGCACAGACCGGCCGCCATTCCTGGGTGTTCGCGGCCACGGTGGGAGTACTCGCCGGATTCATAACGCTCATCGCCAATGCGGCCGGTCCGCTGATGGCGATTTATCTCGTGTCGATGCGTTTGCCCAAGCTGGAATACGTCGGCACGGCGGCGGTGTTCTTCATGTGCCTGAACCTGTTCAAGGTTCCTTTCATGGTGAATCTGGGCTTGATCACTCTGCATAGCTTCGGGTTCAATCTGCTGCTCGCGCCGGCCGTGGTGATCGGTGCGTTCACGGGCCGCTGGCTGGTGGTTCGAATCAACCAGGCGCTGTTCGAGAACATGGTCCTGTGCTTGAGCGCCATCGCCGGCGTGCTGTTGTTGCTCTGAATCGGTATTGCCGGCGAGACTTTGCCAGATCGGCCTGCAAGCGTGTAGTTTATGGAGGCAGCGCGGCCAACTAGGACAAAAAATGCAATACCAAGGTCTATTCGGACTCATCGTACTCATCGCCGACGTCTGGGCGATCGTCAACGTTTTTCAAAGCGGCGCGGACACAGGCAAAAAAGTTCTTTGGACCGTGCTCGTGGTTCTCCTTCCCGTGCTCGGATTTATTCTGTGGTACTTCTTGGGACCCAAGACCGGCAGAGCGTAGTTCCCGCGCGGGCGCCGCTGCGCCGGGCGCCGTCGCGCCGGGCGCCGCCGCGCTGTAGATATATACAGGATACGCATGCGTCCACGGAGTCATGAGCGCCACAGATTGGGCGGGACAGGTTGGCTACGGGCCAGCGTCCTGGGCGCCAACGACGGCATCGTTTCGACCTCCAGCTTGATACTTGGAGTTGCCGCGGCGCATGCGTCGCAGGCGAACATCTTGCTGAGCGGCACCGCGGCGCTGGTTGCGGGAGCGATGTCCATGGCGACCGGAGAATATGTTTCGGTGCATTCACAAGCGGATACCGAGGCGGCCGCCATTGCGCAGGAGCGCGTCGAACTCGAGGTCGACTTCGCCGGCGAGAGCCGCGAGCTGACCGAGATTTATGTGCGCCGCGGACTCGATCACGCGCTCGCCGTGCAGGTGGCTGCGCAGCTCATGGCGCATGACGCCCTAGGCACACATGCCCGCGACGAGTTGGGGCTGTCCGAGAGCGCCGCGGCTCGGCCATTACAGGCGGCAATGGCGTCGGCCGGGAGCTTTGCCGCGGGCGCGGCCCTCCCCTTGCTGGTGGCGGCGTGGGCGCCGCCACGCCAGCTGATGCAATACATCGTGGGAGTGTCGCTGCTGTGCTTGCTGTTCCTCGGCGGCTGGTCCGCGAAGGTCGGCGGCGCCGACGTTCGCAAGGGCGCGTTGCGGGTGGCATTTTGGAGCGCTCTCGCCATGGCGGTAACTACGTTGGTCGGTGCCGTCGTCGGCACCTTGGCATGAAGCACGCGGAGCAGGTCTCAATGCGCGCCTCCCCTACCGCCCTGCTCAGCGTCGCGCAGATGACCGGGGCCGATTGCGCGGCAGCGGCGCGAGGAACGCCCGGCCCGCTGCTCATGCAGAATGCAGGGGAGGCAGTCGCACAGGAAATTATTCGCCGCTGGCCGCTTCGGCCGGTCACCGTTCTATGCGGCCCTGGTAACAACGGCGGCGACGGCTTTGTCGTCGCAGTCGTGTTGGCGCAATCCGGTTGGCCGGTGCGCGTCGCGTTGGTGGGCAGCAGGGAGAATCTTCGCGGCGACGCGCGGGTGCACGCCATGCGCTGGGGCGGCGCCATCGAACCCGTCACCCCTGCCGCCATCGAGGGCGCCGGTCTCGTCGTCGATGCCCTGTTCGGATCCGGATTGAGCCGCCGCCTGGATTCGCAGCTTGCCGCTACCCTGGCGGCGGTGGCAGTGCATGTGCCCATGATCGCCGTCGATATACCCAGCGGTGTGCTCGGCGACAGCGGCGAGAGCATGGGCGCGTCTGCGGCAGATTGCACCGTTACTTTCGCACGCAAGAAGCCCGGCCATGTACTGCTGCCGGGCAAAGATCTGTGTGGGGAGATTGTCGTCGCGGATATCGGCTTTCCGTCGGGTGTGCTCGAATCCATTGCCATCGACACTTGGGAGAACGATCCTGGTCTGTGGCGGGCAGCCTGGCCGCGCGCGCAAATCGCAGGCAACAAGTACACGCGAGGCCATGCCCTGCTGTGCGGGGGATACCCCATGACCGGAGCGGCCCGCATGGCGGCGCGTGCCGCGGCGCGCATGGGAGCGGGCCTGACGAGCATCGCAGTTCCGCAAATCGCATTCCCCGTGTACGCCGCCGCACTGACCAGCATCATGGTACAGCCGTTGGCCGAAGACGCTGACTTGAGTCGACTGCTCCTGGACGTCCGCTACACCGCATTTCTGATCGGGCCCGGCGCCGGCGTCAACGACGGCACTCGCCGTCGGGCACTCGAACTGCTTGCGACCGCACGGCCGGTGCTGCTCGACGCAGACGCCATCACTGCGTTCGCCTCCAAAGCAGACGAGCTGGCGCAGGCCATCCGCGGACCGTGCGTCATAACCCCGCATGAGGGTGAGTTCGCACGGATATTCCAGTTGAAGGGCGACAAGCTGGCGCGCGCCCGAGGCGCCGCGCGGCAAAGCGGTGCAATCGTCTTATTGAAAGGCGCCGACACCGTCATCGCGGCTCCCGACGGCCGCGCCGTCATCAACACCAATGCACCCGCCAGCCTCGCTACCGCGGGCTCCGGCGATGTGCTTGGCGGCATCATCCTAGGTTTGCTTGCACAGGGCATGGATGCATTCTGGGCGGCGGCGGCCGCCGTTTGGATACATGGCGCGGCGGCCGGCCTTTTCGGTCCAGGCCTGCTCGCGGAAGACCTGCCCGATCTGCTGCCGGCCGTCTTGCGCCGGCTCGACACCCCGTGAAGGATTTGCGGTGACCGGCTGGTTTCCGCGAATCACCATTCATTCGCTGGCCATTGTGATCAGTCTGCTCATCTATGTTTTGACGACGCGCCTCGAGCGTACGCGCCGTCCGCCGTCGATCGCCATCGCGTGGGTTTTGAGTTTGATCGCGCTGCCTTATTTTGCGCTGCCCGCCTATCTGATTTTTGGCCGCCGTAAAGTGCGCCGCAAAGCCTCACGGGCGTCCGGCATTCCCGCGCCTTCCAGGCACTGGGCCGAGGAGCTCATCGAGAGCTTCGGACTACCTGGAGCCGCGCCCGCTGCAGTGCGGCTGCACCAAGACGGCGCCGAATCGGCGGCGGCGCTATTTGCAACGATGTCGAGTGCGCGATCGCGCCTGGATATTTGCACTTACATCTTGGGGAACGACGCGTTCGGCCGCGAGGTGACCTTGCGGATGATGGCGCAGGCCCGGGCGGGCGTTCAAGTGCGGCTGCTCATCGACGGGGTCGGTGCCATTCAGTTGCCGCGTTCTTGCTTCCGGCAATGGCAGGAAGCCGGAATCGAAACCGCGGTGTTCAGCCCGTTGTTCGCCCGCAAGACTCAGGGGCCACGCAATTTACGCAACCACCGGAAATTGGCCATCGCCGACGGCGCGCGACTCTGGGCGGGCGGCAGAAATCTCGCCGCGGAATACTTCACCGGGCAAAACGGCGTGCCGGCATGGCGCGATTTGAGCTTCGATTTGGACGGTCCCGCGGCGAATGCGGCCGCCGGCCAATTCGAGGCCGACTGGGTGGCTGCGGGCGGCAAACCTGCGGCAGGCGTACCTGCCGCGTCCGCGGCTCCTGCCGCGGCATCGGCCGCAGCCGCGCCCGACCCCGCCGCCGGCCGCGCCCAGTTTCTGCCCAGCGGTCCCGATCAGGCCGAAGATACTGTGCAGGCGCTGCTCATCGATGCCTGCTTCCGTGCGCGCCAGCGCATCATTGCCGTGACCCCCTACTTCGTGCCCGATGCCGGGCTGGAAACGGCCATGCGCTTGGCGGCGCGGCGCGGCGTCAAGATCGACTTGTGCATCCCCGCCACGTCGAATCATCGTCTGCCGGACTTCGTCCGCCACCGCGCATTGCGGGCTCTCAGCGAAGTGGGTGTCGGTATTCATCTGCTTCCCTTCATGAATCATGCAAAGGCAGTGGTATTCGATAGCTCGCTCGCCGTTTCCGGGTCGGTCAACCTGGATTCGCGCAGTCTGCTGCTCAACTACGAGTGCGCCGTCGTCTTCTATGGAGCCGGCGAAATCGATTGGTTGGCACATTGGATTCAAGCCTTGATCCCCGAATCACAACCCTTTGAAGGCCGCGCACCCGGGTTGTGGCGAGACATTGCGGAAGGCCTGCTCCTGACTGTGGCTTATCAGCTGTAAGCACCTGCCGCTCAAGTAGGAGAGCGCCTACAGGATTATTCGATCGTCCATGCGCCACGCATAGTATCCTTATCCGCTGCGGCAAAGGGATCGGTAGGTACGATGGAGTTCAAGGACTACTACAAGGTAATGGGTGTGGCTCGCGACGCCACCGAGGCGCAGATCAAGCAAGCGTACCGCAAGCTCGCCCGCAAATATCACCCGGATGTCAGCAAGGAGAAGGACGCCGAAGCGCGCTTCAAGGAGGTCGGCGAGGCCTACGAAGTACTCAAGAGTCCCGAGAAGCGTGCAGCTTATGATCAACTGGGCCAAGGTCCCCGCGCGGGCGAGGATTTTCGGCCGCCGCCCGATTGGGGCACAGGCTTCGAATTCAGCGGCGCGGGCGGCAACGACGCGGCCTACAGCGATTTTTTCGAGTCCCTGTTCGGCGCGCAGGGTCGCGCCGGAGCGCGCAAGTCGCACGGCGCATTCCGTCCCGGACGCGGCGAGGATCATCATGCAAAAGTACTGCTCGACCTCGACGCCACATTGCAGGGCGGAACGCGGCAGCTGTCACTGCGCGTTCCCGATATAGATGCCGACGGCCGATTGGTATCGAAGGAACGCGTGCTCAACGTGCAAGTGCCCAAAGGTATCCTCGCCGGCCAAAGTATCCGCTTAGGCGGCCAAGGCGCTCCCGCGCACGGCGAAGGCACAGCCGGCGATCTATTCATCGAAGTCGAATTTCAGCCGCATTCCTTGTATCGAATCGACGGCCGTGATTTGTATCTCGATCTGCCGGTAGCACCCTGGGAAGCGGCGTTGGGCGCCACCGTCAAAACGCCCACTCCCAGCGGAACGGTGGACTTGAAAATCCCCGCCGCCTCGCATGCCGGCAGTAAAATGCGGCTGCGGGGCCGCGGCATTCCCGCCGCACCGCCCGGAGACTTCTATGTCATTCTCCAAATTGCATTGCCGCCGGCCAACGACGACAAGGCAAAGGCCGCGTACGCGGCCTTTGCGGCAGCGCAGCCCTTCAATCCTCGTGCGAATTTCGGAGCGTAAGCCATGTCCATTTCGAATGACCCGGCGCTGAGCGGCGCAATATTCGAGGAATCCGCGGTTCTTAGCCTCAAGGATTTGAGCCGCATGTGCGCCGTCGATGAACGGCACATCATCGAATACGTCGAAGAAGGGGTGATCCACGCCGTCGCGGTCAGCACTGACGAATGGCATTTCAGCGGCGCGGCGTTGCGCCGTACCCGCATGGCCCTGCGCCTCGAGCGAGACCTTGAAATCAATCTCGCCGGCGTAGCGCTCGCGCTCGAACTTTTGGACGAACTGCAGCGCCTACGGCGCGAACGACAGGCGAGACCCTGAATGACGACTCTCGACTCCGATGCCTTCGTGTTCTTCGGCGCCACGGGCGACCTGGCCTACAAGAAGATCTTCCCGGCGCTGTATGCCATGGTTCACAGCGGCGCGCTCGACATCCCCATCATCGGCATGGCGCGCGCAGGTTGGACTCTCGACAAGCTCAAGCAGCGCGCCCGCGACAGCATCCAGCAGGGCGGCAATTTCGAAGCCGCATGCTTTGACAAGCTTGCTGCGCTACTGCGCTATGTGGACGGCGACTATACGGATCCCGCGACCTTCACGAAATTGAAGCAGACACTGGGCGCCGCGGCGCGGCCGATCCACTACCTGGCGATTCCGCCCAGCATGTTCAGCAGCGTGGTGCAAGGGCTCGCAAAGTCCGGATGCGCGCAGAACGCCCGGGTCATCGTCGAGAAGCCCTTTGGCCGCGACCTTGCCTCGGCTCAGTCGCTCGATCGCACGCTGCACGAAGTGTTTGCGGAGGCGTCCATCTTTCGGATCGATCATTACTTGGGCAAGGAAGCGGTGCAGAATCTGCTGTACTTCCGCTTCGCCAACACCTTTCTCGAACCGATTTGGAACCGCCATTACATCCAAGATGTGCAGATCACCATGGCGGAGCAATTCGGGGTGGACGGCCGCGGGGCTTTTTACGAAGAAGTGGGCGCCATTCGCGATGTGGTGCAAAACCATCTGCTGCAGGTGACCGCGTTACTGGCCATGGATCCTCCGACCGGCCACGAGCCGCAGGCCATGCAGGCCGAAAAGCTGCGTGTGTTCCGTGCCATGCGCCCGCTCGACCCGAAAGAGGTGGTGCGCGGGCAATTCGCCGGCTACCGGAATGAAAAAGGGGTGGCCAAGGATTCGCAGATCGAGACTTTCGCCGCGCTGCGCCTGCGCATCGACACCTGGCGGTGGTCCGGCGTCCCGTTCTACATCCGCACGGGAAAATGTTTGGCCGTAAACGCCACCGAAGTAACGGTGACGCTGAAACGCCCGCCGCTCGACATATTTGACTCCGGCGCCGACCTGCCGGCGAATTATTTCCGCCTGCGCTTGAGTCCCGAGGTGGTGATCAGCGAAGGGGCGCTGGTGAAGCGCAACGGCGAACAGATGTGCGGCGAACCGGTCGAACTGGTTGCCCGGCACCACCCCGGGGCCGAGAAATCCCCCTACGAGCGTCTGTTGGGCGACGCCATCCGCGGTGAAACGGCCCTCTTTACACAGGATGACAGTGTCGAGGCCGCATGGCGCGTGGTCGATCCGGTCCTTAACGAGCAGACGCCGGTGCTGGAATACACTCCCGGTTCCTGGGGACCTTCGGCTGCGAACGAGATCGTCAAGGGTGAGGACGTTTGGCACGACCCCGGCCCTGAAAAGACTTCGCCGTGCTGAACGTGAATGACGGCAAGACGATCTTTCTGCTGGATGTGGACAACACTCTGTTGGACAACGATCGCTTTGCCGCGGACCTTGGTGAACGCCTCGAGCAGGCGTTTGGCCCGTCCGAACGAGCCCGGTACTGGGCAATCTTCGGCCGCTTGCGCGAGCAGCTGGGACTCGCAGACTACCTGGGAAGCCTGCAGGCTTTTCGCACCGGGCTCGACGATCACCCCGAACTGCTCGCCATGTCCGAGTTTCTGCTGGAATATCCGTTCGCCGCCAGGGCTTTTCCGCGCGCGCTCGAAGCGGTGGCTCACCTGTGCGAACTCGGCCGGCCGGTGGTGCTGTCGGATGGCGACATCGTCTATCAGCCGCGAAAGATTCAGCGCTCGGGTATTTGGGATGCCGTCGACGGCCGCGTCATGATTTATCTGCACAAGGAGCGCGTACTCGATCACGTACAGGAGCGCTTCCCAGCCAATCACTACGTCATGATCGACGATAAACCGACTCTGCTGGCGGCCATGAAATCCGTCCTTAAGAGTAAACTGACCACCGTGTTCGTGCGCCAAGGCCACTATGCACTTGCCCCGGAGGCCAATTCCGTTGCACCCGCACCGGACATGACCATCGAGGCCATCGGGGACCTCATCCACCACCAATTATCCGACTTCCAGGTACCGCCATGACAATCACGAAACGCCTGCACGATTTGGGTCAGAGTCTCTGGCTCGACAATATTACCCGTGAAATTCTCGACAACGGCACGTTGCGCCGCTACATCGATGATCTATCCGTCACGGGCCTGACCTCGAATCCCACCATTTTCGACGAAGCCATCGCCAATACGGCGGCCTACGACGGCAGCATTCGCCAAAAGGCGCAGGCCGGCTTGAAGGACGAGGAACTGTTCGTCGAGTTGGCGCTGGAGGACTTGCGCCGCGCCGCCGACTTGTTTCGACCGGTGTTCGACCGCACGTCCGGCATCGACGGCTGGGTCTCCATGGAGGTATCGCCGCTGCTGGCGAACGACACCAAGACCACGCTCGAAGCCGCGCTGCGCATCCATAAGCAGGCCGAGCGGCCGAATTTGTATATCAAGATTCCAGGCAACCCAGACGGCGTGCCCGCCATCGAAGCCGCGATTTTTGCGGGCGTCCCGGTCAACGTGACGCTGTTGTTCTCCAGCGAGCACTACTTGGCTGTTTCGGAAGCGTATCTGCGGGGCATCGAGCGGCGCGTCGCCGCGGGGCTCGATCCGAAAGTAAGTTCGGTAGCATCGCTATTCGTCAGCCGCTGGGACCGGGCGGTCGGCGACAAGGTGCCGGCGGAATTGCGCAATCAATTGGGAATCGCCGTCGCCGGCCGCGCTTACCGAGCGCACATCGAATTGCTGGCGAGCAAACGCTGGCGGGATCTGGAGGCCGCAGGCGCACGCAAGCAGCGCATGCTGTGGGCGAGCACCGGCACCAAGGACCCGAAGGCCGCGCCCGATCTATACGTCTCCGCTCTGGCTGCTCCCGACACTATCGACACCATGCCGGAGAAGACGTTGCTGGCATTCGCCGCGGACGGATCCATCAAGTCAGTCATGGCCAAGGACGGCGTCGACGCGGAGAAAGTGCTCGGTGCCTTTGCAAAAGCCGGCATCGACGTACAAGCGCTGGCAACTCGCTTGCAATCGGAGGGCGCGGAATCGTTCGTCAAGTCCTGGGCCGCGCTGATGAAGCGCATCGCCGACAAAAGCTCGGCACTGGCAACCGGTTGAGCCCGAGGATCAACCCCGGCGCCGGCCAGCTGGCGCCGGCAGCGTCCTTGGTGGACGTGCCGCGGCTCATCACCGCCTACTACAGCGAGCGTCCGGATGCGGCAATTCCGGCGCAGCGCGTAGCATTCGGCACCTCCGGTCATCGCGGCACCTCCTTCGACATAGGTTTCAACGAATTTCATGTGCTCGCGATCAGCCAAGCGATTTGCGAGTATCGCCGGCAGCAGAACATCAACGGACCACTGTTCATCGGCTTCGATACTCACGCGCTTTCGGCGCCGGCATTCGCCAGTGCCATGGAGGTGCTCGGCGCCAACGGAGTCGAGGTCATGGTCTCGGCCGGCGACGAATACACACCGACTCCGGCGATTTCGCACGCCGTCCTGACCTACAACCGAGGACGCCATACGGGCTTCGCCGACGGCATCGTCATTACACCCTCGCACAACCCGCCCGATAGCGGCGGCTTCAAGTACAACCCGCCGAGCGGCGGCCCCGCAGACTCCGACGTGACTCAATGGATCGAGGCAAGGGCTAATGCCTTGCTGCGCTCGGGAATGAACGGGGTCGAAAGAATAGGATTCGCCGCGGCGCGGCGTGCTGCCACCACTCATGCGCACGACTACGTGCAAAGCTACGTGAGCGACCTTGGCGCGGTGCTGGACATGGAGGCGATACGCAATTCTCATATTCGCATGGGAGTCGACCCGCTGGGAGGCGCAGGCGTGCACTACTGGGCACGCATTGCGGAGACTTACAAGCTCGATCTTACGGTGGTCAGCGACCAAGTCGATCCCACGTTTCGTTTCATGACCCTGGACTGGGACGGCAAGATCCGCATGGACCCGTCGTCTCCCTATGCCATGCAGCGGCTGATTGGTCTTAAAGACAAATTCGACATAGCTTTTGCCTGCGACACCGATCACGACCGGCACGGCATCGTTACTGCCAGCAGCGGCTTGATGCCGCCGAATCATTACCTGGCGGTGGCTATCGACTTTCTGTTTCGCACTCGAACGCGATGGCGGGCGGATGCCGCCGTCGGTAAAACGGTGGTCAGCAGCGCCATGATCGACCGGGTGAGCCGCCGCCTTGGCCGCTCGCTGTACGAAGTGCCGGTGGGTTTCAAATGGTTCGTAGCCGGGTTGGTCGATGGCAGTTTGGGATTCGGCGGCGAGGAAAGCGCCGGCGCCTCTTTCAGCCGCTTGGACGGCGGCGTCTGGACCACGGACAAGGATGGCCTGGTGCCGGCGCTGTTGTCAGCGGAGATTACGGCGCGCACCGGCAAGGACCCGGGCGAGGCGTATAGCGTCATGACCGAGGATTTGGGCGCGGTTTTCGCCAATCGTGTCGATGCTGCTGCGAATGCGGAACAGAAAAAGAAACTCTCGAAATTGGATGCAGCGCAAGTGCACTTGACGGAACTTGCCGGCGACCCCATCGAGCAAATTCTCACGCGTGCGCCCGGCAACAATGCGCCCATCGGCGGCGTGAAAGTTGCCTCGAAGGGCGGCTGGTTTGCCGCGCGGCCCTCAGGAACCGAAGACATCTACAAGATCTACGCCGAAAGTTTCCATGACGAGGATCATTTGGGGCGGCTGATCGCAGAGGCGCAACGCATCGTCGATACGGCGCTCGCCGGCGCTTAAGGCAGCGCTCTCGCTTGACCGCACGCGACGATATGGCACTCACGGACACTGCCAAGCGGCTGTTGCCGTGGCTGGTGGCCGTTGGATTTTTCATGGAATCGCTCGATACGACGATTCTGAATACCGCCGTCCCCGCCATAGCCCTGGCACTGAAAGTGCCGCCGCTCAGCATGAAGGCCGTGCTTGCGAGCTATACCTTGAGTCTCGCCGTATTCATTCCCATCAGCGGTTGGATGGCCAATCGCTTCGGTACGCGGCGAGTATTCGCATCCGCAATCGGCATCTTTACGTTCGGCTCCTTTCTGTGCGGCATCTCGAGCAACATTCACTGGCTGGTCGCTTGTCGCATATTGCAGGGCTGCGGCGGCGCCTTAATGCTTCCCGTCGGGCGGCTCACGATGGTGCGCACCTTTCCCAAGTCCGAACTGATCTCGGCCATGAGCTTCGTCGCTATTCCGGGATTGATCGGCCCGATGGTAGGCCCGCTGCTCGGCGGCCTCATCATCGGCTACTTTCACTGGAGCGTCATTTTTTTCGTCAACATACCGATAGGCCTTGCGGGTCTATTCATGGTCTATCGGCACCTGCCAAACTACCGCGAGAAGCGCAATTATCCGCTCGATATCGTCGGCCTGGTGCTGTTCGGCTCGGGCATTTCGCTGCTCTCCTACGTACTCGAAGTGTTCGGTGAGACCAGTTTGAGCGGACGCGAGATGCTCGGCCTGCTGGCCATCTCCGCCGCCCTGCTCGCGACCTATGGCCTGCATACGACGCGCACGGTGCATCCCCTACTGCGCTTGGGATTGGTGCGAATCCGCACCTTCCGCATCTCTATCAGCGGCAATCTATTTACGCGCTTAGGGATAGGCGGAATACCCTTCCTGCTGCCGCTGCTTTACCAGCTCGGCTTGGGTTTCACGCCCATCCAATCCGGACTACTGATCATGCCGCAAGCACT
>JANXZQ010000250.1 GCA_025355445.1 Gammaproteobacteria bacterium
CCCAACTGCCGGGAAGGTAGCCGCGCCGGGCTTCCAGCAGGTTGATATGAAAGGTAAGCGCCGCGAGCCACGCGCGGCCGAGTCCGCCGGAACTCGCGGACACGATGAAGTCTTTAAGGCCCGCGGCATGCAGCAAGCTTAGAATCGCCAGCAACAGCAGGAACAATGGCGCGATCCTGGCAACGCGCAGCGCATAGAACTCCCCAATCCTGACCTGGGCAAGCGGTCCCCATCGGCGCATCGAGGTGGAGGTGATCAGAAAGCCTGAGACCGCAAAAAACATCTGCACGCCATATTGTCCGTTCCATACCAAAGAGGACGCGAGCTGAGCGGGAAGCCCCTGCAGATAGGGAATCTTGGCGAGGAGCAGCCGCATGTTGACGTGGTTCATCAGCACGAACCAGATCGCGAGCCCGCGAAGCAGGTCGACGCCGTCGATGCGCGCCCGGTGCTGCGATGCGCTTGCCGAGCGGGCGACGCTGCTACTTAATCCCATATGAAATAATAAGGCGTATTTGCCCTGAGCGCTGAAGGTCGCCAAGTGAACGGGGAATTTGACCCGCGCGCCGGTCCGGGCGCGCGGGTCAAGCGCCCGGGGGACGCGTCCGCGTGGTGTGACGAGCAAAGAAAGTTATGATCAAGCCGAACATAAGCATCGCGACCAGATTGGCGATGAACAGGGCGACCGTGAACGCCGGAAATTTGCCGATGGCCGAGAGTGGAGCGACCCCATAGTTCATGACGCCAAAAACAACGGCGCCGAACGCGAGTCCCGACGCAATCCAGCGGCGGCGCAGCATGGGCCATTTCAAGGTCGCCACGACGTAGATCGCCGCGATCAGGCAGGACATCAGCCATTGCAGAGCCAGCCCGAGGGCCGCAGTCGCCGCTCCTCCCTGGAATGATGCCGGGCCGATCAGGCCGCCGGCGATTGCCTTCATGATCACCATCGGGGCCGTGAAGTAGATCAGGCAGGCGGCGCCGATATCAGCCGTGCCTGCGCTGAATCCGCCGAGCAGGACGGCGCGAACTTCTGCGCCCGACAGCGTCAACATGGTGATCGTCCTCCCGACCCATTTACCTTAACTCGAAGCTGCCCGGCAGCGAGTCGGTACGGTACGTGCCCCGCCGCTGGGGAGTCGGACAACGGGTCGAAAATCGCGACGAAGCGGTCTAAATACACGACAAAGCGGATTTGATTTGTGACGGCCGGATGTCGTGTGTGCGCACCTGAGATAAACTCTTTGCGACAACAAGGACGCGCCATAACGGCGCCGATGGGGTCTCTATCAACAGCGCCAAACCGATCCTCCTGGCCTCCGGACGGGAAATCTCGAGAGCGACCGTTTTCGACGCGCTTCACTATGGGGGCTGGATCACCTTTGGTGCGATCTGGTTCACCCGGGGCATCGCGCAGATCGGGATACTGCCTTCTGCGCTGAACCACCTGTCGTGGATTACGGTTGGCTCGGCCCTGACGCTGGTCTTTCGCCAGATATACCGCCGCATGCGCGCAGCTCATTTCTCCTACCTCGCCGTCGGCGTGGTGGCTCTTGTCCTGAGTACCGTGGGCGCGCCACTTTGGTTCATGGTCGATCAGGCGCTGAACCTCGCTTGCCTGACCGCGTTGATGCATATTCCCAGCCTCCTGCCGATTTTCTTGCAGGACGCGAGTGAGATCGCCGCGGACCCCATGTTGATCCCAGGGGGCGGCTGGATCATCTACACCACGGTGCTCTTCACGTGGTCCTCCCTGTATCACGGGATCAATGCAATGCTTGACCTGGAGATCGAACGCGCGCACGTCGTGCGCGCGATGAAGCTCGCGGATGATGCACGCCAGAAAGCGCTGCAGTCGCAGCTGAATCCGCATTTTTTGTTCAACGCGTTAAATGGCATCGCTACGCTGATCCGCGACAAGGACGTGGTGGCCGCCGCTGCGATGGTGGATGCCCTCAGCGATTTCCTCAGATCCATGCTGCAGAAAGTCGAATTGCCGGAAATCGCCGTTGCCGAGGAACTGAACTTCATCGATCAGTACCTG
>JANXZQ010000361.1 GCA_025355445.1 Gammaproteobacteria bacterium
GCGCGTCAGGTCCACCCAGAAATTGCCGATGCCCTGTGCCGAGCGGCGCGAGAATCCGCGGATCAGCGCAAACGCCACCGCGATGCCGGTGGCCGCGGAGAGGAAATTCTGCCCGGTAAGAGCCAGCATCTGGGTGAAATAACTCAAGGTCGACTCGCCGGCGTAGCCCTGCCAATTGGTGTTGGTCACGAAGCTCACGGCCGTGTCGAACGCGGAGTCCGCACTGACGTTCGGCAGTCCCTGCGGATTCAGCGGCAGCCACGCCTGTAGGCGTTGTACGGCATACACCACCGCCGCGCCCAAGGCGTTGAAGATCAGAACCGACACGGCGTAACGGGTCCAGGGCATGTCCTGCCCGGCGTCAACGCCGGCAATGCGATAAATGGCCCGCTCTAGCTTGCCGAAAAGGCCGCCCATCGGCGCCGCATCGGCGACGCGCGCCAGGTAAATCCCGAGCGGAAAGCTCAAGGCGGCGAGCACGCCGAGGAACAACAGCAGGGTGAACCACGCCTGGCCCGTCATCACAAATCCTCGGCGCGGATCAAGGCGGCCACCAAGTATACCAGCAGCGCCAAGGCGATGCTGCCGCTCAGCACATAGGCCCAGGTCATTTTTTTCGCTCGAGCGCGGCGCACCCGGCGACCAATGCCAGGGTAAGCAGCAGAAACGCTGCGAGCACCATCATGAATACAATGTCCACGGCAACTCCGTCGGGTTGCGCGGCTTGGACCGCGACACCGTCAAGCTAGGCTTGCGGAAGGAAAAACAGCGCAGAATCGGCGGCCGTCGCCGTAAAGACAGTATAAAAATCCTTAAGGATCCCAGTGCGGAAAGTCGCGAAACGCCTGCGCGGCAGCGGCAATCTTCCGGCGCGGCAGATCCAAGTGCGTCACCAGGCGCGTGCGCGTGGTGATGGTCGCCAATATGTCGCGCTGCTGAAGGTGTGCTTTGAGACTCGGCACCTTGGGCGCGGGGATACGCACATACACCATATTCGTCTGCGTAGGCTCGACCTGCAACCCGATGGTGCGCAATTCCTCGGCGAGAAATTCGGCGTTGGCGTGATCCTGCGCCAGCTGCGGCACGTGATGCTCCAAGGCGTAAAGACCCGCCGCCGCCAACACGCCGCCCTGGCGCATGCCCCCGCCCAGCGCCTTGCGCCAGCGCCGCGCCTGCGCGATGAAATCACGTGACCCCAGCAGCACTGAGCCGGCCGGCGCGCCGAGGCCTTTGGACAGGCATACCGACACTGAATCGAATCCCGCGACGGCCGCCGGTTCGTCGATGTCGAGTTTCACGATGGCATTGAAAATTCGCGCGCCGTCCAGGTGAGTGCACAGACCTTGCGCATGCGCAAAGTCGGTGACCTCGCGTACATAGGCCATGGGCAGCACGCGGCCGCCGATGGTGTTTTCCAGCGCAAGCAATCGTGTGCGGGCGAAATGATCGTCGTCGGGCTTGATGGCGTTGGTGATGCGGAGCAGCGATATGCCGCCGTCCGCCTCATTCTCCAGCGGCTGCGGCTGAATGCTGCCGAGCACCGCCGCCCCACCCTGCTCGTACTTATAGGTGTGGGCCTCTTGGCCAACCAGGTATTCGTCCCCGCGGCCGCAGTGAGACATCAGAGCCGACAGATTGCTCTGCGTGCCGGTGGCAAAGAACAGCGCGCTCTCGAAGCCGAAGCGCTCGGCAATTACCGCCTGCAGGCGATTGACGGAGGGGTCATCGCCATAGACATCGTCGCCCACGTCGGCCTCGGCCATGGCGGCGCGCATGCCCGGCGACGGGCGAGTAACCGTGTCGCTGCGTAAATCGATGTCGTAGCGAGGCGCGTCCATGAGAATTCCCATCCTGTCAGGGCGTTGCCGGACGGGCGGTCGAGTTGCGGATGACCAATTCATGATCGAGCAAATGCCGCGGGATGGGCTCGGGCCAACCGTTGCGTCGAGGTTCGAACCGAATGATCATGTCGGCGGCAAGCCGCGCCATTGCCGCTACCGGCTGGCGAACCGTGGTCAACTCCGGCCAGATCATGCCGGCAATGGGCGCATCGTCAAAGCCGGCCACCGACAATTGGCCCGGCAGATCCAGCCCGAATTTGCGCGCCATCGACACCACTGCCGCCGCCATGTCGTCATTGCTGGCGAAAATAGCCGTGGGCGGAGCCGCCGCACGCAGCATGCGTTCGGCGCAAACCAAGCCGTCGCCGAACCCGAAATTACCGGTTTCAACCAGGCCGGCGTCGACCGGAATCTGGTGAACGTGCATTTCGTCGACGAAACCTCGGTAGCGCTGCTCGGTCGCGCCATGATGTGGCCTTCCCAACATGAAGCCGATGCGCCGATGTCCGAGTCCCACCAGATGCGCCGTGACTTGGCGGGCCGCCGCATAGTCATCGATGCCTATCGAGGGCTCAGCGCCCAAATGATGTCTCGGTGCGATCCGCACGATGGGGATCGAGGCGTCACGAAGCTTATTCAAGACGACCGGATGGTCGCTCAACGGCGGCAGCAAAATGACGCCCTCCAGGCGCAGTTGCCCGAGCAGCGTATCGATCTGCTTGTCGATGAGAGGGCTCTCCACATCCCAGGGTTCGACCATCAAGTGCAGACTGGACTCACGGCAGCGTGCGACGGCACCGGCCTGAAATTCGCTCAAATAGTCGCCGGGCCGTTCACAGAATAGGCCGATGAGGAAGGATCGATTGCTCGCCAAGCCGCGCGCGTTGAGATTGGGCCGATAATTGAGTTGCTCGATGGCCTCGAGAATGCGCGCGCGCGTGTCAGCGCGAACCCGCGGCTCATTGTTGATGACCCGGGACACCGTCTTGGGCGAGACCTTGGCGAGGTCTGCCACTTCCTGGATGGTGACCGACGCCGGTGCTAAGTTGATGGCCAATCTGGGAACCTCGCAAAATGTGCGTCTATATTAGCGGCTTGCGCCGGGGACGCACTCCCAATCCTGGCGGAATGTTCAAGGACAAGGACGGCGGCGGCCCTTGGCGCCTGACGCGAGACTGATCTGCGCGATGCTCAATTCGAGTTGCCCGGACGTTTCGACGGCAAAGGGCGCCACCACGGCGGCGAGGTCGGCTCCCGCGGCCGCAAAGCAGGACAGCGGTACGGACAGATGCCGCCACTCCCCGACTCGCGATTCCTTGAACACTCGAGTCACATCCAGCATCGCGCCCGTCCGCGTACCGCACGAGGGTTCGGCGCATTGCAGCCCTAAGGTGACGGCTCGCTGCGGCACCTGATCGATGCGATAGCGAATATCCAGAGCCGCTCCTTGCGCGGCGCGCTGCCGCAGGTCGCTCGCACGCCCGGATATCCTGACAGTGCCGCTGCGAGTGCCGCTCCATTTCAGCGTGGCCCCGCCGCGGTCCAGCGCGGCGGCAACGGCGCCCTCGGGACTTTCCTGTCGCGACGTGGTGAGGTGCACCTCTGAACTGCCGTCGGCGACGAAGAGGGACCAGGGCGCGGTGACGTGACCCTCGTTAAACAGGCTGCCCGCTGCAGGGGCCCAATGCGGCGGTAATTGCGGATCTTCGGAGAGCCGCGCGGCAGCGGCGCCGCTGCCGTAACTCAAGCCCCATCCCCACGGAAATAACGCGCCGGACACCTTGTCTGCGGCGTCGAAAGACACCGGCATGGCGGTCTTCGGCCACGAGAAAGCCAGGCGTCCCGTAAAGTCGTAACGGTCCCCCGCGGCGGAACGGAACAATAGATCGGCGACCCCCTCGCCCTCGCTGCCCGGCAGCCACGCCGCCACAAAGGCGTCCGAGGCGTTGAGCTCACGATTCACCCACAAGGGCCTGCCGGACAAAAAGACCACGACGGTGGGGACCCCTGCCGCGTGCAATCGCCGCAGCATCCCCAGGTTACGCGCGTCGCCGCCGGAGAATTCCAGATTCTCCCGATCGCCTTCGAATTCCGCGTAAGACCCTTCGCCGAATACCACGATGGCCGCGTCAGGCTTCTCGGTATACCGCCCGTCAGCGGCCAACAGGGCTGAGCCGCCGGCCGCCAGCACCGCCGCTTGGATGCCGCCGAAGATGGAAGTGGCTCCGGGAAAGTCCGCGTTGCTGTTCTGATCGCCCTGCCAGTCGATGGTCCAGCCTCCGGTCTGTGCTCCGATAGAGTCCGCGGCGTCGCCCGCAACCAGTATCTTGGCGCGCGGATTCAAGGGCAGCGTGGCATGATCGTTCTTCAGCAGCACTAAGGACTTGCGCACCGCCTCGCGTGCCAACGCTCGATGCGCCGTGCTGCCCAGACGCGAGAAATCGCCGGCATCGCTGCGCTGCTTCGGTGCTTCCCGCTGAAACAATCCGGCGATGGTTTTGACGCGCAATATCCTGCGCACCGCGTCGTCGATGCGCGACTCGGGAATCTCGCCGGAGCGCGCTTGGGCCAGGGTATTCTCATAGAGTTCGCGCCAACTGTCGGGCGCCATCAACATGTCTACGCCGGCGAGAATGGCAGCGGCGCACCGATACTTGGTACAGCCCGGAATCTCTTCATGCGCATTCCAGTCACCGACGACGAAGCCCTCCAAGCCCAGCCGGCCCTTTAGAATATCGGTGAGCAGATAATGATTGCCGTGCAGCTTCGCGCCATTCCAGCTGTTATACGAGGCCATGACGATCATGGCGCCGGCTTTGATCGCCGCGGGATACCCCGCCGCATGCACGGTGCGCAGCTGCGCCTCAGAAACGGCGGTAATGCCCTGGTCTCTTCCGCCCAAAGTTCCGCCGTCGCCCAGAAAATGTTTGACCGACGACAGGGTATGCCCCGACGACATGAACTGCGGCGTGCCGCGCTCACCCTGAAGTCCCGTCACCATCGCGGCGGCGTACGCGGCGACCAGTTCGGGCGATTCCGAGTAGCTTTCGTAGGATCGGCCCCATCGCACATCACGTGCCACCGCCACCGTCGGCGCGAATGTCCAATCGATGCCGGTGGCAGCCACCTCCTCCGCCGTAGCCGCGCCGATACGGCGTACCAATTGCGGCTCGTGCGCGGCGCCGAGACCTATGTTGTGAGGGAAGATAGTGGCGCCAACGATTTTTGCATGCCCGTGTACCGCGTCGATGCCGAACAGAATCGGGATAGGCGCGTGCGCCGCGCTGGTTGCCGCCAGCGAAGCCCGATAATAATCGTCCGTGAGATCCAGCCACGCCTGCGGGTTCGTGCGCACATTGTTGCCGGGTGCCGAACCGCCGCCCGCCAGAATCGACCCTAACTTGTAGTTGCGAAGCTCCGCCGGAGAAATCGATGCGATGTCGGCTTGTATCATTTGACCGACCTTCTCCTCCAAAGT
>JANXZQ010000358.1 GCA_025355445.1 Gammaproteobacteria bacterium
CACGCTTGTTCGGCGTTGAAAGCCCGGCAACGCAAAACGATGATCGAACTTGGGAACATGGTCTGCTGTTGCGGGCCAAGCGGCTAGAGATTCTCGCCGGCAATATAGCCAATGCAGACACGCCAAACTACAAAGCACGCGATGTGGATTTCGCGCAAGCGCTAAAAGACGCCGATAAGGGCCCCCAAGGCCTCTCGATGACGACAAGTTCGCCTCTTCATATCGAATCGATGCCTCCCGCAGAGCCGACGGCGGCGTTATTATATCGGATTCCCTATCAACCAAGCTTGGATGGCAACACAGTTGAAATGTCAGTGGAGCAGGCCGCATTCTCGGAAAACTCGATTCGCTATCAAGTTGAGTTGAACCATGTGGGCGGCGAATTCAAAGAGATTAATGACCTATTCTCCGAGTTGAAGTGAAAGGCGAACTACAGCGTCGCTACCGGCTTTCGCCGAGATCGCGAGGGATGATTTGACCCACGACGAGGGGTTTGTGCCGCGCGAATAGCGATCCTCTGTTTACGCCAAGCGAGAATCTGCCGCAGGAGGAACGGTATAGATGCGCGCATGGATTCCTCCTTTTAGCATCTCGCCCCCGTCGGGCTCCCCATCTCCTATTTGGATGAGTAGTTGCCCCGCAACGAGGCTAGAACGCTTGTGAGCTTCTCGAAGTTCTGCTTCGTACCGGGCGCGTCTTTGGCGTCTCCCGTGGCGTCCAGACGCTCGGCCAGTGTTGCCACAAATTTTATGCTCGATTTCACTTTGGCCAGGTTTTCCGCCGGTAACGCCCCTGACTTAGCAGGCAGCCCCGCGACTAAGTCACGGATCGCAAACGCTTCGTGGTGGACTTGATCAAGCGACCCGCTATCAATGGTCTTTTTGAGTTCCAAGGATTTCGCATCGATGGCCTGCCAAAGTCCTTCCAAGGTCGCCGGAATGACCACCTTTTCGTTCATTTCGGCAGCTTGGGTTATCGGGACTGCCGCACAGAGCAACGTCCCGGCAAGGGCCAGGTAGAACGCAATTGTTTTGACGGTGTGTTTCATAAAGAAGTCTCCAGAGGGGTTGAGTTGACAAAAAGGGGTTGGCTGTGGCGTTCGCGCCAGCGTTCAACACGGTTAAAGACCGTGGGAACGACGAGCATATTGAGAATCGTTGCGGTCAATAAGCCGCCGAGTACCACCTGCGCCAGGGGCACTTCTAGTTCCTTACCGACCGGTGAGCCGAACAATAGCGGCAGAAGCCCGAGCGCAGCCGTGAGCGCGGTCATCAACACGGGTACCAAGCGATCGAGCGTGCCTTGGACCACGACCTCCTCCAAGGACTTGCCAGCGGCCCTCAGCTGATTGTAATGACTGACGAGGATGATCCCGTTGCGGGTGGCGATACCAAAGAGCGTAATGAATCCGATGACCGCTGCCACACTTAAATTGGCCCCCGCGAGATACAGCACAACAATCCCGCCGATCGTGGCGAGCGGCAGGTTAAAGAGCACCAGGAGTGCCTCTCGGAAGTTGCCGAAAGCCTTATACAGGAGCAATACGGCGCCGAGCAGCGCGAATAGCCCTAAACTCATCAGGGTGCGATTCGCCGCGCGTTGGCTTTCGAACTGACCGCCGTACTCGATCCGGTAGCCGGCTGGTAGTTTCACGTTCTCGCCGATCTGCCTTTGGGCATCCGCAATCACCGAGCTCAAACTGCGGCCCTGCACATTAAAACCCAGTACGATCAGTCGTCGCACGCTCTCGCGTCCGATTGAATATGGCTCATCTTCGACACTGATCTGCGCAACTTCGCGCAGCGGGACCTTGTCACCAGTCGGCGGATTGAGCGCCGGAGCGTCCACCAGGATGTTGCGGATGGCGGTGACATTATCGCGCGAGTGCGCCTGCAATCGAAGCACCAAATCAAAACTGCGGCGCCCCTCGAGCACCGCAGAGAGGGTCTCTCCATTGAGCGAGGTTTGGATGTCTTCGGCCACCGTGCCCACGTTGATGCCGTAGCGGGCGGCCTTGTCCCGATCGATCCGAATGTTGACCTGCGGCACGCTGATCTGTTGTTCGAGATTCACATCGACCGCGCCCGGCACGTTTTGCACGATGGTGCGAACTTGTTGGCCCAATTTGAAGAGGGTGGGGAGCTGATCCCCGAATATCTTGATAGCCACCTGGGCGCGCACGCCGGATTGCACCTCATCGAATCGATGCGCGATGAATTGTCCGACATTAAACACGGCGCCCGGTACGTTACTTAAATCTTCTCGAATATGATCGAGCAGCACGTCCGCAGACATTGTTTTATTTTTGGCGAAGTCTAGATTGACGTCAAACTCGCTGAAATTCGGCGGCTGTGCGTCGTCGTCCAGCTCGCTGCGCCCGGCACGTTGATCGATTGAGACAACCTGCGGGTATTTTAGGAGATCCTCGCGCACCAGTTTGCCGAGTCGCATCGATTCTTCGAGCGAGGTACCGGGAAGCGTCGTCATCGCGATGATAAAATTGCCTTCGCGAAATTCGGGCAAAAACGACAGACCAAACAAGGGCAACAGGGACAGCGCCGCAAGAAGCGAGGCCACCGCCGACCCCACGACGATCCAGAAGTGATGCAACGCGAATCGCAGCAGTCGCTCAAACCGTGCTTTCAGCCACAGCACAAACTTAGTTTCCTGGTCCTGTCCCGAGGCGACGGCAGGCATTGCAAGATGTTCAGGCGTCGATCCGTCGCCTTCGGTTTCGATGGTATCGGTATCAAGCTGCTTTTCCGCGCGCCGGGCCAGCAGCACATAACACAGCGCCGGCACCATCGTGATCGAGACCACCAACGAGGCCAAGACGGAGGCGATGTAGGCTATGCCCAAAGGGCGAAAGATGCGTCCCGCAAGATCCTGCAGAAAGAAAATCGGCAAAAAGATCAGTGCGATGATGAGCGTCGCATACACCACGGAGTTTCGTATCTCGCGTACCGCATCGAACATCACCTGGCCGACCTTTCGCGGGGTGGTTGTAGCGCGGTTGAGCCGCAAGCGGTGCACGACGTTTTCGACCGTGACGATCGCATCGTCGACGACTTCGCCGATCGCAATGGCCAATCCCCCTAAAGTCATCGAGTTAATTCCGACCCCGAGTGAGTTCATGACGAGGATGCCGCCCACGAAGGAGGCCGGCATGGATAAAAAGGTGATGAGTGAGGCGCGCCAATTCATCAGGAACAGGAACAACACCACAATGACGATGAGCGCACCCTCGAGGAGCGACGTGCGCAGATTTCGGATCGCAGATTCGATAAAGTTCGCTTGCCGAAACACTTGCGTGTTCATGGTCACGCCCGTGGGCAAGGTCTTCTTGATATCAGCGAGCGCAGCTTCGACCTTTTCAGTGGTTTTCACGGTGTCGGCGCCATACGCTTTCGAAATCGTGCCAATAACCGCGTCTTGATCGTCGAAGGCGCCGTCGCCGCGCTTGATGTCTGGTCCTAGCGCGACATCTGAGATATTGCCAATCGTAATCGGGATGCCACCTCGCAGGGTAATTACGGTGCCGCGGATGTCCTCAAGCGAGGTGATGCGCCCGATACCGCTCACGATCAGTTCCTGGCCCGATTTCTGCAGGAAGGCCCCGGGAACATTGAGGTTGGCTCTTCTAAGGGCCTGGCGCACCTCATCGATACTCACTCGGTAGGCGAGCAGCCGGTCCGAATCGAGCCGCACCTGATATTGCTTGACCTCACCGCCAATGGCAACCACCGAAGCGATGCCGCCCAACGCCAACACTCGCGGGCGAATGTCCCAGTCGGACAGCGTGCGCAGATCCTGCGGCGAACGTGTGGTGCTCACCAAGGCATATTTGACCAGCCATCCTACCGCGGAGGTCACCGGCAGCATCACGGGAGGTTTAGCCGTGGGCGGAAGCTGACCGAGGGCATTCTGGAGTCGCTCATTGATGAGCTGTCGGTCGAGATAGATGTCGGTGCCGGCACTAAAGACCACGGTAATCGTCGATAAGCCCACGGAGGTTTTCGAGCGCACCGAATCAACCCCTGGCGAGCCATTGATGGCGCTCTCGAGCGGGTAGGTAATGAGTGATTCAACATCTACCGGCGCCATACCGGGTGCTTCGGTCTGAATCACCACCTGTGGCGGGGCGAATTCCGGAAACACGTCGACGGGCATCCGCTCGAGCACCGCCGCGCCGGCAGCGAACAGCACCAAGGTGCCCGCGAGCACGATCAGGCGGTTGTGTAAGGACCAGGCAATGATGCGATTGAACACTATGTGCTACTTCACTGGCTTTTAACTACGACAGCGGTTTTAATCATTATCGGTCGCGGCGATCTTCTTTTTAACGCCTCCCGTGAGCCACAGCGTGTACAGCTCGCGATTGCCTTGGGTAACAATCTCATCGCCCGGCACCAGCCCATCGGTCACTTCCGTGAATTCATCGTCGGCAAGCCCCGTCGTGATGTCGACTCGGTCGTACAGATCGCCTTGTTTGACGAACACGAATTTCTCACCGTTCGCTTCGAGGATTCCCGCATTCGTAATTGCCAAGGCGGCTTCATTGTGCTTAAGAACGACCGCCGCTTTCGCAAACAAATTAGGTTTTAACATTCCATCAGGGTTGGCGAGTCGAAACCAAACCACGGCCGTACGACTCGCAGGATCGAGCGCGGGCCCGATCAGCGTGACCTTGGCGGTAAACACCTTATCGGGGTAGCTTAAGGTGTGAATCCGCGCGTCCTGTCCTAGCCGAATTTTCCCGAGATCCTCTTCGTAGACGCGGGCGACCATGTTCACTTCCGACCGGTCGCTGATCTGAAAAAGAGGACTGGCAGGTTCAATCGATTGACCTAAGGCAATATTGACCGCATCCACGATGCCGCCTTTCGGCGAAGAGACATCGATGCTCGGGGGTGGATCACCGACTAATCGGGCTTGAATGCGTGCAAGTCGCTGGCCGGCCTTCACCCGGTCACCTAGCTGCACGTAAAGCGCGGTGACCTGGCCGCTGATCCGCGTGCTGACCTGCGCCTGGCGATCGACCAACAACTGAATCTCGCCGTTGAGCGTGAGCAAATCTGCGAGTGGGCGAAAATCGGCGGTCCCCACGGTGAGACCGATCGCCTTGGCTTGCGCCGCGCTTAACGACACAGGCCCCTTGGCGCCCTCCCCTAATTCAATCGCCCCTCCGTGGGCAAAAATTGGTCCCGGAATCGCGGGCATAAGAGCCATTGCGATGCCAAGAGCCGCCCCTCGCCAACGGAGAGCGGGAAGCTTCAACATCATCGTCATGGTGAGGAGTCCGTGAGCAAGGGATAATTTCCGACAGCCGTTTGTAGTCGTGCATACGCTTGAAGATACAGGTCGAGGGTATTGAGGGCGGAAGTCCGCAAATCCGCCTCTTGACGCTGCGCCTGAATCACTTCGAGTAGCGGCACCAGGCCCTGGCCGTAGCCCTTTTGCGCCAGCGCCACATTGCGGGCAGTGACCGGCAACAGCGTCGACTCGTAGTTCTTGTAGAGGGATTGAAGACTCGCGGCTTGCGCATGCGCGGCCGCCACTTCGCTGTCAATCTGCTGCGTCAACGCATCCCTTCGGGCGCGGGACTGGCGCACCGACACCGCCGCCTCGTCGACTAATCCTTGCGTTCGGCTTCTCAATGATAAGGGAATGGTCAAGTTCAATAGAAGCGCCCGATCATTCGGCTGGCCAAGCGCTCCCACGATTGCCTGCCGATCCTGCTGCACCCCAAGCCCCACACTCCAGTCTTCCCAGCGCTTGGCGTCGGCAAGCCCAAGCTGCGCTTGCGCGCGGTCGATCTGCAGCGACGCCTGGTGCCGATCGGGACGCTGGCGCATGGCTTTGGATAATTCAGTGTCGAGCGGCGGCAGTGAATCCAAGTTCGGTAACGGCTCCTCCACGGTCAGCGACCCAGTGCTGGGACGGCCTAGCTGCAGATTTATTGACTGCAGCAACACCCGACGCTGGGATTCGAGCAATAATCGCTCTTGAGCGAGTCGCTGGATATCGAGCGACACGGTATTGACGTCCAATTCCGAGACCTCCGCAGCTTTGAACCGGCTGCGCGTGGCCTTTGCCAGCTTCTCGTCCACTTCGCTTAAGTCTTCGCGTGCCTGAATCTGGCGATCCAGGACAAGGATCCGGTAGACGTTCGCCGCAATTTCACCGGCGAGCTGGCGCTGCGCATTTAATACTTCAGCCTGAGCTAACTGGATATCGACTAGAGCGACATCCTTTTGGCGCGCGAGGCGTCCCGCAATCGGAAACTCCTGGCTGATCCCGACCGAGGCGGTATAGGCGCCTTCATTACGAAAGGCAAAGTCACTGCCCGCACCCACGTTGATGCGGGGATTCGCCAAGGCTCCGGCCTGCGTCAAACGTGCTCGCGCGGCCTCGATGCTCATGCGCGCGGCCCGCAGATCCTTGTTATCGCGCTGCGCCGTCGCGATCAGTTGGTCGAGGTTAAACACCGGACTTGTGCCCTGATCCGCCCCGGCCGCCGCCGTTAGCATCGCGAACGTAATCGCAAGCCACGAACGACAGCCGAGAGGCCAACGCTTCATGCGTGCACGCCAGAGTCGAATGTGCGCGAGGCGAACACGGGCGTCATTTGATGGTGAGCTGTCCGATCATGCCGGCGACGTAATGACCGGGAACATGACACGCATACTGCAAAGAGCCGGTCTTGGTAAAAGTCCAAATCAACGTGCCGGTCTTGCCCGGCGCGACGCTCACTCCATTGGTGTGCGTCATTTTCATGCCGACCATCGCTGCCATCTCTTTGTCGTGATTCATCTGCTCCGCTGCGCTGCCCAAAATGAACTCATGCTCAAGCTGACCGTCATTGTGGACCTCGAATTTCACGGTTTCGCCGGTCGTTACCGAGATCTGCATTGGCGAAAACTTCAGATCGGTGGCCGACAGCGTGATTATTCGCTTCACCTCAGCGGCGTCGCCCGCATGACCGAACCAAAAAGTCGACTCCCCCGCATGCTCGTGAGCAATCCCGACAATCGGCGCAGTTGCGATGATTGCAGCCACCCAGCAAGACCCCATGCGTAATTTCAAGGCAACAGCTCCTCAGTGACGGGAAAGTAGTCTAAAAGGGGTGGCGTTCCGGATCCTCTTCACGCACCCCCCACCCCGGGATGGGCTTCACGGACATATACGCATTGCCCGGCTTTGCCCCTCTTGAAAGAGGGTTTGGTAAGCGCTATGCGTATAGGGGTATATAACCACCAGCGAGAGCTCCATGATCGACGAAGATTTGCGCAACCTCAGTAACGCAGGATTAGACCGCACACTCGACGGCCTCGAATCTGATTTTTGGCGCAGATTAGCGGTGCGCAGTAGAACCCGAGCAGCGGCTCGCAAAAGGTTCTCTCTGCACAGTGTCTTGATGCTGGTCGGCCTCGTCGGCAGCGTCGCAGTAGGCATCAACTCGGCGCATCTGGCCCCCGCGGTGCACGGTCGGGCGGTGCTTGCTTTCGGATCGGAACTAGCCCCGTCCAGCTTGTTGCTTGGTAAAGCTCCGTGAGCCCATCACGGACCTCAGTCATCTTCATTGTGTTAACGCTGCTCACCGCCGCTTTGGGCGGCTGGGTTGGAGTCAATTACGGATTGCGCCAAGCGCGCGCGCCGCAGCAGCTCGATCAGTTATTACACACCGGACTGCATCTGTCGGCGGCTCAAGATAAGCAACTTGCGACGCTAGAAGCAGACTTTGCATCAAAACGCTCGACATTCGAAGCAGAGATGCGCGCGGCCAACCGGGATATCGCCGGGGCTATTACGGTGCGGCACCAATATGATGAGGGTGCCCAGGCGGCCATCGAGCGGCTCCATCGGGCGATGATCGGGCTGCAGAGAGCGACCGTGCAACATGTCATCGCCATGCGGGCGTTACTGTCGGCCGATCAAGTCGAGCATTTCGATCGGACGGTCGATGAGGCTCTAGCCGTCGCTCAGCCGTGACGTTGCCCGCGCCGGCTCCCACGGATGACTCCCTCGCAGCGCGGGCTCAGCAAGGCGATCACCAGGCCTTCGATATGCTCATCGGACGGCACAAGGAATTCCTTTACCGTCTCGTACGCCGTTATATCGGGAATTCCGACGATGCGTACGACCTCTTGCAAGAGACGTTCATAGCGGCGTGGGAAAACCTGCATCGCTACGACCCGCAGAGATCGTTTATCGCGTGGGCACGAACTATCGCACTCAATAAATGCCGCGACTTCAGCCGCCGGCGGCGATTTCGGCGGTGGATCAAGCAACTCGTCGCCGTCGAGCCCCCGTCGGAACCGGTGTCGCCGGAAACCGCAGCGGATCTGGCGGAAGCAGAGTTCGAAAAGAACGATCGTTTGCGCCGCCTAGATGAGGCGATTGCAGTGCTCCCCGCCCTCTATAAGGAGCCTTTGCTGCTGACGATCATCAGTGGCCTCTCGCAACAAGCCACGGCGGCGGCTTTGAAAACCACCCCGAAAGCTATCGAAATGCGCTTACGCCGCGCGCGACAACAGCTTTCCAGCCTTTTGGACTCATCCCTCAAGAGTCACGCAGGATCGGCGACAAGCAAAAAGAAAAGGTTCACGCGATGACGCCGTATCGGCAGTGGGAAGGCGACGTCGACCACGTGAACCCACCCTTCTCACTGGATAATACATCCATTGAGGGAGATTCTAATGTCAAACCGGCAGCCGTCATGGCCTGGACATTACCCGATCACGTTGTACGCATTGGAAGCCATATCGAATAAGTGGTCGGACAACCCTGCCACCGAGATACCTCTTGCGGAAAGGATCCTTTACGTCGCGTGCGCATTCCGGGCCGCCGTAGCCATGGACACG
>JANXZQ010000377.1 GCA_025355445.1 Gammaproteobacteria bacterium
CTCCCCGAGCAATCCAGCCGAAGAAAAGATCGTCTTCGGATCTTTATCCTTCAGCAACTCATCCAATATCTCGTTCTTGATCGCCATACTCTGCCTCCTGATCTAAAGTATGGCTCAGACACAAAAAATCAGACACTCCCGTTCCCTATGAGAGGACGGAGGGCGCCGTGTGACCACCTGTTACACGAGCAGCCGGCGTGTTACTTGACACACTCTAGTGGTGTTTGTTTGCTACCGTTCGGTCGCCGAGTAAGAGTTATGCGGCATCCACATTCAGCGTAGACTGAAAGGCACGGTGCATCAAACTGAAATCTTCCGACCATTCTGCGCCACCATGATTCTGACGCTGGTGGTGTGGGTTTATATGTACGGCCGCCGCCTAACTTTCATCTTCTCAAGCGGTCTCGACCCGAAGCAGATGACCCCGCCCGAGTTGGCTCGACTATCTCCGCCTCAGGTTTCCAATCCGTCTGACAATTTGAAGAACCTGTTTGAGCTGCCCACAGTCTTCTACGTTGTCGTCCTCTACATCTACGTGACCAACCAGGTTGATGCGGCATATCTGTGGGCGACGTGGGGATTCTTCCTGTTCCGAGCGCTGCACAGTGCGGTGCATTGCACTTTCAACTTCGTTCCTCTTAGATTTGCCCTGTACGTAATCTCCGCAGGGGCGTTGTGGTTTACTGTTTTAAGGGCTGCTCTGGCGGCTTTCTTTACTGTTCGGTGAACCACTGCGGACCCAAGTGCACCGATATCGCTGCAGGAGTGGCGCTCTAACATGGACAAGTCAGGAGAAAATCGGTGTACCAAGCCCTTGAATTCGCATGCGTCGGACTATTCGGGCTGGTAGTGCCCATGTTGCTCGTGGCCCGTGTACGTTCCAATGTGCCATGGTGGTTCGTCATCGCGTCGGCAACAGCTGTAGGTTGGATTTTCGCGAACGCTTCAGTATTTCTTAAGCACGCCGCCATTGATGAAGAACGCATGGAAGAACTCACGTGTTTCGCCGATCCAGATCACGGAGACAAGGATGTCTCGGTCGTAAGAGGAAACGAGATCGCGATTAACAATCCGTGCGAACTTGGTGATTGGATCAGGGATCGCTACAAACCTTTCGTAGGACTGCTTTACGGTCCTCTGTATCTGCTCTGCTGTTCACTGCCGTACTGGCTGATAGTCGGGCGGCGGCGCTCCTTGCAATCCATGTAGCTATCCTACCCCAAGCCGGGAACGGCAGCTAATAGGCGACGAACTCAAGACGACGAGCTTCGCATTTAGGCCGCCTGCCGACCGATTCGCATCCCCAATCCTGACATTCAGCGCGCCCAACCCGGGACCGGCGGCATCCGGCAAGTCTCGACCCGTTGCTGACAGTTACGAATGTCAGCTTTCCGGAACTCCAGTTCGAGTTTCAATTGGCTTACCCCCAGGGAAGTTCCACGGCGATGTTGTGATTGGAAGCGATTAATGCAGCTTCATCCCGTGGCGGGACGCCTCTTCCATACAGTGCGATTGTGAAAGCGGATTGAGTGTAAATTATGGTGGGTGGCATCCTCGAAATCAGTTTTGACGATCAACTTCGGCCTTGCGCTGCAACTCCTCCTCTGCGCGCATCTGTCTGCGGTCGCCCAATCAGCCGGGGGGATATCTAGCGCCGCCACATCCCACATGTGCGTGGTCGTTGTGCCGGGCGAAATCCGACCTGAATTCGGGTGCTTCAGGATTGGTATTGCGAAGGATCTTAAACTGAAGCAGGCTATCTTTTGGCATCTATATACTTTTCCCAGTAGAGCGGCTTCTGACGCAGCCAAAAGTCCGAGCGGTATTGTTGTCGAGGAAGATGGCCGTGTATGGCTTTCCGAGTTTGGGTCGAAAAATCGTCCTTCGCATGGCGGTCACCGAATTGCGGTTGTCGGTCCATTGAGGCTCTTACCCGCCGAGAGCTATACCGCCGAGATCGCCTATTCAGTCATGCAGCCCGATGATCGCTCGCGCGTGCACACGCACTCTGGGCCCGAAGCGTGGTATGTGCTCTCGGGAGCCCAGTGTTTAAAAACTCCGAGTGGTACCCGTAGTGCGCGTGCAGGGGCCACAATGTCAGTAACGCCAAGCCTTCCCATGGAATTGAGCGTGACCGGAGCTGAGGTCGCGAGATCTCTCACTCTCGTCATACATGATTCAACTCAGGAATTTGGAACAGCGTCATCTTGGAAACCGACGGACGCGTGTCACCCTTAGGCCGCTTGAACCTTCTGCAATCGACCCCAATCGGACGGTTGCGAATGGCCGCTTTGGAGCAGGCCACCCACCCCAGACTGTCACGCCGCGGATGAACCGGGCGAAGGCGTTAATGGACCTGCGCATCGTGACGATCGCAGCACCGAACGGCGCATGGCGGCCTGCCAAACCTACTCGAGGAACTGCACGAGTACGACGTGGTACTCGGCCTTGCCGTCATTTCGCACGCGGTGGGTGATCGGTTTCGCGGCATTGGCTGCGAACGAGACGTTGCCCGGTTCGATCGTTTCGGGTTGTCCCCAAGGTTGCCCTTCCAGCTGAACGGACACCAGCCCGCCGGACACATAGATTGCAACCTGATCGTACGCATGACGGTGGAAGGTCGTGGTTTCCCCGGGCGGGATGCGTACGTCGTACACGCGCACATACTGGTTCTCCAGCGCCCACCTGTGCCGCGACTCGCTCAGGTACCCGGCCGGCAGAGCCGTCGGCAGATTGGCTACCGGCTCCCCGGGATGGACCGCCCGCTTCAGCTCGACGACAATGTTCTCGACCGGACCGCCGAGATTCCGCACGCTGCGCACGGCGGCCTCGCTCCACGCAATGTTTCCGGCCTCGGTATGTGTTTCGCTCGCCGTCCCGTCAGCGCGAGTCAACTGCACGTGGTTCGCCGTGAGCGAAATGACCACGCGTCGGGGACGGTCGTGCGTCGGCAGGGACGCGTGTTCCGGAATTTGCAATCGCACGACCCGCACGCGCCCATCCTGGTATTCGATCTTCGCCAGCTTCGGAGCCACAGCCACCAGGTCCTGCCCCGCAGCCGCGCCAAGCAGCCCAACTGCCGCGAGTACAAGCAGCACTATGAATCGCCGCTTTCCTACTTCAAACATTGATCGTACCTTTTGCATGTCCGAATTCAACCCGTTGCCGTCGGTCGCGAACGGCGTCTGTTGGAAGTCAAGGGCCGACTTGCCCGGAGGGGGATTGCGCAATCCAGTTTCGCCTCAGCGTTTACGGGTTCTCAAACCGCTTTCCATGGCACCCCTGATAACGGCAGTAATT
>JANXZQ010000379.1 GCA_025355445.1 Gammaproteobacteria bacterium
CGCTCCACCGTTTCGATGTCCGAATGCAGATAACGGACCTTGACGCCGTGTTCACTCAAGTATTCGGTCAGATCCTCCGCCATGCGCTTGGTGAGCGTGGTGACCAGCACGCGCTCATTGACCTGCGCCCGCAGGCGGATCTCCGACAACAAGTCGTCGACCTGCGCGCGCACCGGCCGTATCTCCACCGCCGGATCGATCAGCCCCGTGGGGCGCACCACTTGCTCGACAATCTGCGCGGACACGCGCTTTTCGTAGTGCGACGGTGTCGCCGACACGTAAATGGCCTGCGGCGCCATATGCTCGAATTCCTCGAAGCGCAGCGGCCTGTTATCGAGCGCCGACGGCAAACGGAATCCATACTCCACCAAGGTCTCTTTGCGCGATCGATCGCCCTTGTACATTGCGCCCAGCTGCGGAATGGTTTGGTGACTCTCGTCGATCACCAGCAAGGAATCCTTCGGCAGATAGTCGAACAAGCACGGCGGCGGTTCGCCGGCCGCCCGGCCCGACAGATAGCGCGAGTAGTTCTCGATGCCGGCGCAATAGCCGACCTCGTGCATCATTTCCAAGTCGAACAGAGTGCGCTGCTGCAGGCGCTGCGCTTCGACCAGTTTGCCGGCGCCGTTGAGTTCGAGCAGCCGTGTGCGCAGTTCGTCGCGAATCTCGTCCACGGCACGATGCACCCGTTCCTTCGGCGTCACGTAATGGGTCGACGGGTATATGGTGAGGCGCGGCACCTTGCGCAGCACTTCGCCGGTCAGAGGATCGAAGAAACTTAAGGCATCGATGCGATCATCGAACAACTCGACGCGCACCGCCTCGCGTTCGGACTCCGCCGGAAAGATATCGATGACGTCGCCGCGTACGCGGTAAGTACCTTGCTGCAAGTCGATTTCATTGCGCGTGTACTGCATGTCGGCAAGGCGCCGCAGCAGCTTGCGCTGCTCGAGCATATCGCCCCGCGACATATGCAGCACCATGCTGAGATAGGCTTGCGGGTCGCCCAACCCGTAAATCGCCGATACGGTCGCGACGATGATGGCGTCCGGCCGTTCGAGCAACGCTTTGGTCGCCGACAAGCGCATTTGCTCAATATGTTCATTAATCGAGGCATCCTTCTCGATGAAGGTGTCGGATGCCGGGACGTAGGCTTCTGGCTGGTAGTAGTCGTAATAGGAGACGAAATACTCCACGGCATTCTTCGGAAAGAAGACTCTGAACTCGCCGTACAGCTGCGCCGCCAACGTCTTGTTGTGCGCGAGCACCAAGGTCGGCCGCTGCACTTGCTGGATTACATTAGCGATGGTGTAGGTCTTCCCAGAACCCGTGACCCCCAGCAGAGTTTGATGGGCCAAACCGCTGCTCAGCCCATCTACAAGCTTTTCAATCGCTTGCGGCTGATCGCCGGCCGGCAGGTAGTCAGAATACAATTCAAAACTCATGGTTACATTCTCTCACGGTGGGGGATTGTGGGCTTGCTCAACGGCCCAGCACGTGCGCCGGTCGGCGGTTTTTCCGAAAATATGTCATATGGCGCGGGCGGGCCATATTTCGTACACTCGCTCGCCGTTTTTAAACACAGGAAATCTCCCTTGGCCGTGTCACTTTCCCAGCGCGTTCAAAAGGTTAAGCCCTCCCCCACCCTCGCCGTCACGGCCCGGGCGGCCAAACTCAAGGCCGAGGGCAAGGACATCATTGGTTTGGGTGCCGGTGAGCCGGATTTCGATACGCCGGTGCATATTGCAGATGCGGGCGTGGACGCGATTCGCAAGGGCGTGACCCGCTATACGGCAGTCGACGGCACGGCCGAACTGAAGGACGCAATCATTGCCAAGTTCAAGCGCGACAATAGGTTGAGCTACGAACGCAACCAAATCCTCGTATCCTCCGGCGCCAAGCAGACCTGTTTCAACGTGTGCGCGGCGCTGCTGGATCCGGGTGACGAATGCGTCATTCCGGCGCCCTACTGGGTTTCCTACCCCGACATGGCGCTGCTGGCGGACGGCGTGCCCGTCAGCGTGTACGCAGGTCCGGAGCAAGGCTACAAGATCACCCCGGCGCAACTCGAGCAGTCGATCACTCCGCGCACCAAGCTGATATTCATCAACAGCCCCAGCAACCCCACCGGCGCCGCCTTCACCAGGGCCGAAATGCAGGCGCTGGGCGCGGTCCTCGATCGGCATCCCCAGATCGTGATCGCCTCGGATGAAATGTACGAACACATCTATTGGGCGGACGAGCCCTTCACCAGTTTCGTGCAGGCGAACCCGCAGTTGTATGACCGCACTATCACCATCAACGGCGTGTCGAAGGCCTATGCCATGACGGGTTGGAGAATCGGCTACTGCGGGGCCCCAAAGGCCGTCGCTGCCGCCATGGCCACGATTCAGGGCCAGTCCACGTCCAATGCCTCGAGCATCTCGCAGCGCGCCGCCACCGTGGCCTTGAACGGTGACCAAGCCTGCGTGGCAGAGATGAACAAGGCGTTCAAGCAGCGCCATGACTACGTGGTGGCCGGCCTCAACGCCATTCCCGGCATCTCCTGCCTGCCGGGTGCCGGAACTTTCTACGCCTTCGCCGAGGTCAGCGGCGCCATGCGCGCGCTCGGAATCAAGGACGACAACGATTTCGCCGAGTACCTGCTGGTCCAGGCCGGCGTCGCTGTGGTCCCCGGATCCGGGTTCGGCGCGCCGGGCCATATACGCATCTCCTTTGCCACCAGCCTCGATATCCTCGAGGACGCGCTCGGCCGCATCCGGCGGGTCCTGAGCCCGGCCGAAGCCAAGCGCGCCTGAGCTGAAACGGCTGGACTGAAACGAGGGTCGCGAACGCGCGGCCCTCGCCGTTTACCCACCTCCCCGTCTCCGCGGAAACGTCTCACTGACGTCTTACTGATGTCTCGCTGATCGATCACGTCCTCCCGCGCGTTGCCGCGGCAACGTATTAATACCCGGATGATATTGACGAAGGATTTTCATCCGGGTATTATTAGGTCTCGTAATTACAGGAAAATCGACGTGCTGGACGATACGCAAGCTCCTCTATTCACAGCGTTTCTTGGCTCGAAGCGCATTGCTTCCGGTTCGCTGGAGCAGGTGGCATTGGCCGCAAAGAAAGCCGTCGATCGAGGCGCGAAGCAGCCGCTGTTCATCTACAACGACAGCACCGGCCACGCCATTGATATCGACAGCCGTGGCAGCGACGCGGAGCTCCTGGCTCGTCTTGCCCGCCCCGCTCCGCCATCCCGGCCGCGCGGACGCGGCCGCCCAAAGCTGGGGGTCATTGCCCGCGAAGTCACCCTGCTGCCCAGGCACTGGCAATGGCTGGGTTCCCAACCCGGCGGCGCGTCAGTCGCCATGCGCAAGTTGGTGGAGGCGGCACGGCGCGCCAACCAAGAGATCGATCAACGGCGTCAAAAGCAGGAAGCGGCCTATCACTTCATGTCGGCCATGGCAGGCGATTTCGAGAATTTTGAAGAGGCCTCGCGCGCGCTATTCGCGAACGACCGCCACCGATTCATCGACCTCGTCGCGGCCTGGCCAACCGACGTTCGCGAGCACGCATCCAAACTGGCCTTTGATTGAACGGCGGGTATCAAAGTGAATAGGAAGGTGTGAAGGGAACATCGAGGCCTGCGACCGCTACATTGCCGATAGCTACACGGTTCGCCACGACCCCGGCGATCCCTGGGATCAGCGCAAACTGAGCCGGGCGCCCTTCCCAGATCAGCGCTTCGTACCACAAGGGATTGTCGCCAAAGGCGATGTCCTTGCCCTGACCTGGTTGTGGAGCGGTACTCACAAAGGAGATTTGCCGGGATTCCCCGCTTCCGGAAAACAGATCAGGATGTCCGGCGCGACGGTCTATTATTTCGAAGGCGAGCGGATGGTGGGACACTGGCAGATCAGCGATCGGCTCAGCGTGTTCCAGCAGCTACTAAACAAAACCATATGAAATACAAGAATTTTGGCAATACAGGACTAAAGGTCTCCGAGATTTGTCTCGGCTGCATGAGCTTCGGCGTCCCGGAGCGCGGCGATCACCCATGGACTCTTCCCGAGGAACCCAGCCGCCAGATCATCCGACAAGCGGTGGACTCAGGGGTCAATTTCTTCGACACCGCCAATGCGTACTCCGATGGCACCTCGGAGGAATTCCTCGGCCGTGCAATGAAGGAATTTGCCAAGCGCGAGGAAGTGGTAATCGCGACCAAAGTATTCTTCCCGATGACCAAGCAGCCCAACATCGGCGGACTGTCGCGCAAGGCGATCTTCACGGCCATCGATGCCAGCCTGAAGCGGCTGGGCACCGACTACGTCGACCTGTATCAGATTCATCGCTGGGACTACTCCACCCCGATTGAAGAAACGCTCGAAGCCCTGCATGACGTCGTCAAGAGCGGCAGGGTGCGCTATCTAGGTGCTTCCTCGATGTACGCCTGGCAGTTCAGCCAGGCGTTGCACCTCGCCCGACATAACCGCTGGACGCCGTTCGTATCCATGCAAAACCACTACAATCTTCTGTACCGCGAGGAAGAGCGCGAAATGATGCCCCTGTGCGCCGCTGAAGGCATTGCAGTAGTGCCATGGAGCCCCCTCGCCCGCGGCCGGCTGACACGAATCTGGGACTCGCAAACGGCGCGGACTCAGACCGATGAATTCGGCAACAAGCTCTACGCAGCCACCGTCGATGCCGATCGCAAGGTGGTCGAGCAGGTCGCGACCATCGCTGCCGCCCGCAGCGTTCCGAAGGCACAGGTTGCACTGGCATGGATTCGTCAAAAGCCGTTCGTCACCGCTCCCATCGTCGGCGCCTCCAAACCCCAGCATCTCGAGGACGCCGTGGCCGCACTCGACTTCAAGCTGGAGGCCGCCGAAATCGCACAATTGGAGTCGCCCTACGTGCCGCACGCCGTCTCAGGTCATACCTGAATCCTTGACTTAGACGGCCGGCTTCCCGACAATCCGCGCCTCCTCCGATTCCCCGGTAGCTCAGTGGTAGAGCGACGGACTGTTAATCCGTTGGTCGGCGGTTCGAATCCGTCCCGGGGAGCCAACAAATTACGATTTTTAAACGGTCACGGGTACGGATCGCTCGGCGTCGTTATTTCGAACCGCCGACGGACGACAAGCCGGCGAGGCGCGCAGCGCCGAGTAATCCGTGCCGGTGATCCAGTTAATACAATGAAAATCAACTTATTAAGTAATTTTATTAATCTAATTTAAGGTTACGTATTCACCTATCCGCCAGACGGCACAACACCGGCCATGATCATCTGCTGATATTCTTCGCTGCCCTTAGAGTGACCTCTAAGCGGGTTCGGGCAGGCTCAGGTAGACGAGAATGATTCCGAGGCATGCGAACATCCGGAAGGCCGCGTCCTGACCATTCCACATGCGCGACTGCCACATCAGGAACCACTCGCCGCCAACGGTGAGGAACGCGACGAACCATAGTAGGCAACCCAGTGTGAGACCCGCAATTCCCATGGACTTTGCCTGCTGAAACGTCGCGGCTGGCGCCTTGATGGCGCGGATCAGGCGCAGGCTGCCGACGCAGCAGAGGACGCAGATCGTCGACTCCCACGCGATGATCGACCAGTAGAAGACGGTCTGCACGCCGGGTTGCGGCAGGGCGCGCCATAGGCCGTGATTACCGGGAAAGGTCGAGTCCATCAGGAGCACGTGGTGTACAAACTGGTAGTTGGAGTTGTAATCCGTCAGGTTGTTGAACGCCACGACCAGTGAGTAGAGCGCGACGGCGACCAACAGCGAAATCTTCGATAGGCGCAGGATCATTTGTGCGGTTTCTCCTTAGTAAAAGTGCGGAAGTAGGCGGTCAACGCGTCCAACGTTGCGTCGTCGTAGGTGGGACTGCCCTCCATGTGGGCGTGCGGTTCGACAGACTGCGGATCGTGTACATAGCGCTCAAAAAACTGGGGCTGTTCGCGAGCTCTCGTGGCCAGCGAGGGCCAGTCGCGACTGGATTTCGTGCCGCCGGCATCATTCAGGAAGTGGCAGCGCAGGCAATTCTGCTTGGCGATGAGGAACCCCTGCGCGACCGGCGAATTCGGCGGGAAATCTCCGCGCGGCGTAATCGGTCCGTATGTCGCGGCTATTGTGCTGAAGTTGAGACGCATGATGTTTTCGGGGATCTGCGGCTGCTCCAGATACGTTAGGAATTTGTCGCGAGGGATGAAGTTAGCATGCGTGATGAAGTAGGGGCCAAGGTCGTACACGTGCGCCTTAGCCGCCCACTGTGCAGGGCGCTCGCGGTTGATCTTGAGCGCGAAGATGGGGTGATGCGCGGCGATGTAATCCGCCGGGTAGTGCGAGTGGTAGCGATCGGTACACAGCGCGTCGATCAGGTCTGAATCTGCAAGCGCGCCGAGCGCCTTGGCAAGCTGTTCCAACCGAATGCCCGTAATCCGCACTCCCCGGTAGGCTTGATCGGCGAAGTTCGAGTCGTTCTGGATCGTGGTCGTGAACTGCGGCAGCCCGACCAATTCCGCGTACGCTACGTATCCGACTGCTCCAGCCGACAGTCCGGCGACCATTCCGGTCACTTCCAGGTCGTCGTCAGCATGCCGCGTCAACGCAATCGTCAGCTTCTTTACGGGCTGAGATTGCGAAGCCGCTGCACCAGCTATCGCACAGAGCACGAAGAAGATCGCCGCGAGTTTGCGTGGTGGCATATCGGCATCTCTCCCAAAGACGGTGAATTTCGGACCCTTACCCGATACCTTGGTCGAATTGTCTTGCCTTTCCTCGCCAGTCACAATCCACCCGTGCACAGTGTCATCGGAATTGGAGTCATCAATGAGCAGCGTACAGATCGGGCAGAAGAGTTATGAGATGCCCCCGCGAGAGGGGATCAGCATCGCTCATTTTCTCACCGTCGCCGACATCGAGCGATCGGCTCGATACTACGAAAAGGTCTTCGGCGCGCGCATTCTGAGCCTGGGTGACGGCAACGCGCCTGCGTACCTTCAGCTTGCGAATATTTGGATGATTCTGAACGTTGGAGGCGGCCCGACCCCGGATAAGCCGACGGTAACGCTCAGCGTTCCCGACCCGAATCACATCAGAGACCTCACATACGGTTAACGCTCGGCCCGCCTTGCATGCCGACGGTCGGTGTGTTACATACTGAACCATATGGTTCAGTATTCCCAGACCGAGTTCGATACCTCGTTCGCCGCGCTCTCGGACACGACCCGACGCGGCGTCCTGGAGCAGCTCGGGCGTGCAGACGCTTCAATCACGGACCTTGCCGAGAAGTTCCACATGACCCTCACGGGCATGAAGAAGCATGTCGGCGTCTTGGAGCACGCGGGGCTCGTCACCACGGAGAAGGTCGGTCGCGTGCGGACCTGTAAGCTCGGCCTGCGCCAACTGGAGAAAGAAGTGGCATGGATCCAGAGGTACCGCCAGCTCTGGGACGCGCGCTTTGACGAGCTGGACAAGGTTGTTGTGGAACTGAAGCGGAAGGAGAACCTGGCCCCATGAAGAACCACACGACGGTGGAGCGGAAGTCCGTCTTTGTCCGACCATTTTAGCTACCTGGCGATGTACTACCCGAACGCTTCCAGCGACCCCACCGCGAACCTTGAAACCG
>JANXZQ010000469.1 GCA_025355445.1 Gammaproteobacteria bacterium
TGTGTATCGGCCGCGCGCTCGGCATGCGCGTAGCCGGTGAAGTAATTCAGCACATTGACGATGTGCTGGTTGAGACTGCAGTCTTCCGCATCGGCGACCTCGGCCAAGGCGCGGTGCAACGATTTGGGCACACGCAACGTAACCCGCCCGCTCCATTCCTCCACGGGATCCAACGCGGGGGGCATGGCCTTGCCGCGCCCGGCCAGCACCTTGGCAGTAGTTGTTACCGCATCGACAGCAAGCGCATAGGCTTCCTCGAAGGTATCGGCATACTCCGCCAGATCCGGCAGCTCACGCACGCGCGCTTCGAATACAGCCTCGCCGTCGATATTGCGGCGACGCACTTCGATTCCGTAGGCATGGGGATCACTCATGGCAATTCCTCCAAATAGCGGGTCAGTTCCGCTTCATACTGGCGCAGGATGGCCAGCACCTTCTTGATATAGGGCCGCTTGATCTCGGGATTGCGGCCGTGGTCGCAGTTGTAAGCACCCGAAACAAAGCCTTCGATATGGTCGTGAAAGAACAGCTTGTGTCCGCCACGGCTCCCATTCCTGACCTCAAATCCCAAGCCTTCCAGCAACTTGGCCATTTCCGCACAGCGCATCGATGCGCCGGCAGATGCCAGCTGACGGATTGCGTGGTCGAGTATCTTAGCAGTCATTAGACACCATTGGTAGTGTCAGAATAGCAGTTTGGTCAGCTGGTATTCAACCAACCCGCACGCCGGCATGCAATTTTGCGAATCAGCCATGCCCCATGGCCTTGTGGCCGCCGATCTCCAATGCGATCCAACGATTTGCGGTCCGGTCCCGCAGCAAGTGTGCACGATTCGCGAGGTCTACCCGCATCGACCAGACATCCTTGCCGCCTTTCGGCCATGGCTTGAATTGGTGGCCGTTCGACAGGTGCGCCATAGCGCCCATCTTGGCGTGCATCCATCGCTCGCGCACCGGTGCTGGAACCTCGGCAAGCTGCTTTTCGAACTTCGGGCTTTCCTCGATCGTCGACAGGCATGTCAGGAAGGTGAGCCAGCCGGGCGGGATGCCGAACCGCGCGCTGTCGTCGACGAAATGGATCGCACAATTGCGCCAGTTGATACGCGGCCATATCGAGAACTGACAGGGCCAGTCGTAGCTCGCATCCCACAACAGCGGATTCCGGTCGTGACAACCGGCGTCTTTGGCGTACTCGTACACAAGGTCATGCAGTTCGCGTGGCCACGAATCTGTTTTCAGGCTCAACGCATCGCGATAACCCGGAGGCTGATGCCAAACACATTTCTTCAACGCCGCCTGCTTGCCGTTGACCCGATAGGCGGGCAACGCGGTTTTGAACGCTTTCAACATCCAGCCATTGGCCAGCTTTTCCTCGCGCTGCGAGTACGGCTCGCCGCGCGCGATCCGAGCTGCCTTGGCAGGTGCGAACCAGGCTTGGCGCTGGGCGAGCTCGCCTTGAGTGACGGCTACATCCGTCGCGAAATGAAACAACTCGTGCTGCAGGATGGCGTGAAACGCCAACCGCGCATGGTCCAGAAGATTGCCCGGCAGCGCAGAAAAGTGATTCCGCACGAGCCACGCCACGCCCGAAGCCTTGACGGTCGCGCCCCACTGGGCGCCCCGGACATGGAACGACAAGTAATGGCCCAATGCATCCGAGCCGCTATCCACTTCCACGCTCTTGCGGATCATCTTGTCTGCCGCACTGCCCAACTGGCGAATGGCATCTTCCGCCGCGGCACTCCACTCGAAGACGGGATCGAACGCGTCATCGTCGTCCTGAGTTTCGCCGTCCGGCAAGGACCCGAAATCCAAAATCGTCGAATCGGAAAGAGACGTCGACGCATCCGGTGAATGCACCGTACTCCCGACGACGCCTTCTTCGTCGCCCGACCGGCCCTCGCCGGGCGGAATGTCAATCAGCGCACCCGGAATTTGCTCGAGCTGCCTGCGTAACGTGCGAACGCGCATCGAACCCCCTGCCATCAGCCTGCTGCCTGCGCGTCCCACGCCTCCAGCACCAACCGCCGGGTGCGGTACTCGCCGTAGGCGCTTGTCTCATTCTTCTTGAGCACGCGGAAGGTTTCGCTCGGGTAGTCGTCGCCCATCACATCGGACGGATCGAGGATGTAGCGCAGTTCGTCGCGGGTGAGGCCGTATAGGCGGGCGTAGTACGCATCCAGCTCGGCGCGCAGTTGCGCGCGGCGGCCGGCGTCCCACGCGAACGGCGCGCCGGTGTAGCCGAGGTCGCGCGCCCAGTCGACAAGGTCGTGCGCGGAGTAGGTGAGTTCCAGCACGCGCGGGACGATGAAGTCGAGATCCACGGTCGTGTAGCGGTCAGGTGGTAGTGCCGGAAATTGTTTGAGAAGAAAATAGTTGAGTGTCGTGCCGCCAATTTTCTGACGAGAAGCAAAGTCAAACACCAGTGTGCACAGGTTGCCTAGTAACGCGGCCACCTGTTGAGCTGAGACCGCTGGTGATGGATGCATGAGCGGAATCTTGTTCCCTACCGCCACCCGCGGCATCACCGACGCGATCACAGTGCGCTCGTTGGTCGCATTGGTAATGTCTCGCCAACCCATCAACCAGCGCGGGCTTCGGCGATCCATCCACCCGTCGAGTTCGGCAAGTATCGCATGGTCGCGCGCATCGTTAGAGGGTTGCAAAGCGAAGCGGCGTAGGATCGCGAGTTCGTCCTCCTCCAATGGTGTCGAGGCATCGCGTACCCCCCATTTCGGAAACTCGACATAGATTTTCTTGCCGGTGACTTTCGCAGTACGCAATGCAACGGCGCAGGCAGGGAACTCATCCGCGATGCGCGTTTCCACTACCGGCGTCACACGCATGCGTTGCATGTCCGTATAGTCGTCAGCCGGCGGCTCGCCCGCCTCGCGCCGGAACAGCTCGC
>JANXZQ010000479.1 GCA_025355445.1 Gammaproteobacteria bacterium
CAAGGCGGACGAATTCGCTGAACCGCCAGTGTCCCGTTTCCTGCACGAAGCCGGCGCGCAAGTTCGCCACCCAATAGCCGGCCGCGGCATCGGAATTGCGGTCATCGACATAGATCCGCGCCCGGCCCACGGTCTCCAGAGTCGTGGAGAACCCCAGCGGCAGGTAGCGCCAAGTCAGGCCCGCATACAGAGAATTCATCGGCACCGCCGGCAAGAAGCTGCCCGCAGCGACGGTTTTGTAGTTCGCCGGCAGTGGCCCGCCGGGATGGGCGAGCGGGTTGCAGGGGGCCGCTATGCAAGTCGCATAGTCCTGCCCTACCACCGCTCGGATATAGGTGTAAGCCAGGCGGCCGGTGAACCCGCCCCAATCGGCGTCGACCCCCAGCTCGAGACCGCGGCGGTTGGTCTCGCCGACGTTCTGCGAGACCGTCCTGCCGCCGGAATTCTGCAGCACGGATAATTCGTCCTCGGTTTGAATGTAGAAGGTAGCGAGGTCGGCGCGCACATGATCGCCGCTCGCCTTGATCCCCACTTCGTAATTGTTGCTGCGGGCCGGTTTCAGTCCCAAGTTCAATCCGGGCAGGCTGCCGTCGACCGACCGGTAGGCCACATCATTCAAGGTCGGCGTTTCGAAGCCCCTGCCATACGAGCCGTAAATATTGACCGCGGAACTTGCGCGAAAAGTGACGCCGCCGACCGGATTGACCGCCGAGTAGCGCACGCTGCTGTCCGCGCCGTCCAGTATCGGTATGTGGCCGTGAGATGTAACCTCCACCACGTTGTTGCGCACGCCCGCGATCAGGCGCCAGCGCGCACCCGGGTCCCACTGCGCCTGCAGATACTGATCGAAGTCGTACACATGATTCGCCTCGTCGCGGCGCACACCGCCCTTCACGCCCAATTGCGATCCCACGTAGTTTAAATATCCCTTGCGCGCCTCCGCCAAATCGTCGTAGTTGATGCCGCCCACCACCTGCAGAGACGTGCCGGCGAGCTCGCGGGAATCCGTCATGTGCGCGTCGATGCCCCAATACGCACGGTCCAGATCGATGACTCCGCCCGGGTACAGGGGCGCATTCTGTTGCGTCGCCTGCGGTATGGATTGAAACTGCGTGGTGGCGCGGTGCCCGATGTACAGCATCGTCGACAGCTCGTCGTGGTCGCTGAATTTATCCTCGAATTTGAGCCCAATCTGCTGCTGCTCGAGCGTCTTTCTCGTGTTGAACAACAGCGCGCCGGTACCGGCCTGGCGCGGATCCGCCGCCGCCTGTACGCGCGTGAGCCCGAGAGGATCCTGCACTTCCGGAGTGGTCACCACATTGGCCACGAAGGTCAGTTTTGCCGCCTCGCTCAACGCCACGCGCAGCTTGGAATTGAAGTTGTTGCGCTCAGCATCGCTGTGGAATCGATAGCCGCCGGTCTGAAAGTGCGCGGCGTCGACCACGTAGTTGACGGTGCCATCGTCCCCGCCGGTCTTCACGGCATAGCGCTGGGTGTTGAATGTGCCGTATTCGGCCGTGCCGTCGACTTGATGGCCCGGCGCGCCGTCCTGCGTGAATATGGCGATTACGCCGCCGGAAGAATTGCCGTACAGCGCCGAGAACGGGCCGCGCAGCACCTCGATGTGATCCGCAGATCCCAAGTCGAATTGCGAGAATTGACCCTGGCCGTCGGGCATGGTGCCCGGAATCCCGTCGGAATAGAGGCGCAGGCCGCGCACTCCGAAACTCGAGCGTGCGCCGAATCCACGGATCGACAGCTGCAGATCCTGCGCGTAGTTCTGCCGGCTTTGCACGGATACTCCCGGCACGGTGATCAGCGATTCCGAGAGATTTACCTGCAGCTGGCCGTTGTGGATGGCTTGCCCTTCGACCCGGTCGATCGACACCGGCAAATCGAAGCTGGACTCCGAGATGCGAGTAGCGGTGACCACGATGGTGGAGAGTTCCAGCGTCGCTTCGCCCCACGCGTTCGGGCCCAAGGTAGCCAAACTCAGCAAGGTGCCCAGAGAAACTGCAATTCGCCCGCGCACCATCATCGTTGATTCCCTTTGCCGCTCGTTCCGCGCTCAATGCCGCGCGCCATGATATGTCAACCAGCCTAACTTCAAGTAATCCCCACAGTCCCAGAGATAATCATTAAAGTAACAGCGCCGGTTGTCGATACCTTCGATGTGGGCCCAAACAGGAACCCAATCGTGAAATGGACCTGCGCATTCAACGGATTGATGAGGACCGCCTCATTGTTGCTGCCGCTGACGGCTGCGTCCGAATCCCATGTGCAGACCGCGGCGCCCACGGCTGCCGTGACCGCGCCGGCGAGTGTGAACTTCAAGATCGTCATTCCGAAAGTACTGTCCCTGCAGTTGGGTGACGGAAGCGGCCTCTCACTGGACGCGCACAGCGTGAGCATTATGAGCAATGGCCACACTGTTTCGTTGAATGCGACCGAACGCACTGCCAATTCGAGGTCTCTTGCCCGCGGCAATGTCATCCTGAGTTCCGCCGCCAGAAAGGGTATTGCGCAAGTTGCACAGTGCAGTCTGGACAAGAAACGTTCCGCCGACAGCCGCATGACGGTTTGCACCGTCTCGACCCCTTAAACCATCTCAACGCCTTAAATTAAGCGCCGCGCCCGCGCGCCCACTCGCGCCGCTGATCTGCGCCACTGTTATCCATTGTCGCCATCGGGCGACGTCAGGACGTGACTATGTTAACCAGCGCACAAATGCAGAGGAATATCGGCGGACGCGTGCAGAACTTGAGCGTGCGCGACCCGAAATGCGACCTGGTTCAATGTGTATCTAAGGCTATCCCCTAGTATCCGCCTGGAATTACACCAGCACAGGATGCAGACAATGAAGACCTCGATTGCCTTGAAGAGTTTATTGGGTGCAGGAGCGTTGACGCTTCCGCTCCTGGCATTTGCCGAGAGTAATGTTCAGACGGGGGCCGCGACTGCTACACCCGGCGCGACTGCCCACCTGGATTTTTCTATTGTGATTCCGAAGATTTTGTATCTGCGCGTCGGCACCGGCTCGGGCTACACCACCGGGGCGTTGACCTCCGTAAACACCATTGACCTGATCACCTTCTCCCCGGCGGCGGGCACGGTGGGCAATGGCACCGCGGTGGCCGGCACCGGCGGCGATCTGACCGGCGGTGTCGAAACCGCGGCCATCGTGAGCAACAGCGGCAACGTCACGCTCAACGCAACGGCCAGCGGCGCGCTCAGCAACGGCAGCGGCGACACCATTCCGTTCACGCAGATCAACACCGTCGCATCGGCGCTGACTTCCGGCACGCAATTGCCGGCGCCTACCTTGACCAACGGCACCAGCTCGAACGTCCTTCTCACCGCACCTGCGACCAAGCTCATCGTGCAGGACGCGAAGTGGACGTACAGCTACGCCAACGCCTCGAACGTGCCGGCCGGTACGTACGGTGGTGTCAACGTGAACAACGGCCGCGTGACCTACACGGCGACGATGCCGTAGTCAGACTCAAGCGCGGCATAACCATGCACGCCACGCCGCCGTCGCGCCATCGTGTGCGATACAGCCGCAACGGGCTGCGCCGAGCAATCATCGGCGCGGTCCTGTTCGGGGCGGTATCGGATGCCGCTTCCGCATACACGGTGTCCCTCACGGCGGCGACACCGAAGGCGGTGTACCTGCAGGTCGGGGTCGGCAGCTTCACGAATACTTATTTGAATGGCGGTCAACCCGGCAATAACACCACGGTCAACAGCGTCTCCGTGACCGTACCGGCGGCGGTGGTGGGCAACGGCACCGCGCAAAACATGACCACCGACAGCACGGCCTCGTTGAGCTTCTGGGACAACTACGCCTTTTGCAATTTGCCCAGCCAGGTGTATATCGGCGGCTTCTATCGCACCACCGGCGGCACCACCACGGCAGCGCAGGTAACGGCTACCGTGCCCGCTGCATTGACCAGCGCCACGGGCCAGACCATTCCGTTCTCGAAGATCCGCTGGGCCACCAGCGGCAACGGCGATACCGGCGGCCAACCGTTTCCCGCGGGCACCTTCGTGAACGGCGGAGTGCAGAACGTCGGCGCCATGGCCAGCAACACGTGGGACGAGAGCTGCTGGGCGTTCTCCTATTCGAACGACAGCGTGCCCGCGGCGGGCACCTTCACCGGCACCGTTCGCTACACCTTGAGTTCGCCGTGACGCGCGTCCACGGCTCGAGGGCGGCGACTTTTTTTTTGGCCTGCGCATTGAGCATAATCTGGCCCGCGGCGGCGCCGGCCAAAACCACCACCATCGATGATTCGGGCACACAGGCTGTCGAGCCGTCGGTGAGCCTGCGCTGGAAGAACGCGGCTCCGTCGCGCTCCGGAGCCGGCAATCTCATGGTCGGCGCCACCACCATTCGCGTGCGGATCAACGTTACGCCCTGGCTGCGCCGCTCGGGCCGGATCTATTTGAATTTGCCCACGCAGCAGCCAGGCCCCATCAACGCGGCGTGGACCACTCAAGGGCGCCTGCAGCCTGGGCAGCTGCATTCCGGCAATCGCATGTTGGTGTATTCCGGGCCGATCACCGCGCCCTTCATGGAAGACGTGCTGACGTTTCAGTTCAGCGTCGACGGAACCCTGATCCGGCAAACTTTCCCACTGACCTTCCGCTTTGAAATGGACGAGGAATGAGCATGCGATCGCGAGTATTTTTTCTGTTGTTAGCTGCAGGCGCTTTATTCTCCGGCGGCGTGCGCGCCCAAGGATTCGCGGCACTGGTGTCGCCGCCGCGCTTCGAGCTGACGGCGGCGCCGGGAAAAGCACTGCGTAGTGTGATCGAGGTGAGCAATCGGTCGACCACCCCCGCACGCTACTTGATGCACACCGCTGACTGGAGCTTCGCCGCGGATTTCAGCGTGAACTTCCAGGACGAATTGCAATCGGACAGCTGCCGTCCCTGGGTCGCCATCGAAAGGCCCGAAGTGGTGGTTCCCGGCGGCGGCACCTTGCGCTACCGCTTCGAAGTGAACGTGCCTGCGGACGCGCCGCCCGGCGAGTGCCGTTTCGCGGTGATGATCGAAGGCGCCGAGCCGTCGATCGCCCGCAGCCAGGGATTGGACATGCCGGTCACCGGGCGCATCGGCGTCATCGTCTATCTCACCGTCGGCGACGGCGCGCCGGACCTGGAGGTGTTCGGACCCAAGATCGTGACGCTGAACGGGCAACAGATGCCGACCTTGAGTGTGCACAACTCGGGTAGCGCCCACGGTCGCATGACGGGATTTCTGACCGGCAAGGACGCGAAAGGGGTTTCTTATGATTTCACGCCCTCGGACTTCCCAATATTGCCGCACGAGCAGCGCGACGTGTTTTTGACTCCGTCCACGGCGACGAACGATCACCCGACGCTCACATTTCCGGTGACGGTCAAGGGCACGCTGGAATGGGGCAAGCAGAGGACTGAACTCAATCAGATCTTTGAATGAAATGCCGAACCCACTCCGCACCCCGGCTCGTGCTCGGCCTGTGCGGGTTGGGAGGACTCGCATGCTCGGGCGCAGCCTATGCGCAGGCTGCGTCACAAAGCGCAGCGCCCTCCGGGGCGCCCGCCTATCAAGATCGCTACATCGGCGGCGGTTCGCTGACGCCCGACATTATCAGCGGGGAGGATGCTACCAGCGACCCGCAAGGGCTGGCGCACTCGCTGCAGCTTGATGGGGTCGTCAGCGCGCTCAAGTCGCATGGCTCCGGATCCGACAGCACCGTGTCCGAAAACGGCGTCATCGGCAAGGCGCAGTGGGAGACGGCCAGCTATGGCGCGTGGTCGCTCGATGCTTCGCTGCGCACGGGCGGCTCTGATCAGGACCCCGGTAAGGGCCCCGAGCAGGGCCAGGGCGGCGTAGTTACGCTACGCCAGCGCGGCATGCCCTTCGACGGGAATTGGCTGGCGGACAATGCGCTGGGCGACGTGAACTCTCCGGACATCAACTTGGCGCGGCAGCAAGCCCGCTTTTATTTGCCGACCGCACCCATCCAGGGGCTTACCACGGAATGGCGCGGCCCTTCCGGGCTGCAGATTGTCGCCGGCGGCGGCACGCCTGGTGTCTACGACGGCATCGTAGTGCCCAATTTCCATACCCTGGACGGATCCACCGCAACCGCGGGCGCGCAGTGGTCTCCGTCCTCGCAATGGACGCTGGGCGGACAAATCGTCGAGGCGCACGCTGTGAATCTCGCCATCGGCCCGGTGATCGATGGCTCCGGGCTAATGTCATCGACTACCGGCCTCTTGAGCGCGGCGTGGGCGGACGGCGGCGAACACTTGCAGATGAATCTCCTCGATGGCGGCTCCGCAGGCAAAAACGCCCTCGGAGCCTGGGTCGACGCATCGATGGCTACGGGGCGGTTCCTGCAAAATGCCGGCCTGTTTCGCATCGATCCGGGCATGACCTGGGGCAATCAGCTGATCTCGAACGACGCTGAAGGAGCCTACTATCGCCTGAACTATCAGAGCCGGCAGTTGCTGGCCGATGTGGGCATCGATGAGGTGCGCTCGGTTTCGGGCCTCGGCAGCGACACGACATTTCTTACCGGCGATGCGCGCTACCAGCTGTCGCGTGACTGGGGCGCGGGCGGCGTCGCCAACGCAAGCCATTCGGACGGCGGCACGGCTTGGTCCGTGGAAGGCTTCGTGGACCACGCCAACGGCGGCGGCACCGGCCGAGTTCAAGCCGATTTTGCCCAAACTCCGGAGGGACAGGACACTGCGTTTACGCTGAATCAAGCCTGGTCCACCCCCATCGGTTCTCGCTTGAGCACTTCGGCCTCTGTGGAACGAATCAGCGGCGCCATGATCAATAGCCTGCAGCAAAACAGCACGGTGCTGAGCCTTGCGGCCTTTGGCGGCGGTCAATTCAGCAATGGGCTGGGCATCGAAGGCAATGTTCGATGGGCTCGCGCCGTGCAAGGACAGGCGGCGCCAGGGGTTTCGGCCAATGTATCGCTGACCTGGCAGGTCTCTTCGGCTTGGGAACTGCTCGCCACGTACTACGACAGCCGTATCGGCTCATGGACACCGTTGACCGTAGAATCGCCGCTGACCCCGCCGATAGCAACCCTCGTCCCCGCGGTGCAGGAGCGAGGAATGTTCTTGACGATTCGCTATCGGCGCGCCGCCGGTTCGCACTTCGCGCCCTTGGGCGGCGCGCCGGGAGCCGGCTCCGGAGAGATCGCGGGTACGGTGTTCCTCGACGCCAACAACAACGGACGCTCCGATGCGGGAGAACTCGGGGCGCCCAACGTCACCGTGGTGCTCGACGGGCGCTTCTCCGTACAGACAGATTCCAACGGGCGGTTTGTCTTCCCGGTGGTCGCCACCGGCCGTCACGTCATCACGGCCATCGCCGACAATCTGCCGCTGCCCTGGTCGCTGATCAATGGCGGCCGCGCGCAGATCGAAGTCTCGACGCGCGACCGAACCCAAGTCGACATCGCCGCGCAGCGCCCGCGCTGATCGTCAGGCACCGGCAATCTTCACAGCGATTTGGACAATCCCACGAAGAATCCCCGCCGCGGTCCAAATTGCGGCGCACCGACACCGACTCCGGTGCCGTCGCGGATCTCATATTCCCGGTCGAAAATATTGATGATATCGAATCGTGCGGTCAGGGGCCCGGCGCCCGGAATCTCGAACAGGTGGGTCAGTCCCGTATTCACCTGTGCGTAGTTGGGTAAGTGGGCGCCGTTCGGGATTCCGCTACCGCCAAAGGGCGTGGTCTGTCCCGGCGGCAGATCCAACTCCGCACGCAGTCCCGACCCCAGCAGGAAATCGGCGCTGAAGCGCGTGCCTTGCCAGAGATAGGACACGCCTCCGGACGCGGTCTTCTGCTGCTCGTGATCCAAATGAATGTAATTGTTCGCAATGTACGCAAGGTCCTCGGGTGCGAAGTTGAACTGCGCCGAATCTATTTGCTTGCCCTTGGCGCTTTGCATCGCGAGATTCAAGTAGGCGGTAAATTCTCGAGTCGTGTAGTTCGCCGTGAACTCGGCGCCGTACTGCTTGCCGTAGCGATAATTGAATGGCGTCAGAATGATGGGCGCGCCGAACTGCCCCTCGTCGATCAGATTCACCGATTGCTTGTAATAAGTGTCGGCCCCCAGCGTGAAGCTGCGGGTGATCTTCTGCTGCACTCCCACATCGTAGTAATTCGCGCGCTCGGGCAAAGGCAGTGCAGCTCCCGGCGAAGCCGGCGGCGATGTGGTGTTCTCGAACTTGGCGACGGTTTCGCCGCCGACCAGTTCGAACGGCGGCGGCGATAGGTAGCGGGAGAATCCCGCGTGCAAAGTGGTGCCGGGCAGCGCCTGCCAAACCGCATTGATGCGGGGGCTGGTCTGGCTGGCGCCGGTGTAAGCGGTGAAGCGATCGAAGCGCAGGCCGTAGTTGATGGTGAAAGTGGAGAAGAAACTCCATTCGTCCTGCAGATAGACGCTTTGAATCCACTCTGTCCGCGTGCCGTCGTCGACGATCGAGACCGGCACATCGTTGAGCGCCATGCCGCTGGGCGGCATACCGCTGGGCGGCATACCGCTGGGCGGCACACCGCCGCCGGTCAACAGCACGTAGGAAGTCGTGTCACTCACCGAATGATCCGTCTGCAGAAACAGTCCCGCCCTCAATGTGTGACTGTCGTTCAAGCGGTAGGCGCCGTCGGATTGCACCGCGTAAGCGACGTTTTGCTTCAATGCCTGTTGTGCCAGGCCGTCGTACAGCAAATCTCCCAGGGCATCGGGCGTGAATGTCAGACTCGAATAACGCGCAATGAACGAGGTCTGAACATCGAGCGCGCCGGCCGAATGCTGCCAGCTCAAGGCGCCGAACTGGGTCACCTCGCGCTGATTTTCGTCGAGTTTTTCGCTGGGATACTGGGTCTCGCCGTCTACGGTCAACCCCAAGGAAGGCTGCAGCCCACTCTGGTTCGGAATCTGAAATCTTGCGACCGAACTGCCGAGAATGACAGCCACCCTGTTCTGCTCATCCAGGATATCTTCGAAATAACCGAACCCGTGATACTGCTTGGTGTGGTCATGGATGGGATTCGAACTGCCGTCCGGCGATTCGATGCCTAAGTCGCTGCGCAGAAAATCGCCCGATACGAAGTAGCTGAAGGAACCGGCGCCGCCGCCGTAGTTGGCGCTAGGCTGCACGGTTCCGTGACTGCCGCCGTACATGGACAGCGCACCACCCGGCATCTCGATGCCGCTCTTGGTGGTGATATCGATGATGCCCGCGGTGCGCAATCCGTATTTGGCCGGCAAGGCGCCGGTGATCAAGCTCATCGAAGAGATGAGCCGCGGATCCAGCGACTGCCCGAACACGCTGATCCCCTCCGGCAAAACAATGCCGTTGAGCCGGTACTGCAGGCCGTT
>JANXZQ010000499.1 GCA_025355445.1 Gammaproteobacteria bacterium
GGTGTAGTCGCCGGTCTGCTCGACGTTGCGCACCAGATAGCCGGCAGTGTAGACCGCCTTCAAGGGGCCTAGCTTGCCATCGACGGTCAACGAAGTCATCTCGAACTTATCGTTGTTGTGAGCCGGGTTGAACAGCGTGACTTCGAGCGGATTCAACGCAGCGCCGTCCGAAGCGTTCGGTTGCTGGTAAAACACCCCCTGCGAATGCATGGATTGGTAGCTCTGCGCCAGAAGCACGTCCCAATCATCGTTGACCTTGTACAGCAGCTGCGCTCGTATGCCTTGGTAGGTCACCGGGTTGATGTCACGGGCAGCGATACTGTTGTTGTTGAGCGAGGGACTGCCCGGGGGCACGCCGTAACCCGTCGCATCCCCCGCTGCGCAATGGCCCGCCACCGGTGCGCCCACGGTACAGCCGGTGGCGTAGCCGGCATAGTGAATGCCGATGTCCGTGTCCTTGCGTGTAAACGTGGCCGGCACGTTGTCGATGTAGCCGCCGCGCTGATCGTTGTAGATGACGGCGCGTACCGCCATATGTTCGGCGATCAGGGGCAGGTTCAGGACCGCGGTAGCGTCTGAATTATTATCGCCGTGGGCGGTGGTGCCGTAACCCGCTTTGACGCTGGCTTCGGTCACATCGATCTTGGGTTGGTTGGTAATGTAGCGAATCACCCCCGCTTCCGCGCCCGCGCCGAACAAGGTGCCCTGAGGGCCCTCGAGAACCTCGATGCGATTCAAATCGGCGGCGTAGATGTCAAGATTGCGGTTCGGCAACTGGCCCGATTGATTGTCGAGATAGATCGCGACATTCGGGAATAAGCCGGTGGAGGAACTTCCTTGGCTGGCCTGCGAGCCTGCGCTCAAGCCGCGCATGAAGACTTCGTTCTGCCCGGGCCCATTGTTGGCACTGGTGACGTTGGGCAAATACTTGATGTAGTCGTCAAACGTCGTGATGTTGAGCTGCTGCAGGGCCTGGCCCGTCAAGGCTTGCATGGAGATCGGCACGTCTTGCATGCTTTGCTCGCGCCGCTGCGCCGTCACGGTGATTTCCTCGAGGGCGTCGCTGGCTCCCTCCGCGGTCGCCGCCAGCAATTTCGTGCCTGGCAGCGTGCTCAAGATGGCAGCGATCGCAATTGAGAGCTTGGAATTCATCACTCATCCCCGCTTGTTCATTATGTCTGTAATAATTATACTAACAATAGGCAGACGTCAACCGCCGTTGTTTTCCTGTCACTCCCAATGTGGTGGCAGCCTGATAGCGCATTGGCATCACAGGAGCATGGATTGGCACTACGAATGGTCGGCTCGCCTGAGGACCGCAAGCAAACAATAGCCCGCGCAACCTGCCGCGCCATCATCGAGTTGGGCTTACATCGGATGAACCTGCGGGATATTGCCCGCGCGCTTGGCACGACCACGGGTCCGTTGCAGCACTATTTCAGAAGCAAGGAGGAATTGCTTCTGTACACCAAGAACCTCCTCGTCGATGAGCTATTAAATAACGCTCGAGAGGCCGGAAATAAGCTGCGCGGCGGCGAGCGCTTGCGCGTCGTCTGCGAACACCTGCTGCCCTTCACCGAATCCGCGAGAATGGCATGGCTGGTGTTGACGGCATTCAACGGCCGCGCGATCGGCGACAAGCAACTCACCGCGATGCAAATTTCGCGATACACGAAATGCCGGCAGTTCTTCGCAACGGAAATCACGCTCGCGAAGGAAACGGGAGTTCTAGATCCCTCGGTCGACCCCGCGCTCGAGGCGATCGCCCTCGCAAGCTTCGTCGACGGTCTTGCGGTGCAAGTGTTGTTTCTGAGTAAAGCTGACGCCAAGCGAGCACAAGAAGAATTGGTTCGGGGGTACCTGGAACGCAGCTTCGGGATTGCGCGCAGTCCCGGCGGAAATAGCCGCGGTCGCATCGCAAACACCCGCACTCGCGGCGCAACCGCGGCCGGACAAGTGGGTGCCAGGCGATTGTCGATCGTTTCCCGTCGCGCCAGGAAGTTGTAAGCCTCATTCGCTGCGCTTTTTGGCCTACGCGGCCCGCGTCACGGCATGCTGAGACGTTGGTCGATGAGTTCGCGTACCCGATTCGCGAACACCGCCATTTCGAACGGTTTGGTGATATTATTGCTAGGAATTCAGTCCAATAGCGCGGCTCTCATGAACCGCCGTGCAGTCCAATTCGTCGCAAAGCGCAGGGTTTGCCAGACTAATTAGACCTAACAAGTGAGTGCCGACATGCTCCGTGCAATCCAATTAAGATCGATCCTGGGTGGACTCGCCATCGCCGCCACGCTCGGCGGCTGCATCGCGGCCGCGCCGCCTCCGCGCCACGCCCATCATCCTGCCTATTTGCATGCCTTATCAAATCTACGCGCCGCGCGTTGGCTCATCGAACATCGCCCGGGCGATTGGACACAGACTTCAGACGAAGTTGTGGCAGTGCGCCAGATCGATGCCGGTATCGCCGATCTCAAGCAAGCCGCATACAATGACGGAAAAAATCCAAGCGATCATCCGCCGCTCGACGAGCATCCCGACCACGCCGGGCGCATTCACGAAGCCATTGAATATCTGCGCAAGGCCCGAGCGGACATCTCCAGCGAAGAAGACAATGGCGCCGCCCAGGGGTGGCGCAACCGCGCCATCGGGCATATCGACGCCGCGATCAATGCAGCGCGCCGCGTATTCCACGAGTAGCGTTTAGCACGCTGGCTAGTGTGAAGGCCGGACAATCCGTGCGGCGTGCGCGGCCTATATCTGCGGGAGAAATAATCAGTGAGTGAGCCTTGGTGTGTCCTTCTGGCAAGTCGAGAAGAACCTGAGCGCCTGAGCGTGACAGCACCGGGTCGCGGCTCCTCTCAACGACACCCTGTGCTCAGCAATTGCGATCCGTTGACCGGCACGCTGCGACGTGCCGCTAGCGTGACCTCAATCGACCGGATTGCTGCAGTCATTGCGGGGTCGGCTGATCGTTGGCGGCAGTGTTCGTTGAAAGACATTGGTCATGGCAATCTCTTCGTTCAGCCCAAGTACCAAGGAACGGGATACGAAGTGTTGCTCGCTCTACTGACGCTCGAAAACCGTATCTCACCGACGACGCCAGTGTTATTTCTTCCCGCGGATCATATTGTGAACGATGAAGAAGTGATGACGAACTCTCTGCAGAGCATGGCAGAATGGATTGCTGACGAACCAGGACCAATCTATCTGCTGGGGGCGGTGCCGCAAGGACCCCATGACCAGCTGGGCTACATTGTTCCATGGCACGATACGATGCTGATGCCGACCGGCGTTTACGAGTTTGTCGAGAGGCCGGACGTACACCAGGCGCGCAAGCTGATAAATGCCGGCGGTCTCTGGAATACATTCATATTCGGCGGCAATGTTTCCTCCTTGATCAAGCTATTTCGACCGAGATTTGATGCGGCAATTGCCTCCCTTCGCGAAGCGCTGCTCGCAAGCCCGATCCAACCGGACCTCGTGCGCACCTACGATCGCTTGAGTCCCGTCGATTTTTCGCAGGAAGTTCTCGCAAAGCAGCTCGACAACCTCAGCGTGCTGCGTCTGCTACGTTGCGGGTGGTGGCCCTTGAAATCACCCACGTACAATACGCAGCTGGCCGGTGGCTCGGAATCGTGGCTCGATACAGACAGCGCTCATTAACAGGGTCCGAATGGCCGCAAGTCGTGTTGCTGCCACAGATGAGCGGCGGCTCCTCCACGATGCGACTCTGCGCGAGATGGCTCAACAGATCCCGCGACGCTGCACGAGTTTTCGCGCATCCGAGGCATCGAAGAGGCCAAGCTAGCCCGTTATGGAGAACGCTTCATCGAAGCGATTCGACAAGCTACCTAGCATCACCATGACGTGGTTATGCCGGCGGCCTCGCCATCAATGCCACGGTTGGCTCGGTATCAGGTCGTCGCTCGCTGACCGCCGGCTGGATTCATTCCCGCGTTCGGGGAGGGGCGGCATGGAAACCGCGCTCCATTTGCCGCTTCCGCCGGCACGAATCTGCCTGGACATCGACCTTCGTGCTGCCGCCGCCCGCAGCGATGGTCGCCTTTGTATCGGCGGTCGACGCATCAGCGTCCTTGATTGATGTAGCGTCCCCATAAGTGGACGTAAAGTAAACGCCCAGCAGCTTGATTTCCGTCTCATCGATCGGCGCGCCGTAAGCATGCTGCATCTTGACCATTTCCGCCGTCCATTGTGTCAGCGACATATGCGGAGGCTGCAAGTTGATATAGTCAGCTGAATGACAGATTCCGCACTTCTGAAGCGCGATCGGATAGCCCGGCAACTCCGACGCCCGCAGTGCAACGCCTTCCGGCGGCAGCTTGATTTCGTGAATATTTACCGTTGCAGCACCTGCAGGCATGCTCAACACGAGGTTGCCAAAAACCAGAAAAACGGCTGCGCCGATGAGTCGAGGGTGGATCACCTTGCGCTTGGCGTGCATGTTAGGCGACCACTACTTTCAGCGATTCGATCACGTTTCGAGCGTAGCCGCCGGGATTCCAACTAGCCTGCTCGGGTTGAATCTCACCTTGGTTGCTGGTGGCGCGCACACGCAGTTCCAATGGCCCGCGCTCGCGCGGAGTGATGGATAAAGACCATTGGCGAAACGAGTACTTGCCCAAACTCTCAGCCAAGCGGGTTTCGCGCCATCGCCGTCCACCATCGTCCGACAGTTCCACTTTTCTGATTCCCGTACCGCCGTCGAAGGCGATCCCTTTAACCAGCGCCACGTGCCCCATTCTCAAGATCGCGTTGTTGGATAAACTCGTGATGAACGAACGGACTTTCAGCCGAGAAATCGGCCGTGTGGAGGCCGGCGATGTACCCGGCGCGACACAGGTGCATTCATTGTCCGGCACCCGATAGGCGGTAGTCATGAAGAACGCGTCGTGGCCGGTAAAGGGCGCGTCGAGCACTTCGATGTCCGACAGGTGTTTAACCCAGTACGTGCCGAAGTAGCCGGGCACGACGAGTTTCAGTGGATAGCCGTTCAAGAACGGCAACTCCTCGCCGTTCATGTTCCACGCCAACAGCACATCGGCGTTGAGTGCCAGTTCGACGTCCAGCGCCTTGATGAAGTCTGGCGTACTGGGCAATACCGGCGTATCCAATCCGTTGAAGGTCACCTGTTTCGCGTTGGCAGCAATACCGGCCTTCTCGAGCACGGCTTTTAGCGGCACGCCCACCCATCGCGCATTGCCCATGGAGCCGTTGCCGAGTTGGGCGCCGAACACCCGCGGAGTCGAGTAGCCGCGGCTGTTGCCGGAGCACTGATTGACCGCCGCGATTTCTACGTGTGCCCCCATCGCCTTGATCTCATCGAGCGACAGGGACAGTTGCTGCTCGACTTTACCGCGCACATTAAGTCGATAGGTCGCAGGATCGATCGACAGAGGAATGTTGGCCAAGTGGTAGCGCACAAAAAAGGCGTCGTTCGCAGTGACGGCGCCCTCGTTGAAGGCAGCGAATGGAGTCTCTAAATGCGGAGGTCGCGTCGTGATGCGCAGCAGCGGCCGTTTCTGCGGGTAAGCGATGAGTTCCCGGGTGCCGTTATCAAACGGGAGACTTTCTGTTGCAGCAAACCCGCGCCGGGCGAGCCCGAGCGCCGAGAGTCCGGCGATGGAGTCACGCAAGAATCGGCGACGACCCATACCGTTGAGGAGCGTTTGCATGACCCAATCTTGTTCTTACCAGGGTCAAGACGCAAATTGCTTAAGGGCCATTCCGAAACGATCCGCAAGAGCTAGCAACGCGCGACGGGCTCCTCAACGCGGATCGCGACCCAAGCAAACGCCGCCACCAGTGCCGCACCCACACCGATATTGAACGCCGTGGTCCATTGTTGATGTCCTGACAGGTAGGCCACGACCGGGATGCCGATCGCGCCGGCCAGAGAGCCGCCGGTGTTCATGAAGCCGCTTACGATCATGGTGTCGCGGCGCCCCAAGGTCATGGCCGCGCCCCAGAACGCGCCTTCAGTAAGTTCGATGCAGCCGAAGCACAGCGCCAACGCCGCCACCGCCCAGTAGGCACCGGTGGCATTCACCCCAAGCCACAGCAAAGCCGCAGCCGTCGGCAGTGCCAGCAGCGGCACCAACCGGTAGCCGGCGAGCACGCCGAAGCGCTTGCACGCCAGTCCGGTCAACAGACCTCCCAAGCCCGAGCCCACCGCCGCCGCCAGCGGCGGCACTCCCGCCAGCCAGCCGCTCTCGAGCACGGACAGATGCCGCTCTTGCACCAAATACAGAAACGCCCAATTGCCGAGCAGGTAGAAGGCGTAGTTCATGGATAGGTACGCGAAGAACAGCAGCAGCACGTTACGATTGGCGAGGATACGGATGACTTGTTTCGCACCGGCTGCCGGCCGTACGCTCTCGACGTGATCGCCGATGTCCTGCAATTCCTGCGGCGACACCCCCGCGTGTTGGCACGGACTGTCCCGGCCGTACGCCGCCCACCAGCCGATCAGGAGCAACGCCGGCAACGTAGTCCAAAAGAGCGCGTTGCGCCAGCCGAACGAATTCATCAAGGTGGCGATCAGCGGCGGCGTAGCGGCGGCGCCCAATTGCAGGCCCATGGTCTGCAGCCCCACCACATAGGCCCATCGATGCGGAGGAAACCATGCGCGAAACAGCCCGGCCGACACCGGGAACGTGGCCGCCTGCGCAGTGCCGAGCAGCAGTTGCAGCACCAACAGGACGGCAAACAATTGGACGCCGTGAAACGCCGAGGGTGCCACCGGAGTTAGGATCATGGCGACGAACGCCGTCAATCCCATGACCACCAATGCGCGCCGCGAGCCGAAGCGTTCGGCCAGCGCGCCGATCGGAATCTGAAACACCGTATAGCCAATGACGAAGGCTTGCTCGAGCCAGCCGATCTGCAATTGGCTCAAACCCAGTTGCGGCATCATCGGCTCAGCGGCGACAGTGATGCTCTTCTGCTGCAGATAGGCGATGAAGCCGAACCCGAATAGGAACGCGAAAATCTTCCAGCGCACCCAGCTTGCGGGGGCGGCGCGAATCACCCCGACGCCGGCACGCCCTGCGGCTGTTGCTGCTGGATCAGCTGCGCAATGCGCCGCCGAAACCGCAGGGGCGCGGCATCGATGGCGATGTCGATGTTCGGCGTGCGCGTGTCGGCAAAGCTCTGCTGCACGGCATTCAATATCGCTCGGTCTTCCTCGAATGCGCTCTTGACCCCCTCTCCGAGCAAGGACGACAGCTGCTCGTCATTCGGGAACACATTGCGCATCTGAAACCAAAAGTAACGGGTATGGCCGGCATCGACAGGGGTCAGAAAGTTGTACGAGTCCATGATGAAGGCAGCGGCGCGCCGTTCCGCATCCACGCCGCCTTCGCCCGCCGGCACGAACACCGCCTTGATAAGGGCGTGACTTGGGTAGCGGACTTCATAGTGCTGCAGTCGATCGCACAACCCCTGAAACGGCATGAAAGGCACATAAATGGGTGCCACCTCGACCGCGTTCATCCAGCGCGACGCGATCACGCCGCTCTCGGAAGCCGCCACCTGCACCGGCGTGGACTCGCAGGCCGCATTGCCGAACGAGCTGCGATGCACCCAGGCCACGTGCGACGGGTCGAGCAGATTGTCCGTCATGTACAGGTAATTGCAGTCCACCGTCATCGCATCTCCTTGGGTCATGCCCCAGGACGGATGGCCCCAATGCTCGACGCGGAATATCGTGGACGCATCCGCACGCTCCGCGCTGCCCATCCAGATCCAGAGCAAGCCATAGCGGGAGACCACGGGATAGCTGCGCACCCGTGCCCTCTTGGGGATGCGGTCCGCGCAGGGCATCCGCACGCACTCGCCCGTAGCGTTGTATACCAGGCCATGGTAGCCGCATTCGATGTCGTCGCCCTGAATGCGTCCCATGGAGAGCGGCAGCTTGCGGTGCGCGCAGGCATCTTCCAGCGCCACCGCAGTGCCGTCGGTCTGGCGGTACAGAACGATCCTCTCGTTCAGGATTTTGATCGGCAGGGGCAGATTGGTCAGTTCGCGATCCATCGCCGCCACGTACCACGCATCGAATAGGAACATCACTGAACCTCGCCGGCGCAGCTTCCAGGGTCGCGCTCATTCGCTTCACCAAGCCGTCGCGCCATGTACTGAACCAAGTCCCAGACCGTACCCTCGTAGTCGTCGGGCGCCAGCGGCCCCGGCCTATGGGACGGACTGTGTAGTCCTATTTGCAGCCTCTCCAGCTGAGCTCGATCCTCGTCGCAGAATGCCTTGCAAAAGCGCACGTACGCCATCACTTCCGCCGCCTGCGGATTGTCAGGCACGCCGGTCACGCCCCAGCGCACACCCACCCTATCGGCGCTAAAGGGCCGTATACACATATAGAGAGTGAAGTGCGGACAGAAGCCGACCACAAAACTGGGATAGATGCAGTAAAAGACATCGGAGCGGCGTTCCTGGCCGGTGAGGTCCGGATGAAAAGGTCCGCGCTCCGGACAATCGGCGTGAAAGTTGGCGCGGTAGCCAGTGAATGCGGGACCGTTCGGCAGCTTCTCGCACAGCACCGTGGGCGTGATCGAATGCAGGGTCTTGGCATGCAACGGGCTCAAGTGATAGCCCTCCATGAAATTCTCCACCAAACATTTCCAATTGGTGTTCCACACCTCTTCGGCCTGGTACAGAAAATGCTGCTCGGCCGGATGGTAGTTGCGGATGAAAGGCTCGATGGGGCTCAGCTGCGGCGCGAGCGGCAACGCCCTCCCATCCAAATCGACGAAAATGTAGCCCTGCCATACCTCGCTGGTGAACTGTTTGAGGGCGCAGTCCTGCTTGTCGAAGTTGGCGCTGTCCTTCATCAGCGGCGCGGCCACCAACCGGCCGTCGAGTGCATAGGTCCAACCATGATAGGCGCAGGTCAAACGCGCCGTGCTCCCCGCGCCTTGCATGACGGGGCTGCCGCGATGCCGGCATACATTGGCCAGCACCTTGACGGTCGAGGCAGTGTCTCTCACCACCAGCAGCAGCTCATCGATGAACTCGGTGGTGAAGTAATCGCCGACGTTGGGAATCGCGCCCACATGCCCGACGCATATCCAGGCGTCGCGAAACAATCGGTCGCGTTCGAGCTTTAGGTAGTCGGGCGAGGTATAGAAGCCGGCGGACAGGGTCCGGGCTTGAGTGCGAGGCAATTGACTCAAGGATGCCAATTCCGCACGGAGCCTTCGCACCGTCGGCGACGCTGCTCCATCGGCATGAGTATCAGTCAAGGCCATCACGGCCCCGCAGCAATCGACAGGCACTCATCGACCAGACCCCCGTGGCGCACCTTGGCCACGATGGCGCGCATGTCGAACACGCGCTCGCCTTCCTCGCCGATGTGCAGCAAGGGAAGCAGAGTTTGGTAAATGAGCCGGGGAACCGGGCCTAGCTCGTCGATGGCAAGTTCGCGTCGCGCCATGGCCCACACCGCGATCAACATCTCGAGCGCGACCGCTTCCCATGCGCGATCGACGACGGTTTCCGTCTGGGTCACCGACAGCGGCAGCAGACTGGTGACATCCTCAACCCCGTCGGCCGTGTGCCCGACGTAGTGCAGCAGCACGGGCGCGGCAGCCGCCATCAAGGTCCCCATGCGGGCCGCACCGATGTAGTTCAAATTGATGGACAGGATGCCGCCGTCCGCGGCGCCGTCCGCGGCCAAGCCCACGGGTAGTCCGGAAAAGGGCGGCGACTGTAATTTCAGCGCACGCTCCATGCTTTGGATCGCCGTCTTGGCGAGCGCCTGCCGCAAGGCGTCCAGCGACAGCGTCGGCAGCAGCGACACCATGCTGGAGGAGGTAAATAGCTCGCCGCTATCGATATCCACCAGGGGATTGTCCGCGGACAAGTTGATCTCCGCCTCGAACTGGGTCTTGGCCCACAACCACACTTCGTACGCGGCGCCGTTGATTTGCGTGATGCTGCGAAAGCTCAGCGGGTCTTGCAAAAATCTGGCCTCGCCCACTTGATGCAAGCGGCTGCCCTTGAGCGCACCCAACACTGTGCCGCGCGAGCGTACCTCGCCATCGCCGCGATAGCCGCCGGCGGCACCTTCGGCCTGGGCTCGTGTCCCGCCGCGGAGCCCCTCGAGCGCGGTCGCGGCGGCGAGATCGAATGCGCCGAGCAGCTGTTCGACTTCGGCGAGAACCAGGGCGCCGGCGCCGAGCGCAAAGCTGTTGTTGTCGATGAGAGAGACGGATTCTTTCGGCGCCAGCGAAAATCGATCGCGCAGGATGGGAGCGCCGCTATCCAGAGACCGCCCCAGCAGCGCCAAACTGAGTTGCGATAACGGAGTCAGGTCCGCCGTGCCGAACGAGCTGTCGAGGCGCACCTCCGGTAAGCGCGGAGCGGCATACAACTTGAGCAAACGCTGGACCAGCACCGGCCTCACGCCGGTTCGGCCGCCGGCGAGATTGTTGATCAGCACCACCAGCATGGCGCGTACCGCGGCATCGGGCGCGGCCGGCCCGGGAAAATCAGTCGCCTCGCTGATGATCATGCGATCGCCAAAATCGGCCATCTTGTCGTCGCCGACGTGCACGTCCTTCTGCGATCCGATGCCGGTGGTCACGCCGTAGATGGCGGATCCCGCCGCCAGCTGCTTATCAACGACCTGGCGCGAGGCGGCGACCCGGCGCCATGACTCGGCGCTCAGATCAAGCAGTCCAGGCCCGCGGGACAGCTGCACTATCTTGGCGATAGTGAGTGCGGTCCCGTCGAATAGATGCAGCGGCTGCATGGTCTAGAATTTATAGGAGAGTCGCAGTCCCAGCGTACGCGGCCGATTGACCGTGACCAGGCGCACGAAGTCGAAGCCGTTGATGTAGAGCTGCGCCCGAGTGTCGCTGATGTTTTCGCCGAACAGCTCGACTCCCCAGGCGTCCTTTTTGATTCCGAGCGATGCATCGTAAGTGGTGTAGGACGGCTGGTCTTGCCGCGGCGACTCGAATGCGCCCTGGGTAATGACCGACGAATAGGAGTGCGCAGAGTGCTGCGCTCCCACCTGCCAGTAACCGTGGTAGTCGTTGAAGGGAATTTCGTAGCGAAGACGAATGTTCCCTTGAAACGGCGGGGATTGCGCCAGCGTGCTGCCTTGGCCGTCGGTCGGGAACAGAGAGACCGGCACGCCGCTGTTGCCGGCCAATGACGGCACTGATTGTTGCGAGCTGCTGTTCCAGGCGACTGAAGACATCAAGGCCAGATGCTCCGTGACATTGAAGATAAGGTCGCCCTCCACGCCGCGCACCCGATAGTCCGGGCCGTTGGCCGTAAATATCTGATTACCGTACAGGCCGGGATCGAATATGGCCAATTGAACGTTGTACCAGTCTTCTTGATAGATGGCGCCGTTGAACTGAATATGGTGATTGAGCCAGGAACTTTTCCAGCCGATTTCCTTGTTCTTGAGGGTGTCGGGTGCATAGAACAGGGGTATTTCGAATTTACCGTACAGAGGCGAGTTGGGAGTGATCACGCCCTGGCCGCGGTTGAATCCGCCCGGCCTGAATCCTTCCGAATAGGTGGCGTACAGCAAAACATCGTCCGTTACCTTCCAGCTTAGGTTGACGCGGCTCTTATGGCCGGAGAACGTCTTGTGTAGATTATCCGCATCCAGGTTCTTGCCATTCTGACATTGCCCGCTCGCCACATCCCGGCAACCGTAGCCCGAATTGGCCGAACCCAACTCATAGGTATCCATGCTGTAGAGGCGGGTACCCAGCGACAGCGTCAGGCGCTTCGGCACGATATCCAGGTCGACATCGCCGAATAGCGCCTTTTGCTTGTAACCCCGGGTGATATCGTCGAAGAACACGTCGCCAGCGGGGCGTATCGATGGGTCGATCTGCGTGGTGCCGGCCAGCGGGGCCTGGCCGTTGAATCCGGCTTGCTGATTGCCGTAGAACCAATTGGTATTGTCTTCGATCTTATAGTCTTCCCAGAACACGCCAAGGATGCCGCGGGCCCGCCAGTCGTCGGGCGTGCTCGCGCGCAGCTCATGCGTCTGGTGAGTATTCCTCTCCGAATCCTTCCACACCGCGCTCGGTGAGTAACAAATATCTTTCGCTGCCGTGCCGCCGAGCGATGGACCATCGCACTGGTAATAAGCAGCATAGACACCGCGCGCATAGGCCGTGTAGTCGGTCACTTGCGTCACCTTGCGATCCAGATAGCCTCCGGTGTACACCAGCTTGAGCGGGCCGACGCGGCCATTCAAGGTCCAGGCCGTATCCTCGAATTGATCCTTGTCGCTGGAAGGGTTGTACTGCTGCACATTCAAATCGCCGAGCGTCGGATCAAAGGCGAACACGCCATCCGCCTCGAGGCTCTGATAGCTCTGTTGCAGCAGCAGACTCCAGTCCTCATTCATCTGATAGAGTGCCGATACCCGGATTCCCTGGTAAGTCGTCGGGTTATAGGCCTTGTTGATCAAGCCATTGTTCGACACGGTGGAACTGCCTGGAGGCACGACACCGCCGAAGTAATCGACGATGCCGATGTCCGTCCCTGAGCGGGCGAATGTCCCTGGGACATTGTGAATATAGCCGCCCCGGGAATCATCATAGATGACTGCGCGGATCGCGAGAGTATCGGCGATCAAGGGAATGTTGAGGTAGGCGTCGGCGCTGCTGCTGGGGTCGCCGTGAGCCGTGATCGAATAGCTCGCGTTGACTCCCGCCTCGACGGCGCCGAATTTGGGCTTGTTGGTAATGTAGCGCACGGCGCCGGCCTGTGCGCCGGCGCCGTACAGAGTGCCTTGCGGCCCTTCCAGGACTTCGATGCGTTCGAGATCCGCTGCATAGATGTCAAGATTGCGGCCCGGCAGCTGCGCCGATTGATCGTCGAGATAGACCGCCACATTGGGAAAACTGTTGACGCCGCCGCCGCCTTGATTGCCGCCTTGGGTGGTCGAAAGGCCGCGCATATAAATCTCGTTCTGACCCGGTCCCTTACTGGCCGTGCTGACATTGGGCAGATACTTCACGACGTCGTCGAAGGTTTGCACGTTCAATTGACTCAAGGTGTCTGCCGTAAGGGCCGTGATCGCGATCGGCACGTTTTGCAGACTTTCGGAGCGGCGCGTTGCGGTCACCACCACTTCAGGAATCTCGCCGCTGCTGGCGATCGATTGATCGGCCGGCGCTGCATAGATTGCCGTGCTGCCAAGAGCCGCGGCAATTGCGAGCGACAGTTTAGTTTTGTGGCCCATATTCCCATCCCTTTCTGAGTCGCCATTCGTAATGCGATTGCCTGCGACGCCGTGTCGGTCGTCAGCTTTGGCCCGAGTCTAAGGTCTGTGCCGCAAGAGATCATTAGACGCTTCCTGCGATATGCTTTAGTCTTACTAAACTTATCGACTAAATTGCGGTAGATTCCATGCGCAAGATGTCACCGCTCGCGGCCGTGCGAGCATTCGAGGCAGTAGGTCGGACCGGCAGCGTGAAGCAGGCCGCCCTTGAATTGGGCGTGACCTCAGGCGCCATCACTCAGCACGTGCACTCTCTCGAGACCCATCTCAAACGCCGGCTGGTGCAGCGCAGTGGACGGGGCATCGAACTCACCGTGTGGGGACGCCTGTACCTGCCGCGGCTGGTGTCGGGGTTCGAGGAGTTGCACAAAGCGGAATTGGAAGTGGAACGGGCCGGTCAGACCAGCCGCCTGGTCATCAGCACCTATCCCTCGCTCGCCACCAAATGGCTGTGCCCGCTCATGTTTGCTTGGAAAAAGCAGCACCCTGAAGCATTCGCCATGATCGCAGGCGTCCACCCTGAACCCCGCATGGATGACGATGAGGCGGACTTTCGGATTTCGTATGGGAATCGCCACCGCCATCACGCGCGGCATATGCGCCTGTTCACGGATCGTGTGATGGTGGTCGCCAGTCCGGCCTTGGTCAAACGAGTGGGTCGGATGAAACACTCGACCGAACTGTTGCATCAGCCATTGCTGTGGGTCGACTGGGGCAACGAGTACCTCGCGCTGCCCTCCTGGCCCGATTGGTTCGAGGCAGCTGGCGTACCGGCGGCGGGAGTGTCGGCCGCACATTTGCGCCGCGACCTGGTGTTCTCACTGCCAAGCGCCTCCGTCGATGCTGCGCTCGAGGGGTACGGCTTTGCCTTGGCGCAGTATTCATTGACGGCGAGCGCCTTGGCGTTGGGAACTCTGGTTCAGGTACTGCCCCTCGAACTGCCGCTCCCTGAAGCTCACTTTCTAGCTTGGAGCAGCGCGGCACTCGATAAGCCGCTCGGCGGCGCATTCCATTCGTGGCTTATCAACGAAGCACGTCGCTTTGACGTTGCCTTGCGCGTTTAGGCGACGCCCCGATGGGGACGCTCCAGTAGAGGCCCGTCCACGGCGCGTGAATTCGCGCACTCCTGTCTGAGCTGCTGGGGTGTTTTATGATAAATGGCGAACATCTGCCTGAACAAACTGCTGCGGCTGCCGAATCCCACGTGTTCCGCAACCGTCGTTAGCGACCATGCGGTCGTTTGCAGAAAACGCAATGCCTTTGCGGCGCGAGTGCGATTGAGAAATTCCGACGGCGTAACTCGGTGCACAGCCTTGAACGTTCGCAAAAAGTGGTACGGGGAAAGATGGGCGGCGGCGGCGATGTCGCGCAAGCCAATCGAATCGGCGTAGCGCGTGTAAATGTAATCGATGCCGAGGTCTATGCGCTCCAGCAATTCCCGGCGGGTTGCGGGTTTCAACGACGGAACGCGCGCCTCGAGGCTCGATCGGTTGTAGTGGTTTTTCAGCATCCTTTGCAGCAAGAACAACAATTGTTCTTCCAGCCAGCCCTCATCGTGCAGGCCGCTGTCGATGACCGTTCGAATGTGACGTAAAGCGGGACTGACGACGCTGTCATGCGCGAACAATCGTTCGGAAAACTCGACGGCCGCTTGTGACTGATCCCCGTCTTGCGCCAGCAGCTGCTCGTCGCCGCGCAACAGCGCCTGACGCACCTGAGCTGCCAGGTGAGTGTCAAAAAAAATGGTAAACGAGTGCACGGGCCGAATCGCCTCAATGCGGCTGCCATAGCTGCGGCCATGGTTGAGTATCAAGTAGGTATCGTCATCGACGGAAACTCGCCTACCGTCGACGAAGTAATCCTCAGAGCCCCCGAAGGCGGCTTTGATCGAAAGCAACTGACGGAATTCCGGATATTCCGCCAGACGCGCTCGCGCAGAGATTACGGCGGACTCACGGCCCCAGCGTGCGTAGAACGACCTTCTGAAGGCGTGATCCCGTAGCGCCGGCATTTGTTTATAAATCACTCGGAGCTCCAACGCACCCCTGACCCTGCCTAAGCTTATCTCGCTCTTGGTCGATGATAGTGTCAGATCTTGCTAAATCCTGGGCGCCCGCCGCCGAATCGGCACGCGCGTCGCAACAAGACAACAAGAGTGACAATTCCGATGACCAGCCAAACGGTTGAGCTGGACCAATTGCGCAAGAAACGCCGCACTCCCCCTCTCTGGGTCCGGCAAGCTCTAGCGGCCGTGATGTCCTCAAATGGATACTGAAGGTTGTGCCTTTCGATGCGATTACTGGATAGAGTTGCCAATTCCACTGGGTGTTTTCGCCTGGCACTTGGCAGCGGAACAAACACCGTGTTTGAGGTCACCGCGGCGACGCAATATGGCGCGTCGGTCGCGAACTGTCCGCTGCGGTATGTGCTGGGCGACGATCTGACTCGAGCGAGCGCCCAGCTGGCTTTTGCCGACGGTGTGCGCCTGGCAGGTTGTCTGGACCTGTTGCGGGTGCCCGCCACTCGGCTGTGGGTAGAATGGAACGACAGCGTGCACCAGAGCGTCATACACGAAACCGGATCGGCCACGGACTACGACCCCGGGTCGCTCGGCAGATCGGTGGGCGTTTTTTTACAGGGCACATCCGATGGCCTCGGCGCGGTCGCGCGCACGTTTTGGTCGCACGCCGGCGTGAATGAGTCCGAAGTCACCATTTCCCCTATCGAGACCCACATCGACCTGCGCGGCCAATTTGCAGAAGCGGTCGACATTCAGGGGATGCTATGGGGTGGCCTGGCGGCGATCTCGGACCCGCGCGATCACGCGATGTCGACGCTGCTCGAGTTCGTGAGGTTTCGATTCGATGACGCGTGGGCTGCATACTATAGAGCTGCCGCAAGCGACCCGGAGACTCGAAGACAAATAGTCCGCGCAACCTTGGCGGCGGTGGCCCGCGACCCACCCCTGCTGCTCGCGTTCTTTCTGCTGCTGTCGGCGAACAATGCGACGCGATCGATTCCAATCTCGCGGTCGGTCATCAATCGCAAACGGCGCGCGCTTGGACGCGCCAGTCTCTTGGATCATATCGAAGTGCATGCGTCGCTCGATGCCCACCCCACTGCCTCGGATCACGTGCCCCTTGGAACTTTGCGGCGCCCACCCAGGTTGCACCACGTGCGCGGCCATCTTGTGCGTCGAGACAATCGGATCTTTTGGCGGACACAGCACCTGCGCGGCAGTGCATCTCACGGGATCGTTCGGTCGCGGACGGTTTGCCTCTCGTTTGCCCGGCCGCGCACGGACGCTGCTCACCCTGTCGACTCCCCCTCCAACCAACTACGCACATAGAGCGCCATGATGGAATTCAAAAAGACAGAGCCGAACCGGTTGCCCTGGCTGGTGATGGCGAGCCTATTGGCCGCTGGACTCGCCACGCCCAAGGATTTGCCGGACGGCACCAGCAAGGTGCTCGCCGCCGCGGGCGCAGCCCTGCGAAATCAAGACTATCGTGGCACCCTGCGTATTCTCGAGCCTGCGATGAATGCGCTGGCCACCAATGCGGCCGCGTGGCGCAATCTCGGCGTGGCTCACCTCAAGCTTCATGAGTCCGATGCGGCACAGCAGGCGTTTGGGAGGGCCCTAAAGCTCGATCCCAAAAACACCCGTTTGCTGATGTTCCTAGGTCTAGCTGCGGCCCAGTCAGGGCAAACGGAGCAAGCGTTCGAGTGGTTGCAAAAGGCCAAGGCGATGCGGCAGGTCGATATGACGCAGCTGGACATAGAACCCGACATGACCGCCTTGCGCAGTGACCCCCGATATTCGGCCTTATTGCCCCGACCGGAAGATTTCGCGCATCCCTTCGTAGAAGCAGTGAACATCATTCGGGAGTGGGATGGTGAAGTCGCGGGCGATCAGTTCGGCTGGATCGCGCGTGTGATTGGCGATGTCGACGGTGATGGTGTCAACGATTTCGTCACTTCTGCGCCAACCAAGAATATCGACGGCGAGAATGCCGGACGAATTTATGTCTACTCGGGAAAAACCGGACAATTGTTGTGGAAGGTGGACGGTGCGCCCGGTGATCAATTGGGGACTGGTATCGAGGCCGCGGGTGACGTCAACAAAGATGGTATTCCGGATGTCATCGGCAGCGCGCCAAGCATCGACACCGTGTACGTTTATTCGGGGCGGAACGGCCGCGTCCTCATGACCCTGCATGGGGAAGCTGCGGGCGATACATTTGGTGCTCACGTAGCCTGCGTCGGCGATGTCGACGGCGACGGATATTCGGACATCATCGTGGGCGCGCCGGGTAACAATACCGGCGGAAAAGGAGCCGGACGTGCCTACGTATATTCGGGTAAAGACGGCCGGCTGCTGCTGACGCTCAACGGCAAACGCGCAGGCGATGCCTTCGGCAGCACCGTCAGCGGCTATTCGGACGCAAAGCAGCACCTTCTGCTGGTGGGCGCGCCGGCAGCGGGGCCCCGTAAGAGCGGCCGCGTTTACGTGTATCGGGATCTTTCCCAAAAGCCCGCGTTTGTTTTCGACGCCGATCCCACCGGCGTCGCATTGGGATACATGTTCCTCTCTGTACTGGGGGACGTCGATGGTGACGGTGTTCCCGACGTATTTGCGTCGGACTGGTCGGACGCTGGCAAAGGCGCGGGAACCGGGAAGGCATACGTCTATTCGGGCCGAACCGGCCGCAGGCTCTACACGTTCACCGGTGAGACGGCGGGCGAAGGGTTCGGGACCACCCAGTCTGTCGCCGGTGATGTGACCGGCGATGGCCGCGCTGACCTCATCATCGGCTCGTGGCAGTACAGCCGCGAAGCGCAGGGCGCGGGGCGCGCTTATTTGTACGACGGCCGCAGCGGCCAACTGCTCAGAACCTACACCAGCCGAGTGCCGGGAGATACGTTCGGCTTTGATGCGGTGGGCATGGGTACGCGCGACGGCAACGGTCAAAGCGAGCTCTTGATCACAGCGGGATGGAGCGGGGTGCATGGATATCACTCCGGCCGCATCTTTCTCATTTCCACCGGGATTAAAAGCCCGCTATGAGGTCCTCATCAACGCAGGCGCAATGGGCAGTGATCGCACGCGCCGTCCCGTCAGCTGAAATACCGCATTGGCGATTGCCGGTGCTACAGGAGGTACCGCAATCTCACCGGCGCCGGACGGAGCCGCGTTGCTCGCAATGATCTGGACATAGGTCACCGGACTTTCGGACATGCGCAGCAACCGGTAGTCGTTGAAATTATTTTGTTCGATGCCTCCGTTCCTGAGAGAAACAGCCTCATAAAGCGCTGCGGACGTACCGAACTGAAGCCCTCCGGAGATTTGCGCCTCTAATCCGAGGGGATTGACGGCTACGCCGCAATCGACCGCGGCCCAAATACGATGGACAGTCAGCAAGTTCTGCGCCGCCAGCGAAACTTCCGCAACAATCGCAATATAAGAGCCTCGACAGCAATGACAGGCCAGCCCGCGTCCGCGCCCCGGGGCCGCTTCGCTTGCCCAAGCCGCGTGCTCGGTAACCGCCGTAAGAACCCGTCTGAGACGGTCAGCTTCGACGTCCGTCCCATCTCGGCCCGGAATATTCCGTCCTCCGGGTAGCATCCCCATTCGATACTGCAGCGGATCCTTTTGTGCGGCCGCCGCCAACTCATCGACGAAGCATTCGACGACGAACGCATTGATCGAATCCTCGACCGAGCGCCACCACCCCACCGGCACCCGGCATTGCAATGCGGTGTATTCCATGCGAAATGCCGGGACTTCGTAGGGGACATCGCGGGCTCCGCCTACTTGCGTCTCCTCCGGCGCCGACTGATGCGAGGGTTGCAAGAATGCCGCGATCGAGACCGATGACATGCGATCCAACCAAGCCTTCGGAAAACCTTCAACGTCGAGCGATGCACTCACGGTATGAGCCGCTGCAGGACGATAGCGATCGAACTTGAATCGTCCTCGCGAGTCCAAAACACCTGGACCGGCGCGCTGACCCGGCTTGCGATCTGCGCGGCTTCGACGGCGAAATCAGTGGCATCGCGTCGCCCGAATCCACCCCCAATCAGGGTCTGATGCACTATCACCGTCTGCGGCGGCCTACCAAGAATGCCGGCGATAGCCGCTCGCGCGTGCGCAGCGTTTTGCGTGGGAAGCCACGCCTCAACCCCATCGGCTTGAACATGTACCGTCGCATTCATGGGTTCAATGGTTGCATGCGCGAGAAAGGGCAGCTCGAATGTCCTCTCAATGATTCCTCGCGTGCCAGCGAGAGCGGCAAGTGCATGACCGCGGGTCTGGACGACGGACCCCGCCATTGAGGTGTTGCGGCGCAATGACGCTGAAATCTGCAGTGAGTTCAAGTCCGCGTCGTTTTGAAACTCCCAGTTGGCCTTGAGGCGGCGCCGCCCCTCAACGGCAGCCCAAGAGTCGCGAGCGACAATAGCAACCCCTCCGCGCGTAAACGCGTCATGCCCGACCGCGTCGATTGCAAACACGGAGTGTACTCCCGTGACGGCTAACGCCGCGGTATCGTGGAACGATCGCAGTCGTCCGCCGATGCGTGGACACCGTGCAACGACGGCACGCATCATTCCGGGCAGGCGCACATCGATGCCGTAGATTGCCGACCCATCGACTTTGCTCGCGCACTCAATGGCGCGTACAGGACGGCCAATCAGTCGAAACTCCGCGATTTGCTTCAGCTTGACCTCGCCGAGCTGCGGCAGCGCGGCGGCGTCCGCCGCGACATCGGCATACCTGGCTTGCTGCTGATCCGGTCCCAGAATCATTCCAAATTCGGTGCGGCAATGGTCGGGAAGGACACCCCACCTCGCGGCGGCTGCCCGGATGAGGAGATTGCGGGCCTGCGCTCCTGCACGTCTTAAGGGCAACCAAAGTGATCGAACGCTGTCGCTTCCCACGGTCAGATGGTCATACTGCGCCGTATTGACTTGCGCCTGTTGCACGTCGACGTTCGCCCAGTCGACGTCGAGTTCCTCCGCAAGAATCCTGGAAAGAGAAGTCAGTACACCTTGACCCATTTCCGCCTTTGCCACCAACAGCACGACGCGGCCATCGCCCATGATCTTGATCCAGGCGTCGAACGGACGCGGTTCATGCGTGCCGGCGGCAGAGCAAGGAGAAAGGTGAATCCCCAATAACACCGCGAGCGCACCTGCCCCGGTCATTCGAAAAAATTGACGGCGCCCGATGTCGCTTGGCGATGAGAAGGGAATGTCAGCTCACCGCCATCTACAATTTCATCGTAAATGCCACGAACAGCTGGCGCCCGAGCTGGTCATAAGTCGGGAAGGAGTTGGCTGCCCCACTCGCGGCAACATTCGCCGACACGACGGGCGGATCGCGATCGAATACGTTGTTCGCACCGGCACGCAGCTCCAAGGTTCGTCCAAGACTCCAACTGGCGGAAAGATCCAAATAACTCTGCGCCGCCAACCGTGCGTCGAACGCATCGAAGGATCCATTCGACAAGGTGGGCTCGGCGCTGTTGGTATCGAGCGAGACCTTGCCGATGTAGCGCCACAGGGCTGTCAACTCGACATTCCACGGAGTCTGCCAGTTGAGCCGAAGATTGTGCCGCCATTTTGGATTCACGGTCAAACATTTTGGGCCAAACAGCCCTGCACAATCATAGGTGGGCAGGCCGGGCTGGGTAGTGGTGTTCTTCAACAGCGCGGCGCCGGTGAAATTGAACAGCAACGAGCCCGCTCGTTCGGTCAGCGGAAGTTTGTAAAGAGCCTGCACGTCGACGCCTTCCACCTTTGCGCCACCCACGTTGTTGTTGAGCTGCACGATATAGCCGCCGGTCGCGACACTCGAGCCACTCAGTGATCCCGCCGACGTGCGAACGATTTGACTGCAGGACGCGGGATCTCCCGTCGCGAGGCATTGCTGCAGAAGGAGGGGAGCGGACAGCGCCCCGACGGTGCTGGTCAGCTTGATCCGGTAGTAATCGATGCTGCCGGTGAAATTCGGCAATTCCGCGGGTGTGAACGTCATGCCGAGGGTAATCGAATCAGCCTGCTCGGGTTTCAAGCTGGGATTGCCGCCGGTCAGCTGTCCGCACTGCAGCGCGACGCATTGCTGAATGCGATCGGTGGTGCCACCATTGCCGTACTGGGCAGCAGTGACTCCTGTCCTCTGGCATTGAACGAAGGTGGCGGTCGCTGCCGTCAACACGCCCGTATTCGGATCCCGGGTGGGCGCGCAGGGATCAACGCTCGGCGAAGAGATCAAGCCGAAGCCGGGGGGCGTGAATAGCTCGATGATATTGGGTGCGCGGATTGCACGCTGATAGCCGCCACGCAAGCGAATGTCGGATGTGGGAGCAAATTGCACTTCGAACTTGTAGGTGTTGACCCCGCCTGCCAGCTGATAGTCGGAACGACGAAAGCCGGCATCGGCCATCAATTCCTTGATCCCGGGTTTGTCTTGTACCAGCGGCGCACGCACCTCGAAGAAACCCTCCTTGAGCGAGTAGCCGTTGTCGATGGCCACGGACGCGCCTCCAAAACCTGACAACAGGCCGCTCTGCTCACCCGAATCGGGCGCGAACGACAGCTTTTCGTTCCGGTGCTCGAAGCCCACGTTGACACCCAGCCCCTCATTCGCAAACGGAGATTGCAATCCATACCTTGCGAGATCGCCGGTGATGTCCGCGTGTGCGATGCGCTCGGTGACCGTGCCGTAGGACGTACCCACGGTATACAGCGGCGCCAATTGCGCCTGGGTCACCCCGCCGGTCTTGAAGATGTTCCAAGGCACACAGGGTGGTCCGCTGACGCACAGTGGATTTGCCGCCGTCCCTGTTGCCTGCAGCGCATTCGACACTGCCTGAAAGTTCAGGTAGTTGCTGTTGGCATTGAACAGGGTGGTGTAATAGTACTGAGCGTATGCATCATAGTTCCAACCGTCCGCGATGAGCCCCTGGGTCCCCGCGACGGCGCGATAATTCGTGTGGTCCCACACGGATGAACGGCCGCCGCCCTCGACGTTGCGCCGGCCGATTTGCAGGTTGGCACAGTTGGGAGACACATAGTTTGCCGGTACCGGGTTCGGCACCGGCGGACATCCGGGCGAGGCCCGGTCCGCCGCAATTTGCGCAGGCGTACAGATCACTGACGCTTCCTGGGCGCTGAGTAACGGGTTGCTGCAATTGACGTTGAAGCCGCCGCTTTGCGTGGGATCGATGGGATTGGAGAAGAACAGTCCGGAGGGGGCTACGTCTATTCGCGTCTTATCATCCATGAATCCGAATTCGGCATAAGGTTTCGCGTGTTCGTTGATGTCAACGTGTGCAAAGAATCCAGCCGTGTAGCGCTGATCGCCTCGCGACATGTAAATGTAACGCTGTGAATTGAAAACGGCAGGCGGATTCGAGCCCGGTTGCGGCCAGGGCAGAAACTGGTCGCCCACCACGGTATAGGCATTGTTGTTCGGCGCGCCGAACTCGTTGGAACTTTGCGATCCGCCGCACATCACGCCCGTTTTCGCAGCATTCAAGTTGAGCTGGCAGGCGCCAAAGTCTCGCGCGGCACTCGCTATGGGATCAGCCTGCAGATAATTCAGGTACGCCGTGACATTGCCCGCCCCATCGGCCACGTTCGATCCCAGCACCAAGCTGAAGCTTCGATTACGGCCATCGTGACGGCTCCCCGATGCCACGTCGAACCCTTGTGCTGCCTCCAGGCCCTGAGCGTAGCCGTTGTGATTCTGATGCCAATACTCTCCCTCCTGGGCGTCGAACCGAACGCCCTGAAAATCCCTTTTCATGACGAAATTCACGACGCCCGCAATGGCGTCCGATCCATACGTGGCGGAAGCTCCGCCGGTGACGACGTCGATGCGCTCTATCAATGCGACGGGAATCTGATCAAGATCCGGCGCCGAATTGGGATTCGCGGTATTGGGATCTCCCGTACCCAGCCTGCGGCCGTTGACCAACACCAGCGTGCGCTGCGGGCCCAGGCCGCGAAGATCGGCAGTCGAGATACCCCCGGGGGTCGAAAGCCCCGCGGACGTATTGCTGAAGTCGGTGGCGGCATTTTGAAAATTCTGGGGCAGCTGATTGATTAGATCGATGATGTCGGTCTTTCCGCCTTGACGGATTTCCTCGGCGGTCACCACCTGAATAGGCGAAGTACTCGTGAGATTCGGCGCCGCAATGCGCGAACCGGTTACGACCACCTCCGCAATTTCGTCCCCTTTCGGTGCGGGCGACTGCTGAGCCTCGCCGGGCGAGCATAAAATGAAGGCCAGCACCAGGCTCAATGAGCAATTCAATAGACGCGAATCAAAAATACGCATTCTGCATGTCTCCCTGGCATTCGCTTTATTTTGACCGCTCGATCTTTCGTCGCGGTTTCTCCGAGTCAGGCCCGGCTGCGATGCAAACGATATAGGGGACGATCCACGACCGTGGTGCAGTTGTTGCTAACTTTTGATGTGATTAAGCCGCGTTGGAGACACGGTTACTGATATCCATGCGCACGCGGGTGCGGCACACCCGCGAATACGCGATAATCTAGGACCCTTCCCACCCAATAAACGAGACCGTGATGACGCGACAATCGGCCTGTGTATCGATAATCCGTCTTGGTTCCTTGCTCTGCTTCGCCACCCTCAATGTCGCTGTGGCCGCTGTCGCCGATTCAGAAATCCACGGCGACAAGACAGTCCAGGGACTCCTCATGCCCGTGCGCGTGCAGCGTGACCGCTGGGGCGTTCCGCATATCTACGCGAAGAACCAACACGACTTGTTCTTCGCGCAAGGATTCGTCGTTGCGCAAGACCGGCTGTTCCAGATGGAACTATGGAAGCGCTCGGGCCAGGGCCGACTGGCGGAAGTACTCGGGGCGGGGGCGGTCGAGCGCGACAGCAATGCACGGCGACTGCGCTACCGCGGCAACATGAATACGGAATTCGCGAGTTATGCGCCGGACGCAAAGGCAATTCTCGAAGCCTTCACTTCGGGCATCAATGCCTATATCGACGCCGCACAAGTGCTGGGGGGACCGGGGCTTCCGGTCGAGTTCGCGATGGCCGGATTCCGTCCTGAGCATTGGCAGCCCGAGGATTGTCTGAATCGCCTGGCCGCTTACGCCATGACAGGAAACGCAGGTGCGGAACTTCAACACGCTGAGCTCGTGTCTTTGTTGGGCGCCCGCCAGGCCACCGACCTGTTCGAGTTTGATCCCGCCGTCGCGTTGGATCCGGCGCCGGCGGCAAATTACACGGGCTTGTCGCCGAAACTTCTGAAGGACATCGTCAGTAGCGATCAGCGCATCGAGTTCCGGCCGCTACGGGAGAGCAATAACTGGACCATCTCCGGGAACTTGACCGCGACCGGAAAGCCTCTGCTGGCGAACGATCCGCATCGCGTCATTGCACAGCCGTCGCTGCGATACATCGTGCATCTGGTGGCGCCGGGTTGGAATGTCATCGGCGCCGGCGAGCCCGGGCTGCCGGGCGTCGCCCTAGGCCACAATGAGCACATCGCCTGGGGATTCACGATCTTCGGTCTCGACCAACAGGACCTGTACTTGGAATCTCTCGATCCCGCCGATCCAGAGCGCTATGCGACTGCGAGCGGTTGGCAGCGCATGGAAACAAGAACCGAAGTCATCGCCGTGCGCAATTCGAAATCAGTCCCGGTACAAGTCAAATTCACGCGGCATGGCCCGGTTCTATGGCAGGACGGCACGCGCGCGCTGGCCTTGCGCTGGGTGGGAGCGGAGCCGGGAACCGCCGGCTATCTGGGATCCCTCGCCCTTGATCGAGCGCAGAATTGGCAGCAATTCGAATCGGCCATGCCGCGTTGGAAAGTGCCTTCCGAGAATATTGTGTATGCCGATCGCCAAGGCAACATCGGTGAACACTCCGCCGGCTTGGCGCCATGGCGAAAGACCTGGACCGGGATGTTGCCGGTCCCCGGTAATGGTGCGTTCGAATGGAGCGGTTTCGTCCCGACGCCCAAGCTGCCGCATAGCTTCAACCCGGCGACCAGTTTCATCGCAACTGCCAATCAAAAGATGATCCCAGATCACTACGGTTACGCGGTGGGCTACGAATGGGCAGACCCGGCCCGCTATCTTCGCGCCAAGGAACTCGTCGAAGCCGCCAAGAGCGCCGGGCACAAACTGACGGTGGCGGACATGGAAGCCTTTCAGTTGGACGTCGTTTCGTTGCACGCGCGCGCCTTGCAAATTCTACTGCGTTCCGTGCTGGCCGACGAGATAACAAAGTCACCCGATCAGGACCGCTCGGCAGCGCAACTGCTGCTCTCCTGGGATTGCGCACTGCACGCGGATTCCCCGCAAGCCGCGCTCTATGAATTATGGGTTGTGGAATTGCGCAAGGCCGTTACCGTTTTGATCGTGCCTGAGAACGCTCGAGCAGCGTTGGGCCTGCTGTCCATTCCGCAGGTGATCGCCGTATTGACGCAGTCCCGCGCGGGCGTAGCCGGTTCGGCTCCGCCACAAGACGCCGCACGTTTGCTGCTGAGCACTTTACAGGACGCGCGAACTCGTTTGGTCGCTCTACAGGGGAGCGACATGCGAGGGTGGTCCTGGGGCCATCTTCACCACGTCCGATTCCTCCACCCGCTCGATAAATTATCCGGCGGCGCAGAACTGCTGGATAGAGGACCCGTAGAACGGCCGGGCGATGGGGATGTCCTGCAGGCGACATGTTCGAGGACGACACTTTCGATCAGCTCGACGGCGCCAGCTACCGGCAGATAGTGGATCTGGCAAACTGGGACAACTCGCGGGCGATCAACGTCCCTGGACAGAGCGGACAGCCCCGCAGTAAGCACTACGACGATCTCTTGCCGCTCTGGAGCGAGGGCCGTTATTTTCCCTTGGTCTATTCCAAAGAGGCCGTGGATCGCAACACGACCGACACCTTGCAACTCGCGCCGATGCGCGCGCACTGAGCGGGCACGGTCCGTCCGTACGGTATACTCAATCCAACGAAAACAAAATGGGAAGCCGCATGATGAACCGATTGGTCCTCGCCGGAATTGCACTCGTGAGCCTGTCGGCGCCGGCGCTCGCCGCAACGGCCTCGCTCACTCCGGGTCAGGCCGAGTTCCGCGCCCTGTACAAGGAACTGGTCGAGACCAATACCACACTCTCATCGGGCAGCTGTACCCTGGCGGCCGAGCGGCTGGCCGCGCATCTAAAGTCGGCCGGATTTAGTGACTCCGACCTGCACTTGTTCACAGCGCCCGACCATCCCAAGGAGGGCGGACTCGTCGCCATATTGACGGGGCGCGATCCGAAGGCAAGACCCGTATTGATGCTGGCGCACTTGGACGTGGTCGAAGCGCGGCGCGAGGATTGGACGCGCGATCCCTTCGTCCTCGTTGAAGAAAACGGCTTCTTTTTCGCTCGAGGAGCCGCCGATGACAAGTCCATGGCGGCGATCTGGGTCGATACGCTGTCGCGGTACAAGAAAGAAGGCTACCGGCCCAAGCACACGTTGAAGATGGCGCTGACCTGTGGCGAAGAGACCAGCGGTGCCTTCAATGGCGCACAGTATTTAGCCGCCAATAAGCGCGATCTGATCGATGCCGCATTCGCCTTGAATGAGGGCGGGGGTGGAATGCTGGATGCGCAGGGCAAACCGATCTTTCAGGGTATCCAGGTCGGCGAAAAGCTTTCACAGAACTACACGCTCGAGGTGACGAACCCGGGCGGTCACAGTTCCCGTCCCTTGCCGGACAACGCCATCTATCATCTGGCGAACGCCCTCGTCCGCGTCCAGGGGCATCCGTTTCCCGTGGAATTCAATGACACCACGCGCGACTACTTCACGCGATTGGCCCCGACCCGGACGCCTGAAGAGCAGACAGCGCTCGCCGCGCTGCTGAAGGATTCCACCAACGAATCGGCGCGCGCGCTGCTGGAGCGCGATCCCGACATCAACGCCATCCTGCACACGAACTGCGTCGCGACATTGCTCAGCGCCGGCCACGCCACCAATGCCCTGCCCCAGCGCGCGACGGCGAATGTCAATTGCCGCATTTTCCCGCGGACCAGCGCGGAAACGGTTCGTCAAACGCTCGAACAGGTCATCGCCGATGCCAGCGTCCACGTGTCGCTGCGCGAGGTGCGCAATGCACCCGCACCACCGCCGCCGCTCGACCCCAAGGTGTTGGGCCCCGCCGAAAAACTGGCTCGCGAGATGTGGCCCGGAACGCCGCAGCTGCGTCTGATGTCGGCCGGCGCAACGGACGGCGCGTTCCTCACCCCCGTCGGCATTCCGACCTACGGCATCTCGGGCGATTTTGGAGATCCTGACGGCAACGGCGCGCACGGCCTCAACGAATACCTGCGCGTGAAGGTGGTCTATGACAGCCGCGACTACCTCTACCGGTTGATGAAGATTTACGGAGACCAGTAATACATTTTCCGGCCTCGCGGCGGGCTGCTACGGAAAATGCAGTGTGTTCTGGTACCCCAAACGCCAGGAGACACCGTCGGCCGACTTCCAGACGATGTCGTTCGACCAATAGCGCGACTGGCTGCTCCCTACGACGAATACTGTTCCGCTGAGAACGGCAAAGGCGCCATTCGGAACGTCGCTCGAGCGTTGTTGCCAAGTGCCTCCGTCACTCGAACACCACACATCGTGGACGCTGACCGAGCCTGGATACAGACATATATCGCCGCCTATTGATACTCCCGGCCCGAATGTCTGCTTCGGCAGCGTGTCGTCGGACGCAACCTGGGTCCAGACGGACCCGTCCGGCGATGACCACGCGTCACTTGCGATCGTGGATGTGGACAGTGACGTGTAACCGCCGATGACATACACCAGATTGTTGTGCACGACCACTCGATAGCCCAAGCGGGGCCCGTAAGGCGCATTGGCCAGCGCCTGTGTCCAGCTTGCGCCATCTGACGATGACCACACTTCAGGGATAGTACCGTCTGTATCGCTGCCCGCGAACGCCAGCAATTTTCCGTTCACCTCGACCACCTGATTGAGGTTCGTGGCGGAAAACGGAGCGGCGTTCGTCAACACAGACCAGCTTTTCCCGTCAGTGCTTTGCCACACTTGTCGGTAATAGTTGGGCGCGGAATACTGCCAGCCGGCAATGAGAATCAGCCTATCCGACCGGGCCAGCATCTGGGCCAAACTGCTGACGGCCGGGGTGGTGTGCGACTGCTCCGTCCAGTCGATTCCGTTGGCCGAAGTCCATAGCTCCGTCTCATCGCCCAAAGCCCAGAGGCTATTCTTAAACGGAACCATCGCTATCACCGACGCACCCGGGACCGCCGCTGACAACGAGTGTTTGGACCAAGATTCGCCGCCGGTGGAGGACCACACTTCATCGCTTCCGCCTCCGATGACCCACAGTTGGCCGTTCAGATACTCGGCACCTTCCTCGAAGCGAGCTGAGAATTGAGCACTGCCCGTGACCAGAGTCCATTTGCGCCCGTCGAAGCTGGACCAAACATCGCGCTGGGCACTCTGATATCCGTCATTTCCGGCAATGAGCCACAGCTGTTTTCCGTCCGTAATGACGCGTTGAGAAAAACGCGCGCCAAATTCAGCTTGTGCGGTCTCCTGTACCCAGCTGGCACCGTCGGCTGAAGACCAGATATCTGCGTACACGCCGCCCCAGAATCCTCCCAAAATCCACAAGCGCCCGTTGAATGACACAAGCTCAGCAAACTCCCGACCGCCCCACGGCGCGGCGGTCGTTGCGGCGGTCCAGGCTGCGCCATCCGTAGAACACCAGACGTCATTGGCAAGCTGATTCGCTGAGAATTGCCCTCCTGCAATACACATGGCGCCGTCGGAAGCGGCTGCTGCAAAGAACGCTCGTGCGGGAAATGCGCTCGCTGTCGCCTGTTTCCATGTCTTGCCATCCGAAGACGTCCAGACATCATTCAGCACCGCCCCTGTCGACATGCTTTCTCCACCAATCACCCAAAGGGCATTCTTGAACGCAAGCAGCTTGAAATAGTTGCGCGCAGGGAAGCCCGCATCGGCATTCTCCAGTTGCCAATTCGACCCATCGGCTGAAGACCATACCTGGTTGGGGGCCTGGAAGTTTCCCGTGACCAACCAGTGCCTGCCGTTGTGGGCGGTGGACCCAAAATTCCTCTGCGTTCCGAACTTCTGTTCCGGGAGGACAATGGGTTCGGTCACCTTGGCACCGTATTGCAACCAGTAAGCTGCCGGCTTCTGCAGGGTGGCGACAGAGTCCGTCAACAGAGACGCAGAAGCCGGCGTCTGAGTTCCGTCGCTGCACACCGAGTAGTGGGAGGGATCGCATGCCAGATCCGTCGAGCGAGAGAAATCCATTTCGAGGTAGTCAGAAATGAACGACACTTGAGTGTCTGACGGACCGATCCAGGCATTGATACCGATGGTTCTGGGGGCAATGTGCATCGAGTAGCTGGCTTGCGCGGCCAGGTAATTCGCGTCCGACGCTTTGGACGCTGTGATGACAACGTCCCCGACCGTAACCAACGTGACTTGGCTGGTGTTCGCGTCCACTTTTGCAAGCGAAGGCATGCTGCTCGTATAGGTGATAGCGCCTGTGCCCGCACCTCCGGAAGCCGGATTCGAATAGGATGCGTCATCCAGGATAGCGTTCACAGGTCCCGCATTTGCGAATGAAATGGACTGCGCCTGCGGTGATGGCGGTGGTGACGTTGGTGGTGCGCCGCCGCCTCCACCTCCGCAGGCAGCCAAAGCAACCGTCAGCAGGCCTGCTAAATATGCACGAAGTGTCATGTAAGACTCCTCAATCCTTTAGGTTCACCGCGAGAACGGTGCCGTTGGCATCACCGGCGGTATCGACTGCCACAACGTATAGAACGCCGTCGGCAGACAGAGCGAGCCGACCCGCTATTGGAATGCTCCAGACGGCCTGGTGAGTGCTTTGACTGATGGCATACGTCGTAGTGTTGGTACTCACGAATACCAAGTTGTTCGTTGCGAGCACATCGCCGACAAACCGAATCTCTGACCGATAAAGTTGCGGAGCCCATGACCACAGCAGCGTTCCGTCTGATTCCGAGCGGGCTTCGAGACGGTAAGGTGACGAATTGACCGCGTACAGCATGGAACCGCCGTAGGCAGGGTTGCCGCTGTATCCGCCCGGAACCTGCCAGCGTAGGGATTGCGCGTTCGTGTCGAAATCCAGCAGGGAGTTAGCGTTGGGATTGCCTACATTGACTGCAAACACTGACCCGGGTTGTCCCAGCACCGGCGCAGAAAACATATTGTCTCCATTCCAGTGAAAGCTCGGGTCCGCAATGGAGGCGACCAATGTTCCAGAGTGGCGGTCGACCACACTCAACTGCCCGGCTGACGAGCTAGGCCCGCCGGTATACGCGTATGCGTAGTCGGCATCCACGGCAGGTGTCCATTCGTCGTACTGCTGTAGCATCGTGAAAAACGATTGCGTGCCCACATTCGCGTCAAAGGCATACATGCCGCCGAAGTAACCGCCGTCCTCGAACACCACGCCGTTATCCACTGTTGGAGCCAGATAGCGCTCCCCCTGGGAATCGAATGCTGTCTGGAATATCCGAGTGCCGTCGTTTGCGTTAAATCCATACATCCAAGTCGCCTGCTGTGGACTGGTTGTCACGAACACCTTCCCAGCGGAGATCGCGGGAGGATTCAAGGTAGCGATGATGTTGATGCCGGCGAGATCAACGGCGAAATCGTGCTGCCATACGATACTGTGGTCCAACTCATTCAGGGCATAGGTCACATAGCCGGAGTTGACGTATAGGCGTCCGGCACCGGTCGTTACGGTGCTGACTTGTTTGTCTGGTGCCGTCCATAGCCAACGGCTCGCGAAAACGGTTGGATCAAGCGTGACCGGCACAAAGCCGGAGTGCGCCGCGTTTCGCTGAAAGGTCTCCCAATCACCTACGCCAGGCCATGGCGTCAGGGGTGTCAAGCCGGAATTGGTATTTGTCCCGATCTGTACGTCGAACGGCACAAGCACCGGCGAACCGGGCGCAGACTGCACGCAGGTCTGGTCGTGGCATACGTTAAGTTGGAATGACCCCGTGTAGTGGCCCGCGGCGAGCGAGGGATTCGCCTGAACGGTCAGTGTGTAGTGATTGGACATCTCAGCAGAGAGCGTCGCTGTGCCCAACAGCGTCCCGCTCGAGTCATTGACGCTGACGTAGATCGGAAATGAAAGCCCGGTCGCCACCGTCGCCGACACTTTGATCAGAAAGGGAACGGGGTCGCCTGCCGCGAACGTGCCGTTGGCAGAGGCCGGGTTCAAGGTGAGAGCCGGCGGCGCAGCAAGTACTGTGAACTCGTACGGTACCGGGACCGGAGAGCCGGTGAGCGGCGATGTGCATGCGGAATCGTTGCAGAGGTTGAGGAATAGCGTTCCGTTACGGTGCCCAGAGGTGAGCGAACTCGCGGGTTGCACGGTGATCGAGTAGGAACCATTGTTGTTCGCCGTTATTGATCTTGCCGCAGATAGAACGCCGTCCGGGTCCGTCAAGGACACGAAGGCCGGAACAGTGATGGGCGTGGCCGGGGTCACTGTAATCGTCAACGCATTCGGCGATCCCGCCGTAAATGTGGTCGACAGGACGCTCGGTGCCAGCGCGTAAGCAGCTATTACGGAAAATTCGAACGCGACGGACACAGGCGATCCGGCGACAGGTTGGGTGCAACCTTGGTCATGACAGATACTTACCTGGAAGCTGCCCGTATATTGGCCAGCCACGAGGGTGGATGAAGTCATGAGGCCGACGGAATAGGACTCTCCGGCGCGGGGGGTGAGCGTCGCGGTTGGCTGCAGCACTCCTTTCTGATCTGTGATTTTTACGTAAAGGGCGCCCGGCAATGGCGCCGTCGCTGTTGCTACAACCGTCAGCTGCGTGCTCGTTCCTGCTACATAGGTGGCGGTCACCGACGTAGGAGCCAGCGTAATTGCCGGTGCCGGCCCAGCACCGCCGCCGCCGCAGGCACTGATTAACCATGCACAAACGGCAAGCGTTACCGCTTTCATTGTTGTTATTCTTCCCTGAAGTTTGTTCGGCGAACGGATTGTCCGCCACTGAGTAGGGACATTGCAACGCTTGGGGAAGTCGTCGGGTTCTTGGCAGAATGCAACAGGTCCGCCACGGGCGACCGCCACTTGACAAAACATGGCTCCGACCACTAAGGGAGACGATGAATACCGAACCCACTTTTGACGATATGACGTCGCGGACGGTCGATCAGCAATTCCGGGCGCAATTGTTCTTCAAGTACGAGAACCCGCAGCGGGCTGGCGCGTTCAAATTTCGCGGTGCATTTAATGCGGTATCCAATCTGACTCCGCAACAGCGGCGCGCCGGCGACAATCCTGCCCTCATATCTCCTGCAATTCAATTTCGCTGCTCGGCAGCGCCGAGAGTTCCAGCCAATCCAGTTCTTGCTCGAGTTCATGGAACACGTTCTCTTCGATTTCGCCTGCGCCCCGCAAATCGTGCAATTTCGATCGCTGGGCGGCCACCGCACGTGCCAGTCCCGTGTCGAACCGGGTGGGCGCCTGCGGGTCGCGTCGAGAACCGGCCACGACCATGGTCTCCTGAAACTGCTTCTTGAGAACGCTCGCGACCGCCGGGGGCTCGCTCTCGGCAGACGCAAGGCCGGCCTCGATGATCTGCATGCGCGCCTTGCTCATGGCCGCTTTGAACTCCTGATCGTCGCCAATACCTGCCCAACGAATCAGAGGCTTCAGCGTCAGGCCTTGGACGATCAGTGTTCCTAACACGACGCACATCGCGCTGAGCACAATCAAGTTTCGATCCGGGAAATTCGGCGGTAGTGCAAAGGAAGTCGCCAACGTCAGCAGTCCGCGCGTTCCGCACCATGAGATAACCATAGTGGCCCGCCACGAGAGCGGCTTTGGGAGCCACAAGGGCTTGATCGCGCGCCACACGCGGCTGCTCACTGCGTGATAGATGACGAGAACGACAATTCGGACGAGGATCACGGTGGCTAGAATCAGCAAGGCAAACCGCAGCGCCGGCCACAATTGCTCATGAGGCAGCGCGACAATGATGGCGCGGGTTTGAAGGCCCATGAAAAGGAACGCGAGCACATTCAAGACGAAGACCACGGCGGCCCAGACCGCGTAGGACTGCACCCGGTCGCGGGCCGTCACACGGCCAGGCATGATTTGGCCGATAACCATGGCGTAGGTCACGACCGCGAGCACGGGGGAGATATTCAGCCGGTCAGCGAGCAGCCAGACCCCGAACGTGCCCGTGAACTGCATGATGATGCTTGACTGAGTGCCGGAAAATGCGTCGGCTATGGCAACGTAGCATTTCCCCAGGACCAGTCCGAACACAATGCCGCCCGGAACTGCCAGCGCGATGCGCGCCAACCCATTGTCCGCATCGGATTGCAATGCCGCCGCGGTGGCTACTCCGAAAATGAGCAGCGCAGTGGCGTCATTGAGCAAACTCTCGCCTTGAATCACCAGCGAACCATGACGCGTCAAATCGATGCGATTCGTGACTGCATTGACGGCGACGGCATCGGTTGGCGCTACGATGGCACCCAGGGCCACCGCGGCCGCGATCGGTAAACCTGCGAATTTCCAGCCCAAGACGGCCACTGCGGCAGTCGTTATGATCACCGCGCCTACCGCCAGTACCAGCAAAGGCACCCATAGCCGTCTTAGATCTCGAGGCGCCGTGTCGTAGGCCGCGTCAAGCAAGGCGGGCGCGATGAAAATGACCAGGGCCAGCCGTGGATCTATTTGAATGGTCGGCGAAAACGGCAAGAACGCGACCGCGACTCCGGCGACCGATAACAAGGTGGGGTACGGCAGCCCGAGGCGGCGCGAGCCTATGAGAAGTACGGCCGCGACAAAGAGCAAGAGCACCAAATGTTCGAATAACGCCATGGCGTTCCAAGATTACCCGGAAAGCGGTCGGCTGGATGTAAGAGAGGGCATCGTATCTGGACCTCGGCACCCCCTGTGCCGGGGTCTGAGCACGCTAGGCCGACTGTGGAGCGGGAGAATTTCGATCGGTAGGTGCTAGCCCTCTATGTAGAGCAAAACCCCAATGTAAATTGCGCTAGTCTGCGCGTACCTTGCGCGTTCTACTCGTCACGCCGCCGATGATCCAGCTCAATACGCCCTATCCCGCGACGGCGTATCTAACCGGGTTTCTGCGCTTGCACGCCGGCCGCCTCGGGCTCGAAGTCAGCCAAGCTGATGCGTCGCTCGGTTTGTTCCTGCGCCTGTTCTCGGCACCCCTGCTTGCACGCATGTCCAACGAACTGGAGCGGCGCGCACGCAAGGCTGGCAGGCGCGTTCCTATGCCGCCGTCGATCAAGCAATTTCTGGCCGATGCCGAACGCTACATCGACACGGTCGAGCCCGCCATTCGATTCCTGCAAGGACGCGATCCGAGCCTGGGATTTCGCATTGTCGGGCGCTCTTTTCTTCCCGAGGGTCCGCGCTTCGAACACTTGAGCCCGCCGCCGACAGCAGAGCACGCGGCGCTCGACCAGCAGCTGTTGTCCGCCTTCGGCACATTGGGCACAACCGAGCAAGCCCGCTACCTGGCGAGCCTGTACGTCGACGACCTCGCCGATGTTTGGCGACAGGGCATCGACCCGCGGTTTGAGTTCGCACGCTACGGCGAGCGCCTGGCTGCAAGCGCCTCCTCATTCGATCCACTGCATGAGGCACTGTTGGGTGAGCCGACTCTGATCGATACAACGCTGGATGAGCTGACGCGGGAGCTCGTCCTCTCATCGCAACCCGACGTCGTTGCGTTGACCGCCCCGTTTCCCGGCAATGTCTACGGCGCATTCCGCATGGCCAGTGTGATTCGTGCGGCACAGCCCGACACGACGTTGATCCTTGGCGGCGGCTGGGTCAACACCGAACTGCGCGGCTTGCGCGAACCGCGTGTGTTTGACTACTTCGACTACGTCACGCTCGACGATGGTGAACGCCCGCTACTCAATCTGCTGGCGCGGCTGAGCGGTCACCAGGCATCGCTGGTACGCACCTATGTTCGCCGCGACGGCGCCGTCGTGCTCGAGAATGACGTGACGCAGCACGACATACCCCAACGCGATACAGGCATACCTACCTACGACGGCTTACCGCTCGGGCAATACGTGTCGCTGATGGAAATGATGAACCCCATGCATCGTCTCTGGTCGGACGGTCGCTGGAACAAAATTACTCTGGCGCATGGTTGTTACTGGAAGAAGTGCTCGTTCTGCGACGTCTCGCTCGACTACATCGGCCGTTATGACCGCCCTGGCACAGACCTCATCATGGAGCGCATTCGCGGTCTAATAAATGAGACCGGTCAGACAGGCTTCCACCTCGTCGATGAAGCCGCACCGCCGGCAGTCATGCGTGCACTCGCGAAGCGGCTGATTGCCGAGAAACTTAAGATCACATGGTGGGGCAACATCCGCTTCGAAAGGGCATTTACCCCCGAGCACTGTCGCCTGCTCGCCGACGCCGGCTGCGTGGCCGTGAGCGGCGGGCTCGAAGTGGCATCGGATCGATTGCTCGAACTTATGAAGAAAGGCGTCACGGTCGGGCAAGTGGCACGCGTGACGCGGGCATTCACCGACGCGGGGATCATGGTCCATGCGTACTTGATGTATGGATTTCCGACGGAGACCACACAAGAGACCATCGACGCGCTCGACCGCGTGCGCCAGTTGTTCGCCGCAGGCTGCATTCAATCGGCATACTGGCACCGTTTTGCGGCGACGGCGCATTCGCCCATTGGCCTGAGTCCGGAAAAATACGGCATCACGCTGCGCGCTCCACCCAACGTCACCTTTGCTCACAACGACCTGGAGTTCGACGATCCGGTCGGCACTAATCACAACTTTTTAGGAACCGGCCTTAAGAAGGCGCTCTACAGTTACATGCACGGCGCCGGCCTCGATCAAGACGTACGCGTTTGGTTCGAGCCGCCCGAGGACGGCTTTCGCGACGGTCGGCAGCGCCGCCGCCGCTCTGCAGCCTCTGTGGTCCCGGCGACGACTGTGCCGTCGAACTTGATTGAGCAGTGCCTGGCGTAAGATGCCGCGCGCGTGTTGATTGCCTTCAACAAACCGTTCGGGGTCATTTGCAAGTTCCGCCCCGAACAGGGCCGCCGTACTCTTGCAGACTTCATTTCAATTACGGACGTCTACCCCGCAGGCAGACTCGACACCGACAGCGAAGGATTGTTGCTGCTGACGGACAGCGGCGTATTGCAAGCACGCATCTCGAGTCCGAGTCACAAGCTTCCGAAGGTCTACTGGGCTCAGATGGAGGGCGAGCCGACCGCTGCGGCATTGCTCGCATTGCGTAACGGCATTACTTTGAGCGACTTCAGGACACAACCCGCCGATGCACGCCTGATCGACGCGCCCGATAACCATTGGCCGCGCGATCCGCCGATTCGCCATCGCGCGAAAATTCCGACTTCATGGCTCGAGTTGACCCTGCGCGAAGGCAAGAACCGTCAGATCAGACGCATGACGGCAAGTACGGGCTTCCCCACGTTGCGCTTGGTACGAGCGCGCATCGGACGGGTCTCCGTGGAAGGCTTGGCGCCCGGCGAGTGGCGCGAAATTGATGCGGGCTCACCGTGGGCTCAGAGGTGACGCGCATTCTCAGCCACCAGCTCGCGCTCACCCACCCACCTCGCGCTCAGCCACCCAGTCCTCGCTCGAGAATTTTCGGGTTTTCCCGCCATCGCTGCAGCCACTCTTGCGCCACATCGCCGGGATACACATCCTCGATCCCCTCCTTGAGCGCATTGACGATGGCCTTCGCCAACGAATCAGGCGTCAACTTGGGTGGTGGCAGCGCCTGGTTCGATTCATCATCGATCGGACCGGGGAAGACATTGATTACGCGCACGCCGCTCGACCTCATTTCAGCGCGCAAACACTGCGACAGCGACAGGGCCGCCGCCTTGGAGGCGGAAAACGTGCCATGCGGCGGAAAGTTGCTGAGCGCATAGATCGACAAGAGATTGACCCACGCGGCCGGGCTGCCTTCGCCTTCGGCGCTGCGGCACCTCATCGCAGGCCCCAATTCCCGGGCGAGCCGCAGCAGACCAAAGTAGTTGATATCCATTTCCGCTGCTGCGCCGTCGATCCCCTCGCGCGCCGCGATGCCGCCGCGTGGCGCAATGCCATAAGCCTGATGCACTTCCGCCGTGTTGATCAGGATGTCCACCTGGTCGCCAATCTCAGCGGCCATGTGCTTCACGCTGGCAGCG
>JANXZQ010000506.1 GCA_025355445.1 Gammaproteobacteria bacterium
TGGCGGTCGCGCACAAGGCGGCCATCGCCAGCGCTTATCCGCTCGCGAGTGAGGCTGGGCAGGAGATTCTCGCCGCGGGAGGCAACGCCTTCGACGCGGCGGTCGCGGTATCGGCGGCCCTTGCGGTGGTCGAGCCCAGCAGTTCAGGGTTAGGCGGCGGCGGCTTCTATTTGTTGCATCGTCAATCCGACGGTTTCGAAACCATGCTCGATGCACGCGAAAATGCCCCGGGCGCTGCATCGCGGGACATGTACTTGGACAAGGCCGGTAATGCCATCGAGAACGCGTCGATTTCCGGAGCGCTGGCGGCGGCAATCCCGGGCGAGCCTGCGGCCTTCGAGTATCTGGCGCGCAAGTACGGCAAGTTGTCGTTGAAGCAAAGCTTGCAACCCGCGATTCGGCTGGCACGCAATGGTTTTGCGCTGTACGCGCGCTTGCAGGGCGGCATTCGCCGCAAGCAATCAGTATTGAAGCGCTCGCCGGATGCAGCAAAGGCATTCCTGACGGCGGACGGTGGAGTTCCGGAAATTGGCGCCATCATCAAGCAGCCGGATTTGGCGAATACTTTGCAGGCTATCGCCGAGCAAGGCGCCAAGGGATTTTACTCGGGCCGGGTGGCAGCCGATTTGGTGGCCGGTGTGCGGGCGGATGGCGGCATATGGACCTTGCAGGATTTGGCGGCGTATCGTGTAGTCGAGCGCGCACCGCTCATCGGCCACTACCATGGAGCGCGAATCGTGTCGGCGGCGCCGCCCTCATCGGGCGGCATCGCGGTCATCGATGCGCTGAACATCTTGTCCGGTTTCGATCTGCACCAAGTCGATTCCGCGACGCGCAAGCACTTGGTGATCGAAGCCATGCGCCGCGCCTACCGCGACCGGGCTATTTACTTGGGCGACCCCGACTTCGTCAAAATGCCGCTGGCGCAGCTCGCGAGTCTCGACTATGCGGCGGGCCAACGCAGCAGCATTCGCACCGACAAGGCCATGCCGTCCAACATGCTGCCGGGGATCGAGTCGGAACCGGCCGGAATGAATACCACGCATTTCTCCGTGCTGGATGCCGACGGCAATCGCGTCGCGGCGACTATTACGGTGAATCTATTCTTCGGCACGGGGTATATGCCGCCGAAGACGGGAGTGCTGCTCAACAACGAGATGGATGATTTCTCCACAAAACCCGGCAGACCTAACGAATTTGGTTTGGTTGGCGCCACGGCCAACGCCATTGCGCCGAACAAACGCAGCCTGTCGAGCATGTCGCCGACTTTCGTCGAGACGCCGCAGGGCTTGATGATCGTAGGCTCGCCCGGCGGCAGTTTCATCATCAGCATGGTGCTGTTGGGCACGCTCAATTATCTGGATGGAATGAATGCGGCGGACATCGTGAAATATCCGCACTATCATCATCAATACCTGCCGGACGAAGTGGACTACGAACAGGGCGCGTTCAGCGACGCCGAAATCACCGAGCTCAAGGCCAAGGGCCACTCTCTCAAGATGCCCGGTTGGCAATGGGGCAATATGCAGGTGATCACCTGGGATTTCGCCAGCGGCAAGGTGGAGGCTGCTTCAGATCCGCGCGGCGAGGGCGCGGGCTTGGTTTACTAGTTGATTGGTATAGCGCCCGCCTCGGCACCGAGCGAATCAACTCAATGTTGGCAGGTAGAACACCAATACGTGGAACGTTGCCCCTGGACGAACTGCTTGACCACGGACTTGCACACCCGGCAGGCCGCTCCCTTGCGCTCATACACGAATAATTGCTGACGGAAATATCCGGGAGCGCCGTCGGCATTGACGTAATCGCGCAGCGTGGTGCCGCCGATTTTGATCGCCTCGCCGAGCACGGCCTTGATGGCTTCGGCGAGCGCGAAGGCCTCTTTTCGTGTAAGGCGGCGCGCTGCGCGACGCGGCGCAATGCGTGCGCGAAACAGCGCCTCGCTCGCGTAAATGTTGCCGACCCCGACCACCACTTGAGAATTCATGATGAATTGCTTGATGGCGACACTGCGTTTGCGGGTGGTGCGATAAAGGTACTCGCCGTCGAATCCGGGGCCCAAGGGTTCGGGCGCCAGCTTGGCAAGCAGTGGGTGTAGCTCAGGATCCGTGCCGGTCCAATGCAGACTGCCGAAGCGCCGCGGATCGTGAAAACGCAGTACCCAACCGTTGTCGACGTGGATATCCCAGTGATCGTGAGTTCTCGGCGAGGTGCCCTGCTTGACCAAGCGCAGGCTGCCTGACATGCCGAGATGCAGAATCAAAGTGCCGGCGTCGAATCGGATCAGTATGTACTTGGCGCGCCGCTCGACAGCGCGCACGGTTTGGCCGCGAATCGCCGCTTCGAAGTGAGCGGCAATGGGCCAGCGCAGGCGCCGCTCTCGCACGATGACGTCGAGCACGCGCCGCTCGAGCAAGGCGGGCGCGATGCCGCGTCTCGTCGTTTCTACTTCAGGGAGCTCGGGCGTGTGAAAGCTCGGGCGCTTAAGACTACTTGATCTTCGATTCTTTGTAAGGCACGTGCTTGCGCACTACCGGATCGAACTTCTTGGTTTCTAGTTTGTCCGGATGCAGACGCTTGTTCTTGGTGGTCGTGTAGTAATGTCCGGTGCCCGCCG
>JANXZQ010000512.1 GCA_025355445.1 Gammaproteobacteria bacterium
GGCGAGCGGCCCCGGAGTTTTCGAAAGCTGCTGCGACGACAACGGGCCGGCACGGAATGCCCCCTCTGCGTTGCCCGCGGTACACCAAGTGTTAGGCGTAGTGTCAGTCGCATTGCCACTCAGGATCACATCGGAACCGACATAACGCACCAGGCAGCCGTTCGGGTCGCTGGCACCCATGCCGGCATACACTGGGGTGACCAGAGTGTAGCCGTCGTTACTGGCGCTGCGGATGCTGTTGCGTACGCCGAAATTGACGTGGATGCCGCTATTGATGTCGTAGTGTCCATCGAAGCGCAGCGCGGTGATTCCGGTTTTGCGGTCGTAGTCGTCGTTGGACTCCAGCGTCTTCATCGTCCAGCCGTTTTGATTGGCGAAAGCGTTGGCGAGTGAGGCGGGCATGCCGATCTGGAGATTGCGGCCCCGGAAATCCGCGGTGATAGGAATCGTGTTCTGGGCAATGCCGTTGGCGTTAAATACCCGATTCCCGCCCAGTTGAGATGGATAGACGAAGGTCCCGCAGGGTAAAGCACTGTTGGGGTCCGCCCACAGGCAGCCGTCGGAATCGGAAATGTTGACGTCGGTCTCTATGTACGACTGACTGGCCGTTTCGCGGATGCCGCGCACGCTGCCTCTGAACGGGCCGCCATTGTCGAAATCGAGCTGCTGATTGAAGTTCTGCGCGGTGGACTGCCGGCGCTCCACCCTCGAGTACGACTCAACATCGCCCGGCCATTTTTCGTACACCTGCGTGGTGTAGATGTGCGAACCTGCCCAGGCCGCGGCATACGCGTCACCCGGCGTGTTGTACTGACCCAACGTGGTACTGCCCGTGTCTCTCGACTTCAACGGCACGTAGGTCGCGCCCTGCCAATTGGTGGAATTGATCTGCATGCCGTTGGCACGGTCGAATTGATTCTGGTGCGCGTAAAAGTAATCGCTGGTCAATTTCAGCCCGTGGTCGAGGTCCGCCTGGAAAGAGGCATTCGCAGCGTGTCGCTTGCGCTGAGTGGTGATGTTGTACAGGCCGATGTTCTGGCTACCCATGAATACGCCGTTGGATTTCCCGTCACCGTTCACGTCGACGCTGCCGTCGGGATGCTGCGCGATCCGTGAAGGAATCGGCGCGCCGTTCCACGCCCCCAGGAAGCCGTTATAGGCCGCCGCGCTGCTCGCGTTCTCGCCGTTGAGGATAACCCCATACTGATCGAGACCCTCATTTGAGTTCGTCCGCGTGGTATCGGAGAAATCACCGGAAACCTGCAGGCCCCAGCGGCCATCGGCGTTGTATGCGATGAGGCCGCTGGCTTCAGGTCCCGTCTTGCGGGAGGTGCTTCCCCGTTCCGCGTCGGCGGAATAGCTATAGGTGAATCCGTGCGGCAAATCCCAGGGCCGATAGGTGTGCAGATTGAGAGCACCGCTGATGCCACTCGAGGTCTGGCTGGCGGTGGGCGACTTGATGACGTCCACTTGATTGAACAACGTTGCCGGCAGAGTGGTGAAGTCAGGCTGTTGCGAGTCGATCTGATCCGGCGTGATGAATACTTCACCATTTAGCATGGTGCCGACTTGAGGCAGACCGCGAACGTCCACCGTCGTTCCGACGCCCGCATCGCGGTTGATTTGCACGCCGGTGATGCGCTGTAGCGCGTCCGTGATGGTCACGTCGGGCAATTGGCCGATGCTCTCCGCCGAGATGCTGTCCTGGATACTCGGAGCCATTCGCTTCAGTTCGATCGCGCGTATCTGCGACTCACGCACTCCGGTGACGGTGACCTCCGTCAACTCGTCCGCTTTGTTGGCGTCAGGCGATGGTGTCGTCGGTCCGCCCTGCTGCGCAAGCTCCTGCGCCGCCGCGTTCTCCGCCGCGGCACTCGTTTGCTCTGATGCCATGGCTGAGTTCGCCGCGGCGGCGAGCAACGCCATGGATATGGCAATTGACAGGGGGTGCTTGCGATATACGTTTGACACGGCCTTTCCCTCTAGATTGTTATCTTCCGGATCTCAGATGCTTGACGCTCTCATCTGTGCCCTTAACATCCGCTATTCATTCGGTCGATTGACGAATCAATCTCGCACGATGTACGGTTTACGTCAAGCATAGGTGGCTTTAGCCGCGAATACGGCTATGATAGTTCGGATAGATGACGAATCAAATGAGACCTGTTATGCCTTTCCCGCCCATAAGCAGCGTGACCCGCCAGCTGTCGCGACGGAGCGTTTTCGAGGCCCTTCTGCACCGCAGCCCCATCTCACGGGCGGACCTTGCCAAGGTGACCGGGCTGTCGAAACAGACGATGTCGGAAGTCATCGACGGGTTCGGGCAGCAGGGGCTGGTTCGCCAGGTGGGACGAACCAGCGGCAATGTCGGACGGACTGCCGTCTTGTACGAATTGAGCCCAGAGGGTGGCCACGTGCTCGGCATCGACCTGGGAGCCCGACGATTGACAGTCGCCCTCGCTGATATAGCAGGCAGAGTCCTCGCTGAGGCCGACGAACCCACCGACAGCCGCGGCGGAGCCTGGACGATCGACCAGATTGCCCGGCTCTCTGACCGTCTGGCGCGTGACAATCACACCCACCCCAGCCGCATTCGCTCCATCGTGATGGCCACCCCCGGAGTGGTAAACCCCAAGAGCGGCGCTATCGAGATGGCTCCCAACATCACCGGCCTGGACCATCTCAATGTCGTGGGCCTGCTGAGTGAGAAACTCGGCAGTCCGGTCGTCCTTGAAAATGACATCAATCTCGCGCTGCTCGGGGAAATATGGCATGGCTGCGCGCAAAACGTCGACAACGTGGCTTTCCTCGCGCTCGGTAGCGGCGTTGGACTGGGACTCTACGTCAACGGCCGGCTCGTTCGCGGGGAGAACGGCGCCGCCGGCGAGATCGGCTACCTGCCGATCGGTGGCGATCCGCTGCAGGCCGAGTCCCGCCTGCAGGGCTGCCTCGAGTACCAGGTTGGCGCAACGGGTGTCGTGCGACGCTACCGGGAGGCCGGCGGTTCCGATGTTGATTCGGAGCGACAGGTCTTTGAGCGAGCGCAGACGGGCGATCCGATCGCCGTGCACGTGGTCGAGGAGACGGCGCGGCTGACTGCGCTTGCCGCCGCGGCGGTAATCGCAACCGTGGATCCGCAACTGCTCGTTCTGGGTGGCTCGGTCGGAGCGCGTGCGGATTTTGCGGACAAGGTTGCGCGTATGCTGTCGCAGCTCTCGGCGCGGCCGGTGGAGATTCGCAGCAGTACCTTAGGCAGGCGAGCAGGCGTCGTGGGCGCTTTGTCCGTCGCCTTGCGCCGTCTGCATGATGAATTCTTCGGAGTCGCGGAGCTCGCCGCGGCTCTTCCTCTGCCGCGGCCCGAGCACCGTAGCGCGCGTCAATGAAGCACGAGACCGACTATTGTTTTGCGGCGGACCTGGGCGGCACGAAGCTCGCCGCTGCGATTGCTGATACGCGTGGTCATATCGTGGCGGAATTGACCGAACCCACCGACCGACGCGGCGCGGCGTACGTGGCCGAACAGATCGCCACCTGCGCCGATAAGCTGGCGAAAACCGTCGGAATCGAGATCACGCGGGCGCGTCATGTCATGGTGGGAATTCCAGGAGCGATCGATCCTCGCACCGGCCGTG
>JANXZQ010000514.1 GCA_025355445.1 Gammaproteobacteria bacterium
ATTGCCGACGAGGTGATGTGCGGCGCCGGCCGCACCGGCACCTGGCGCGCGTTGGAGCAGGACGGCATCGTTCCTGACATCATGAGTATCGCCAAAGGATTGGCCGGCGGCTACATCCCCCTGGGCGCGACGCTGGTGACGCCGCAGGTTGCGGCGCCCATCCATAGCGAGCACGGCACCTACATGACCGGACAATCGTTCACCGGCCATACTGCCGCCTGCGCGGCGGCACTGGCCGTACAGCAGATCATCGCGCGCGACGCACTCCTCGATCGAGTTCGCGCCGCCGGTGCCGAGTTCCAATACGCCATCCGCAGCGCATTGTCTCGATTTGACGAAGTGGGCGATGTGCGCGGCCGCGGATTTTTCATCGGCATCGAATTGGTTCGCGACCCGATCACAAAAGCGCCGTTTCCCACAGAGCGCGCGCTGAGCTTCGACGTCGGCGCGCGGGCATTCGAGGATGGGCTCATTTGTTATCCCTGTGCCGGTCATGTCGACGGCGCCGCGGGAGATACCATCATCATCGCCCCACCCTACAATGCAAGCGACGGCGAGCTGGAAGAAATCGTCATCAAGTTGACACGCGCCGTCGAATCAAGCTTGAGCGCTTGACGGCGCGTCGTCCGGCTGGCTCACGGCGACGAATACGCAGCAGTTCGCGCGCTCCGCCAGGGACGCGCGTTGCGAGCTGCCCCACCAGAAACCGCCCGCGGGCTGTGGGTAATGCCCCAGCACGATGAGATCGACCGCCAACCGGCGCGCGAAAGCCACGATCTGCTCGAGGTTATTGCCGCTGGCCAAGTACCCTTCGGCGGCGACATTGCGCGCCTTCAACCACTCAACCGACTCATCGAGCAGTCTGCGATGGCCTTCTTGCTCGTCCACGATACAGGCATGGCCGGCGGCGCCGGCCACCACCGCGGCGTCGGCCATTCCGTTCGGGACGATGGATAGCACAAATACTCTCGCGCCGACCAGGATCGCAAGCTCCGCGCCGCGCTTGAGCGCGCGCCGACCAACGTCGGATCCGTCGTAACACAGCAGGACGCGCTTGAACATAATTACTCCAGCTCGAACTGCAGGCTGATCCTGCCCCTGTCCGTCCCCTCGGAGTCCCAAGTCCACTCATCGAAGTATGCTCGGCTCGCCCGCGCAATGCGAATAATCGTCGAACAGCGGGTACCATAGTCTTGCGCCCGCACAAAGGCACTGGAGAGAAGGCGCTCCCAGTCGAGGCTAATCCCCGTCGCCGGCAGCCTCTCATCGGATGCCGGCCGGTCATCACGCAATAGCGCCAACAACGACGCCGTAGCGGTCATTCCGGAGAGCGCCGCTGCCAACCGGCTCTTGCCCTCTTGAACCTTGGGCCAGGGCGTGTCGAGCAAGTGATTCGACAGCCCATAAATGCCGGGGCCCAATTCGCGGCCCGCCTTGAGCGCGCTTTCAAAGATACCGAGCCGTTCGCCGTCGGAAAAAATCAAATTAAAGGCGTTGTAGTCATCACCCACGCCGCGAAGGTACTTAAGACACTCCGCCACGCTGCCTGCTGCGGTCAGCATGTCGGCGACCAGCGCGCCGCGGCTGGGTGCAGTGGCGCGCCGCGGCTGCGTATCCCGGTAATTCGTCAGCGCCGCAAACCGCCCTGATCGAGTGAGACCGAGCCAGGTACCTCCTGCCTGCAGATCCCTGCCTGCGAGGATCTGCGGATGGTCCCCCCACCACCCAGCGGGCGCGGCCGGGCGCGTATGAAATTCATCGCGGTTCGCCGCCACTATCAGCGGATATTGCGGATGCATGCGCCAGACGAGCAGAACCAGGCACATGTTGTTCTGGCGCCGCGCCTATGCGCCGCGCGCGGGCAAGGACGTCTCGCCGGGCGCCTCGCGTGCGACCCGCGGCATCAGGGCCGCGTCCAAGACTTCGATCCAGTGCATCACCCGCGTGTCCGTGCCCGACTGCAGGTGTTGAATGCACCCCACATTGGCCGACACGATGATTTGCGGCCTCAGGGCCGCAAGATGCTCGAGCTTGCGGTCGCGCAAGGCGCGAGCGATTGCCGGCTGCGTGATGGAATACGTGCCGGCCGAGCCGCAACACAGATGGCTTTCACTGCTCGCAACGCGCACGTCGAACCCCAGCGCTTGCAGGTGCGGTTCAATGACGCCGCGCAGTTTTTGCCCATGTTGCAATGTGCAAGGCGGGTGCAAGGCCAGCCGCGCGCCCACTTCATGCCGCATTTTGCCGTTGAGAGCCGGCACCAGCTGCGGCAGCAACTCACACAGGTCGCGCGCCAGCGCGCTGATGCGCGCGGCCTTATCCGCATACTCTGCATCGCCGGACAAGGCGTAGCCATATTCCTTGATAGTCAGGCTGCAAGCCGACGCGGAGCTAACGATGGCTTCCACCTCCCCGGCCGCTACCAGGGGCATCCACGCGTCGATGTTGCGGCGCATGTCGGCGCGCCCGCCCTCCTCGTCGCCGAGATGCGCACGCAGCGAGCCGCAGCAGCCGGCGCCGGCGGCATACACGATTCCGATGCCCGCCGCATCGAGCACGCGCGCCGCCGCGAGGTCGATGTTGGGCATCATGGACGGCTGCACGCAGCCATCCAGCATCAATATCTGGCGCCGATGGGCCGCACGCCCCGGCGCCGCGCTCGGTGACGCCGCGTTCGATGGCGCCGCACTCGGTGGCGCCGCCCCCGGTGGCGCCGTCGCGCGACCCGCATTGCCTTCCGCAAGCCGCGCCGGCACCTTGTTCTTCAGCCCCGGCGGCAACAGCGGCCGCAGCGCTTGTCCCAACCGCATCGCCGGAGCAAACAGCGCCGAGGTCAGTCCTTCGCGAAGCAGCCAGCGAAGCGTCCGCTCCTTCACCGGGCGCTCGACCCGCGCGTCGACAATCTTGCGGCCGATATCGACCAGATGCCCATACTGCACGCCGCTCGGGCAGGTGGTCTCACAATTAAGGCAGGTCAGGCAACGATCCAGGTGCTGCTGCGTGCTGCGCGTGACCTGCGCGCCTTCCAGTACCTGCTTGATCAGGTAAATTCGCCCGCGCGGGCCGTCGAGTTCGTCGCCCAGCAATTGAAACGTCGGACAGGTCGCATTGCAGAAGCCGCAGTGCACGCATTTACGAATGATGTCCTGCGCCGCCGCGCCGTCTGCGGTACCTTTGAACTCCGGACTTAGAAGTGATTGCATGGGTCAGAGCTCGGCGTACAAGCGCCCGGGGTTGAGGATGCGCTGCGGGTCGAAAGCCTGCTTCAATCCCCGGTGTATGCGCAGCAAAACATCACTCACCGGCGTAAACACGCCAGCGGACTTATCTGCGGCGCGCAGCAGCGTTGCATGCCCGCCCGCCGTCGCCGCCGCGGCGCGCACCACAAGCGGCGCGGCGCTAGTTCGCCACCAGCGCTGCGCGCCGTTCCATTCGATGAGCTGGCGTCCCGGCAACGTGACTGCGGCCGCGGTTCCAGGCACCGACAGCCTCCACAGGCACTCCCCTCGGTGCAAGCTCGATTCTTCGATGGCGAAGAAATCCTCGGTCTGATCACGCAAGCCGAGCCACCAGGCCGCGGCGGCATCGGGTTCTAGCGCCGTACCCCCTAGCCTGCTGCACGCCGCGTTCACGGCCGCAGCCGCGCCGGCCACCCGCAAATGCAGCCGGCCTTCGTGCCAGGAACTGGCGTTGATGGCCAAGGGTTGCGAGGCCCATTGCTTGAGCCGATCGAGGGCATCGCTCTCGCTGCAATCGAAGCTGAGAGTTGCGCTGGAGCGATTCACGGGCAGCACCTTGAGCGACACCTCGCAAATGACTCCCAGAATTCCGCAAGACCCGGCCAGCAAGCGTGACACATCGTAGCCGGCCACGTTCTTGGCTACCTGGCCGCCGAAGGTCAGGATCTCGCCTTTGCCATTGAGCAGTGTCGCGCCCAACACGTGATCGCGCACTGACCCCACACTCGCCCGGGAAGGTCCCGAGAGCCCCGCCGCCACCATTCCTCCCACAGTGCCGCCGGCGGCAAAGCGCGGCGGCTCGAACGGCAGGCATTGGCCGTGCTCCGCGAGCGCATCCTCCAGTTCCGCGAGCGGCGTACCGGCGCGCACCGTCACCACGAGTTCGGTGGGCTCATACGAACTGATGCCCGACAGGCCGCGCACGTCCAATGGCTCCCCGCTGGGTACACCGCCGTAGAAAACCTTGGTGCCGCCGCCGCGAATCTCCACCGGCCGGCGATGCGCGCGCGCGTCGTCCACTTGCTCGATCAGCCGCGCCAGCGCCGGTTCCTGGTTATCCACTAGAACCTCGGCAAGTCGGCGAACGGCAGCAGGCCGCGATGCACGTGCATCTTGCCGTATTCGGCACAGCGGTGCAGGGTGGGGATCACCTTGCCGGGGTTCAGCAATTCGAGCGGATCGAAGGCATGTTTCACGGCCAGAAATTGCGCGCGCTCGGCAGGCGCGAACTGCACGCACATGGAGTTGAGCTTCTCAATCCCCACTCCATGCTCGCCGGTGACGGTGCCTCCCATGCGCACGCTGGTTTCCAAGACGTCCGCGCCGAATAATTCGCAGCGGCGCATTTCATCCGGTTGGTCCGCGTCGAACAGGATCAGGGGATGCAGGTTGCCGTCGCCCGCGTGAAATACATTCACGCAACGCAGACCGTACTTGGTCTGCATCTGTTCGATCTCGCGCAGCATCTGCGCCAAGCGCTTGCGCGGTATGGTCGAATCCATGCACATATAGTCCGGACTGATGCCTCCCGACGCCGGGAATGCATTCTTGCGGCCGCTCCAAAACTTCAGGCGCTGCGACTCATCGCGGCTGACCTGCATTCGGGATGCTCCGGCATCGGCGAGCACCTGCTCCATCCTGTCAATCTCTTCGGCCACCTCCTCGGGAGTGCCATCGCTTTCGCATAGCAGGATGGCTGCGGCGTCGAGGTCGTAATCCGCATGGACGAAAGCCTCCACCGCGGCGGTCATGGCCTTGTCCATGAGTTCGAGTCCCGCAGGAATGATGCCTCGCGCAATGACGCTCGCCACTGCGGCGCCCGCCGATTCGATGTCATTGAAACTCGCCATGATGCAGCGAGCCAGCTGCGGCTTGGGAATGAGCTTGACGGTGACTTCCGTGATAATGGCCAGCATCCCCTCGCTGCCCACCACCACCGACAGCAGGTCCAAGCCCGCGGCGTCCAGCGCCTGCGAACCAAATTCCACCGGCTCACCGTCCACCATGAAGCCGCGGATCCGCAGTACATTGTGCAGGGTCAATCCATATTTCAGACAATGCACGCCGCCGGAATTCTCCGCCACATTGCCGCCGATGGTGCAGGCGATTTGGCTGCTCGGGTCGGGCGCGTAGTACAACCCGAACCCGGCGGCCGCTTCACTGATGGCCGCATTGCGCACGCCGCATTGCACGACCGCGGTGCACGCCGCCGCATCGATGTTAAGGATTTTGTTGAATTTGGCGAGCGAGAGAATCACGCCCCAATGATGCGGCGTGGCCCCGCCCGATAACCCCGTGCCGGCGCCGCGCGCGATGATGGGCACTCCCAGCCGGTGACATAATCTCAAAGTCGCGGCGACCTCAGGCTCGGTTTCCGGGAGCACCACCGCCAGAGGCGATGTGCGATAGGCGGTCAGCGCGTCGCACTCATACGTCACCGTATCCTCGTGACGGTACAGCACCGCGCCCTGCGGCAGAAATTCCTCGAGCGCGGCCACCAGCTCCCTTTGGCGTTTGGTTCGCGACGGATCAGCCGGCACCTCAGGCCGCAGGGACGTATTCATCACTGGATTATGCATCAACGTCTGCCCAGCGGACATGCTTCGCGCGGCGGCTCCGGTAACGTTACACAAGCGAGGCGCTGCGGTACGATGGCCGGAGCGAACAGCGCCAGCATCAATAATAGAAAACTGGGAAGAGAAATGTTCCATCAACTGTTGACACCGGTCGGCGACAGCCTCGCCCTGTCCTTCCTGGTCGCCGTGCTGCCCATCGTCACAGTGCTGGTGATGCTCGGAATACTGAAGCGGCCGGCATGGCAGGCCGCGCTGGCAGGCCTCGTCGTCGGATTGCTGATTGCCGTCACCCTTTGGGACCTACCGGCGAGCATTGCCGGCGCCTCCGCGCTCAACGGCGCGGTATTCGCCCTGTGGCCGGTGATGTGGATAGTCATCAATGCGCTGCTGCTTTACAACGTTGCCGTAGCCTCCGGCCGCTTCAATGCCTTTCGCGCCTGGTTGATTACCCACCTGCCCAACGACCGGCGGGTGATGCTGATTGCCATCGGCTTTTGCTTCGGCGCGTTGCTCGAAGGCGTCGCCGGATTCGGCGCCCCGGTGGCCATTACCGCCTCGTTGCTCATCATGTGCGGCTTTCCCGCGCTCGACGCGCTGGTGTTCGTATTGATTTTCAACACCACGCCGGTGGCGTTCGGCGCCCTCGGTACCCCGGTTACGGTACTGGGCGCCGTGACCGGACTGCCGGCGCCGGCCTTGGCAGCCATGATCGGCCGCCAGCTACCCTTCATAGCCGCCTTTCTGCCCTTCTATGTCATGGCGCTATACGGCGGATGGCGCTCCATCCGCGCCCTCTGGCCGGTGCTGCTCGTGGCCGGCGTGAGTTTCGGCGTGGCGCAATTCGCCGCGTCCAATTATCTGGACTACACCCTGACCGATGTGTTCGCCGCGCTCAGCTCGCTCGCGATGACCTTGCTGTTCCTGCAAGTCTGGCGCCCGGCGGCAGATCCGGAGTTCGCCATCTCGCATGCACCGGCCGAGACGTCGATGCCAGGAGGCCGCTCGGTGCCGGCTTGGCAGGGCTGGTTACCCTGGCTGGTAGTGACCGCCGTCGTGATCGTGTGGGCTTACAAGAAAATCGCCGGGATTGGACAAAAGGCCATTCATTGGCCAGGTCTCGACAATGCGGTGTCGATCACGCTGTACAACGACAAAGCATACGCCGCCGTGTGGAATTTCCAGCCGCTGGCTACCGGCACCGCGATTCTGCTTGCCGCCCTCATCACCGCCTTGCTGGTGGGACTGCCGCCGGCGGAATTCCTTCGCTGCGCGTTGCGCAGCATTCGCCAAATCTGGCAGGCTGTCGTGACCGTCATGCTGATCGTCGCCCTCGCCTATGTCATGAATTACTCCGGCCTGGCGTATACGCTGGGACTTGCCGTCGCCTCGACCGGGCATTGGTTCATTTTGTTCTCACCCTTCCTGGGATGGATTGCGGTGTTCCTGTCCGGCAGCGATACGTCGGGTAACGCCCTGTTCGGCAATCTGCAAGTGGTGGCCGCGCGGCAATTGCAACTGAATCCCCTGCTGTTCGCCGCCACCAATTCGTCCGGCGGCGTTCTGGCGAAGATGATTTCCCCGCAAAACATCGCCACCGGCATATCCGTCACCCATCTCAAAGACAAGGAAGGAGCGGTGCTGGCGCGCACCTTCATTCACAGCATCGTACTGACACTGGTGCTGGTGGTCATCGTCATCATTCAGCAGTATTTATTGCCGGGCATGATTCCGCATTTCGCCGCGGGCCCGTGACGTCAATTTGACAACGGCTGCCGACAGGAGAGTTATCTCGGCAAGGTCGTCATCACCGTCTAGCAATACGCCACGCTAGCCGCCGCGAGTGGCGAGTGCCGGAGGAATCCAGGACGCCCGCAAGGCCGGCCAGAAAACCGAGATCTGTCCCAACAATATAATGACCAAAGGACTGCCGATTGCCCAACGATTGTCGATGCGCGTCATTTCGAAGCTTCGCACCATCCACAAATTCAAGCCGACCGCAAATACGATTCCACCGACGGCGCCCGCGCCGGCGATCATGAGATTCTCGGTTTGGAAATAATGCACGATGTCGCAGCGGGTCGCGCCCAGGGCGCGCCGGATGCCGATCTGTTGGCGACGCTGCGAAACCCAGTAGCTCGTGAGGCCAATGATGCCAAAACCGGTCACAGTGAGCAGCGCCGCACAAATGCAAAGCAGCAGCACGACCAGGCCGTGATTTCCCCGATGCGCCTCCTCCCGGGCATCCAGCAGCGAGGTCGCACGCACGACTCGATCGCCGTCGATCTCCAATAACTTCTGCTCAGCCCGCTTCATTAATTCCCCGAGGCGCGCCGGATCGGTCCGCACCATGTAGCGCCCGCGTCCGGTCAGGTCGCGGTACGGAGCCGGGGTGGTATTCTCGGTGAAGGAACTCTTCTCGCCGGTGGCGTCGGGATAGGGCCCTTGCAACCGCTCGACGATGCCAATGATCCGCGCCGGATGCACGTCGTCCTCGACGAAAATCGATTGGCCCAGCGCATTTCCCGAAGGGTACAGCGCTTGCGCCAACGCCTTGCTAATGATGAGAGAGCCCGCATGCTGCGACTCCGTCGCACCCCGCGTCAGGGTCACGACCTCATCGGCGGTGAAGTTACGGCCCGCGATGAGACTGAGCCCCAACGTCTTGAGTGTGTGCGTATCGGCAAAATAGTAGGAAGTCGACGCCGTGGAGATTCTCTGATTCGGCACTATGTTCACCGTATTCGCCCAGCCCCCACCCTCGAACGGATAATCATTGGTCACGTAAGTATCCACCACCAAAGACAGCGTGCCGAGCGCCGTCAAATCCGCCTCCGCGCGGGCCGCCGCCGTATCATCTCGTTTCGAGAGGCTATCGACTTCCACGACGAACAAACTCTGCTCGTCGACACCGGAGGGGCGCGCATTCCACGAAATCCGCTGATTGAGCAGCGTGAATGCATTGACCATAAAGACCAGCGTCACCGCCAGCTGCGCGGAAATCAACAGCGCGCCGAACTTATTCCGGCGCATGGCCGAAATAATCGGACGAATATGCCAATTCCGAATTGTCACGCTATGGCGCCTTGAGTTGCCAACCCGGCTGCACGCGAACGGCCCGCCAAGTCGGATACGAGCCCGCCGCGATGGTGGCCAGAACCGCGAACAGCACAGTCGCCGCGGTGTCCCAGGCGTCCAAACGCGTCACCAAGCGAAACTCGCTGGTCAGAAACGACCGTGCCGCGAACAAGCCGCCCGCCGTGAGCAAAAGTCCCAACAAGCCGCCGGCCACGCCCACAACCGCGGTTTCAATCAAGTTGCAAACACGGCGCCCCGGCTCGCGCCGCGAGCGCGCCGCACGCCAATGTCCGGCGCCCGGTGCGAGATTCTCGCCAGCATCAGCCCCATCGCGTTCAACAGACACACGAGCAAGAATCCCACCGACACCAGCAGCAGTATGTTCACTTCGTTGGGCACGACATGGCGGTAGCTCAGCCACTGCATGACATCCCGCAGTTTTGTATTGGGCGGCCAATGGAAGCGGCCGGCGCGCTGTTGCTCCGAGGCATAGTTATTGAGAAAGACCCGATACCGATCCACATCCGACTTGGCCGGAAGCTCGACCCAGAACTGGATCCAAGTGCAGTCGGACTGCATGAATCCATCCCAACCCGGCTTCGGCTCGGAACCGCAACTGACATGGCCAAGACTCCCGTAATGCTTGTCGATGGCCCGGGTAAAAGGCACATAGAATTCTTCCCGCATCGCAAACGGGGAGACGTTGAGATCGTAGAAGTGGGGAATCGGCAGCCACTCTTTCAACACACCGATTACGGTATAAGACTCATCACCGAGATTGACCACATTGCCGATGCTGTTCCTGCCGCCGAACAATTTGTCGTTCATCTCGTTGGAAATGACGACCACCGGTGAGCGGCGCGCATCATCGGCCGCGGTCCAAGGTCCCCCAAACTTGAACGGCACCTCGAACATGGGGAAGAAGTCGCTGTACGCGACTCTAACAAATTGCTTGGATGGCTTGAGCTTGAGATCGGCCGGTCGCAACGGCAGCCGGGTCAAGTACAGTGCGGTTTGCCGGGGAGCGCCACGCTCGCGCATCAACGCCGACGCATCGAGGAATTCCAATTGATCTTCCAGATTATCGTCGTTTAGCTTGTAGGGATCGGACGGTCCGCGATTGTCGATCTGTACGGCGTACAGCTGGCTCGACTTTTGCGGAATCGGATCCCCCGACATGGCCCTAAAAACCGTCAAGGTCGTCATGCACGCACCGATACCGAGCGCGATGGCGAGGATCATGAGCGCCGTCAGCATCAGATTCCTGCGCAAACTGCGCAGCGCCAAATTTATGTAGTAAGCGAGCATTCAAACCTCACGGCTTGCCAGCTTTCTAGCCCGCCGCGGCAATCCCTGTCAACCGCCGCAATTGGATGGGTACTATAATCCCGTTTGAGATTTGCCCCGCCGCCGCTACAAGGAGATTGTCTTGCGTCTGTCTACTTTGATTCTTTTCGCAATTGTCTACTCTTCACGCGCACTGGCCATCCCGCCTGTTCCCGCGGCCGTGACCGCTGACCCGCCGCCCGACGCCAAATTTCCGGCCCGCATGGAGGTAATCCATGTGCCCACGGGTGCTGTGCAGATCAACGGGGTGGTCTATGTGCCATCCGGCCCCAGCGCGCACCCAACCTTCGTGTTTTTCCACGGACTACCTGGCAACGAGAAGAATCTGGACCTCGCGCAAGCGGTACGCCGTGCAGGCTGGACCGTCGTGACTATCAATTATCGTGGCTCATGGGGAAGTCCGGGTAACTTTCGGTTCTCGCAAAATCTCGAAGACGCCCAGGCTGCACTCGCGTTCATTCGACTGCCGGAGAACGCGAAACGACTCTCGATCGACGTCAATCGCATCGCAATCGGTGGCCACAGCATGGGAGGCTGGGTTGCGGCCGAGACGCTCGCGCACCAACCCTCTTTGCTGGGAGGGGTCACCATCTCGGCTGGTGACTTCGGGGCTATCGGACTGCGGGTGCAGGATCATCGCGCGGAAGTAGTCGACCTCATGAATGACAATCGCGAGTCACTCAACGGCGTTACCGGCGAGTCGATGACGGATGAAGTGGCAAGCCATGGCAAGGAATGGTCGTTCAGCACCTTGGCGCCCGAGCTTGTGCATCGACGTTTGCTGGTGCTGTACAGCAACGATTTCGTAAAACCTGATTCAGTTGCACTCATCGACGCCGTCAAAGCCGGGGGTGGAAGTACGATCAGTTCGGACTATGTCGTCACGGACCATAGTTGGTCTGATCACCGCATCGCTCTCGAGTCCTTGGTAATCAACTGGCTCCAAACCCTACCGGCTCACCCCTAGTACCCAATTGGGTATGGCTGAATTGAGGCGCTGCTAGTCCGCCAGGCCCATGACAAATGCCAAAGCAACATTCAGTCGCGAGATATCCTTGTCGTCAAGGCGACCGATCTGCCGGCCAATGCGCTCCCGCCGAACGGTGACCGGTTTATCCGCCATCACCTGCGACCTCACCCGTACTCCGTTCTGCTTGGTCGGATCAATCGTCACCCGAAAATCCGGTGCATCGCTGCATTCGGAGGTCATCTGGCAGATAACGACAGACGAGTGCGCGGCGGGAAGCGCATCCGTCTGGACAATCACCGCCGATCGCGGCTTGCCATAGTCACCGGCTGCCGCAAGTGTGACCACGTCGCCACGCTTCCTCGATACACGCGCGGTGTGGTTGGACCGAACGTTCGCAAGGCTCACCAATCGAATACGAGAACGCGCAGAACCGGATTCTGGAGGTTTTTACACAATGGAAGGCTCCAGTCAATTTCAAGATTGAATTGTTCGTTATCCGAGTGGGTGACTGGGGTGGTTATATGATGCTGGATTGCGATCACCCAACCGCCGTCCACAAGTTCTGCTCCATGCTCCCAGCGTTTGTCTTCGAGGCGCGCCCGGTAATTCCCATCGCGGACGCTGTTCGCGTCGAACTGGAATCCATTGCTTTTCGTGATAACCTCCCGAAAAAATGACGCTAACAATGCCTAATCAAGCGCTGCAGGGACCGGCGGCAGGTCGTCGCGCCTGGAATCGGTGGCACCCGCACATTACTCTTTCTATTCCACACAAGTATTAAGCTCGACGCATCCCGCCCGAGTGTCTCGTAAGGGCGTGTTGGACACAGCGGCGGGATAGATTTGGTAATTTCTTCCTCAAGCGACCGAGCAGCGCGCGCGTTTTCTCATCCGTGCACGCACCGATCGGCTGCTCGTACCCGAAGAGAGTGAGGGCTTCGAGAGCATTCTGCATGCCTACGCCGGCGTCAAAGTGCGGCAGCCTCACGGTGCATTTTCCCGGCAATGGCAAGCGCAAGGCCCGCACCGCGCAGGTTCAAGTGCGGGTCGCGCCGGTCACGCCAGTATCGCCGCGCCAATATACGACATGAACATTATCGAGGCAGATCCGGCGGTATCAACCGCGGCGACGTATCTCGGGCGTTTTTGACGGCTGTTCCTGCATTAAAGGTACGCGACCTTTCTTGAAGCCACCCTGCGGAGACGGAACCATAAATAATTATTACACCGTGAACCCAGTTATTGGGGAGCGGCACTCACAAGTTCACAAAGACATGGCGCCCAACTCCACTGCGGAAAGCGCAGGCTTGACGCGTGGAGAAATCTGACGTCGCCGTGTCTTTGCAGAAGGCGTTGGGGGCTGCACCCGTAGTCGCGGGTCGATCCCTGAAAGGAACCATCGTGATCAAAATCGGAGTTCTCAATGAAAGCACACGCGCTAGTCGGGACCACGGCGGCCCTTGCGATCGGCATCCTTGGCAATGCATACGCGGAACAACCACCGCCGCCGTGCCACCCCAATCCGAACGCAGCGGCAGATCGCCTTACCATCACCAACCGCGGAGATATTACCAAGTTACCTGTGCCCTTGAAGGATCGGCTCGTGCGTTTGGCGGATCGAGGCCACACGTATCTGCCGCTCCAGGCATTCGCCGAAGCGGACCAGCCAAGTCAGCTATTTCAATATTATTTGCTCGACACCGAAGGCTTCGAACCTAACGTATTCACGAGTATCATTCCCGGTATCAACGACACCGTGCAACTGACCGCGACGGGCGGCAACTGCGGTTTGCCGACACTCGGGGCGGTGCGGGTGGTGCTCGAGCCCAAACCGGGGCTACCCACCGATCCGCATGATCCGAAAGCGTTCATCGACGTGTTTACGGACATCTCGCCGTTGTTCGTGATCAACAACGAGAGTGGCTGGTATGAGGGTTGGATGATTCACGACCTCGTCGTCCCGAGTACCGCAGCGCCGCGTGGCGACGGGCATGCGCAATTCGGGACGATCACGGAACAGGATGCCGAAAAACTTCAGGAAATGGGCCACCACCAAAACGTTGCAGGTGCGCTCTTTACGACGGACGGAAACGCGGTGCACTTTCCCAGCAAGTCAGATCACTTCCCGGACAGGCAAACGAATGTCGTGTCTATCTTTGAGAGCATGGGGGCGTACAACGCGTTGCAGCAGAGCGACGTACACTCCTACTGGGAATTCAATTATCTTGGGACAAACTGGATACATCCGCTGTACGAACTCCCCTTTACAGGAGGATTCCCCGATGATTTCGGCAAAGCTCCGGACTCGTTGCGGGATGGCGAGATAGGCGCGCTGCAATCCATCGTTCCGGGGTCCGGACCCCGCGGAATCAAGAACGATCCGCGCGTTGTCGGGGACAACCCGAATCTTCCTCGCGATCCCGACAAGTTCGACGGGAGCGTAGACGCGCAGCGAGAATTCCGCCAGCGGGGTGTTCCAAGCGGGCTCGCCAATGAAGTCTACTTGGACGTTTACACGCGCCCCGCCTCGTTTGAACCGAGCGTGAAGAATCTGCAGCGGCGATTGTTCGATGCGTACGCCGCAGAAGTTGCGCGAGTGGATACCAACCATGACGGCATCATCTCGGCACCCGAAGGCGACGCGGATACCGCATCCGACGGCTTTACCGACAATACCCGGCTATACTTGCCGGCAACTTCCTTCAACCGCTTTGCCGTGACACGCGAGATCAACGATGGCTTGCTTGCGCCGCGTTTCGCTCCGAGCCAAAGAGCGTGGGTGCTGTCAGGGTTCCGCGTCGCGGTCAGCCCGGTGGTTCCCGCGTCCGAGGGGCGCGATACAGACGATCGATAGCAAAACTCGAGGCCATCATCTTGCGATGATGGCCTCATTTTGCGCGCAGCGAGCGAGCTCAGCACGTATCGCACATCGGCTTTTGGCTGTGAAATTATCCGGGACGACAATCGGATGGATCGATGCCAGCCAGAACATGGAACGGATGAAAGTGGGCTCAACTCAATAAAAACGGCCAAAAAAGTCGCTTTCCTTGGGGATTTCTTGGCTTTTGCTAACCAAAATGGATGGCATTGAGCCCGGAAAGGACAGCCCCCAAAGAGTGCCCCGGGCAAGCACCGAAAGATAGAAAGTTACCTACTTTTATAGTATTTTACGGCGGTTGGCTTGCCGCCGTACCCCGCTTTGTACCCCGTGAATTCGAACGCTAGACCGCCGCCGGGGCCCCGGGGGACGGCCCGCCCCCTAACGGTCCAGGGCCTGCGGACCCAATTTGGTGGGGACCGGGGCCGGATCATTGGGGGTTGACCCCGGCCCACCACCATAAACGCACTCAGGCACGCTACCAACGACTCCGCGCCGCCGATCCCGCAACCAAGTCATCAAGCGCTTTTTGATCGCAGTTCTGTAAGCGGCGCAGGCCCGTTGAGCAGCGGACCAAACACCCGAGGCTTAATACGTACGCTTAATTTAGTCGTGACACGACGCAGGTAAGTATTGACTAGCAATCGTTGTATACCGTGCCGCGGTGTCGATCGACATAACTACCCCAACGGGAACCTTGGCGCGCCCGCAAACCCAAACAATGTCGCGCTCTGGCGTCATTCCCGGCACTAATACAATCCTCATGCCCCAAATTGCCTTGTTCGCCGCGCGGCCATAGTCAATCACGACAGCCCCAGTATCCACGCGTATTGATTCAACGTAGTGAAGATTGTCCGGCTGCGGCAAACCTAAGGTCTCCGTATTGATTTCCG
>JANXZQ010000525.1 GCA_025355445.1 Gammaproteobacteria bacterium
CTGCTCATTTCTAGTTCTACTCGAAGAAAATCATTGCACACTTTGATTTCTAAAGGTAAAGGCTTATTTGCCGGCGCTGCCCGCGCCTCGCTGCGTTTCTCGACGCCGTGCATCTGGAACAGGCGAATTATTACTGTCGACCGGTGCCGGCCTTCGGCGATCCCAAAGCGAGATTGCTGATCGTGGGCCTCGCGCCGGGCATGCATGGCGCCAACCGCACCGGCCGTCCCTTTACCGGCGATCATGCCGGGATACTTCTGTATGCCACCTTGTACAAATTTGGACTGGCCAGTAGCCCCGTTTCCACGTCGGTTGACGATGGACTGCAGTTGATCGGCGCCCGAATTACCAATTCGGTGAAGTGCCTGCCGCCGGCAAATAAGCCTTTACCTTTAGAAATCAAAGTGTGCAATGATTTTCTTCGAGTAGAACTAGAAATGAGCAGCGACGTCCGCGTCATCTTGGCTCTGGGATTGATTGCCCACGCAGCCGTGCTACGCGCCAGCGGTTTGCCGGGCGGCGCACATCGTTTTGCGCACGCGGCAGAGCATGCCTTGAACGGAGATCGCGTGTTATTAGATTCCTATCATTGCAGCCGCTACAACACCCAGACGCGGCGGCTTACCACCCCCATGTTCGAGGACGTCGTCGGCAGAGCGCGTGAGCTTGCGTTCGCCGCGCGCCCTGGATGAGCGCCGACCTCGCGGCGCCGTTTGACGCCAAATCCTTCGTCGACAGTTTGCCGGCACGGCCCGGCGTTTACCGAATGCTTGATGAACGCGGCGAGATTCTTTACGTCGGCAAGGCGCGCAATCTCAAGAGCCGGGTAAGTTCGTATTTTCAGCCCAGCAATGTGCACCCGAAAGTCCAAGCGCTGGTCGCCAAGACCGCAGCGATGGAAGTCACCATCACGAGCTCCGACACGGAAGCGTTGCTGCTCGAATTCAATCTCATTAAGAAGCATCGGCCGCGGTTCAATGTGGTGCTGCGCGATGACAAGAGCTTTCCCTATCTGCATTTCGAGACCGAGCACGAATTTCCACGCCTGACTTTCTATCGCGGTTCGCGCAAGGTGCCGGGGCGGTTCTTCGGACCCTATCCGTCGGCCGGCGCCGTGCGTGAAACCTTGCAGCAGCTGCAAAAGCTGTTTCGTCTGCGTAATTGCGAGGACACGTATTTCGCGAACCGTTCGCGCCCCTGCTTGCAATACCAGATTCAGCGCTGCACCGCCCCGTGCGTGGGCCTCATTTCCAAGGAGAATTACGCGCGCGACGTCGGCGCGGCGATCAAGGTGCTGGAGGGGCGCAATGATGAGGTGTTGCAGGACCTGGGCCGCCGCATGGAGGCCGCCGCGGAGCGGCTGCAGTACGAAGAGGCGGCGCAGCTGCGTGATCAATTGGCAAAGCTCAAGACGGTTCAGGCGCAGCAGATCGTCACCGCCGATATCGACCACGATGCCGACGTCATCGCGATCGCCGCAGCCAACGGCGAATACTGCGTCGCGCTGATGTTCATCCGCGCCGGTCGCAGTCTAGGCAGCACGACTTTTTTCCCGAAGTCCGCCTTCGCCGAGCCGCCGGAGGTGCTGGCGGCTTTCGTCGCTCAATATTATCTGGAGCGGGACTCGCCGCCTGAAATCATCGTCGAGCGGGAATTTGACGAAATGTCTCTGCTCGAGACGACGCTGGCTAAGAGGTCCGGACACAAGGTGCGCATCGCGTCTTCGGTGCGCGGCATTCGCGCCCGGTGGCTGGAAATGATGCACGAAAATGCCGTGCAGGCGCTCACCATGCGCGGCCTGGCGCGTGCCGGCATCGAGTCCAGCCTGGAGGCTTTACGCGAAGCGTTCGATCTTCCGGACACGCCGAACCGCATCGAATGTTTCGACATCAGCCATACCGGCGGCACGGACACCGTGGCGTCCTGCGTGGTGTTCGGCGAGGAAGGGCCGATCAAAAGCGAGTATCGCCGCTTCAACATCAGCGGTATCCAGCCGGGCGATGACTACGCCGCCATGTACCAGGCGCTCACGCGGCGCTACAAGCGGGTGCGCGACGGCGAGATTACGGCGCCCGATGTGCTGCTCATAGACGGCGGCAAGGGGCAGCTGGCGGAAGCGGCCAAGGTGCTCGAGGAACTGGGGGTGACCGGTATTGCACTCATTGGCGTTGCCAAGGGCGCCGACCGGCGGCCGGGCCAGGAACAACTGTTCTTGTTGGGCCGGGAGACGCCCACTATACTGGCGCCGGACTCTAGGAGCTTGCACCTGATTCAACGCGTGCGCGACGAGGCGCACCGTTTCGCGATCACCGGACACCGGCGCAAACGGGCCAAGCGCCACAGCCAGTCGATACTTGAAACCATTCCGGGCTTAGGGCCCGTCAAAAGACGCGAGCTGCTGAAACAGTTCGGCGGCTTGCAGGGGATTTTGCGTGCGGGCATCGAGGACTTCGTGCAAGTTCGCGGTCTCGGG
>JANXZQ010000537.1 GCA_025355445.1 Gammaproteobacteria bacterium
GCACGATACACGACTCGGGGTTCGTTAAGGAACCTTGGCGCGATCCAAACTCGCACTGTAGGCGTTGATCGCACGCGAGACCACCCCAACATATTGATTCGCTTCATCCCAACGGCGCTCTTCGATTGCCTCGCGAATACCGGGCAGAGTTTTGACCCCGTATCCGGTGTGGAACCCCGGCGCATACAACATATGTCGATACCATTCGCGGCCGGGCAGACCTTTCGGATCGGTCAGGGTTTGTTCGAGTTGGGTCAATATTGCATTGAGCCGGTCCACGGCCGCATCGCCGTTTGCAGTGTCGATGGCCGCAAGCCGTGCATATTCCCTGTCGAATGCTTGCGCGCTGCGCTCGAGATTCGCGACGGCGTTGTCGAGCTCCGCGAAATTCAAGTACGGAACTTCCGCGTCCCGCGGCGGCGGCGCGCGCGGCAGCTTCGGATCCGCGGCCAGCTTGAAGTCATCACCGTCCAGCTCTTTGGACATTTCGCGCGTCTTCACACGCATGCCGTCGGCGAGCTTGTGCAATTCATCATCGTAACCCGCGACCGAAGCGGCAAAATCACTCTGCTGCGCCGGCAGCAATTGCGCCTGCGAGGCGCGCAGCATCAGCCGGCCCGCGACCTTGGCGAGCGCCACGCCGTACGTGAAGTCAGGATCGACGAAACGCCGGAAGTGATCGAATGAATCGTAAGCGGAATGATAGACGCCGTAGTCGGTTTCACCCTCGAAGCCTAGATTCAGTGAATTGATCCCCAGGTGCTGCAGGAACGGCGTGAAATCCGATCCGGAACCGAGCGCGCCCAAGTCGAGATCGGTACCGGGGTTCGAATTCCCGTGAGCGTTCGAATTGCCGCGGCCGGCGGCGCCTTCGTAGCGGGTGACCCGCTCTGTGGCACCCGCCCGCGCCAGCACGCTGCTGCCGGTTTGCGGATCCGTCACATCGCGCGCCACCTCACTGGCAAAGTGCTGCAATTCATGACTGCCTTCCACGCCGAGAAAGCCGCGGCCGTTGGTATCGGAATTGACGTACAAAAATGCCTTGCTTTGCAGTTCGGCCGCATGCGTTTCCGCCCACTCGGTCGAACCCAAGAGACCAGGCTCCTCACCATCCCAACTGGCGTAGACCAGAGTGCGGCGCGGGCGCCATCCGTCTTTGACCAGCTTGCCTATCGACTTGGCTTCCGCCATCAAGGCAACCTGACCGGCCAACGGGTCGGTCGCGCCGAATACCCAACCATCATGATGATTGCCGCGCACGATCCACCGATCCGGTTCCTGAGCGCCGCGCAGCGTCGCAATCACGTCGTACAGCGTCTTTTGGCTCCAGTCCGACAGCACTTTCATGTGCACTTTCGCCGGCCCCGGTCCAATGTGGTAGGTGATCGGCAAACCGCCGCGCCACGCAGCCGGCGCCACGCGGCCGCCCAGCGCGGCGAGCAGCGGTTCGGCAGCCGCATAGGAAATCGGCAGCACGGGAATCTTCAAGATGGTCTTGGCGTCTTTGATGGCGAGCCGCTTGGCACCGGCCGTGGCGCCTACGCCCGGAGTCAAGGGATCGCCGCTGTACAACACCAAGTCCTGCACCGAACCGCGCTGTACGCCGTCGCGCGGACGATAGCCGCCTTTCGGGTAGACATCGCCCTCGCCATAGCCATCGTCGCGCGGATCCGAGTAGATCAAACAGCCCACTGCGCCATGCTCATAGGCAAGCTTCGGCTTCAATCCGCGCCAACCGCCGCCGTAACGCGCCAGCACGATGCGGCCCTTGACGCTCACCCCCTGGCGTTCCAGTTCCCGATAGTCGTCCGGCATTCCTTGATTGACGTAGACGAGTTCGGCGGTGACGTCGCCGTCCGCGCCATACACGTTGTAGGCCGGCAGTTCATCCTTGGTCTTCGACGAAGTGCTGTCGCCGGCGACCGGCGGTTCGGTCAGGCGGGCGGTGAAATGGCTGGGCGCCACCAGTTCCACCGATACCTCCCGAGGCGTGGGATACAGCACGGAGAAAGTCTCGATGGAGGCATCCCATCCCCATTCGCGAAACTTTTTCAACTGAAACTCTGCATTGGCCTTGTCATGCGCCGAGCCGACATGATTCGGTTCAGAGGCCATCTGCTCCATCCAGGACCGCAATTCCGCCGCGGATAAATCCGCGTCGAAGCGTTGCTCGAGCGCAGCCTCGGCGGCAGCTCCGCCTGCAGAGAACCCCAGCATCTCCGCCGCGCCGCTCGCCGCGCTCGCTCCGGCGCACACGATTAATGCGCAAAGTGCTCCCGACAATAGCGCACCGCCGCTGCGCCATGACGCGGCCGATCGATTCGTCGCAGCCAACATACTCTCCCCCTTAGTCTCGAATGCCGGTGCCCCGGTTCATCAGCGCCACGGCCAGCGCGAACATGCCGCCCGCCGCCATCACCATGATCCCATACGCGAGGCGCAGATCAACGTCCGAAGTGCCGAGAAAACCGTAACGAAAAGCGCTGACCATGTACAGAATGGGATTGGCGTGCGACACGATGTGCGCCCAGCCGGGGAGCATGGTGATCGAATAGAACACGCCGCCCAGATAAGTCAGCGGCGTGAGTACGAAAGTGGGAAACCAGGAAATCTGATCGAAGTTCTTGGCGAACAAGGCATTGATGAAGCCGCCGAGCGCAAACACCATGCTGGTAAGCAGCACCGCGGATATGACGGCGAATACATGCATCAGCGCGAGGCGCGTGAAGAACAGCGACACGATCGTGACCACCGATCCCACCAGCACGCCGCGCAGAATGCCGCCGCCCATGTACCCGGCGACGATCAGCCAATTGGGCAGTGGCGAGACCAGCAATTCCTCGAGGTGCTTGCCGAATTTTGCGCCGAAGAAAGAAGACACGACATTGCCGTAGGAATTCGTGATCACGGTCATCATGATGAGACCGGGCGCGATGAACTGCATGTAGTCGTAGCCGCCCACCTGGCCGACGCGCCGGCCGATCAAGCTGCCGAAGATGATGAAGTACAGCGTGGCCGTGACCGCCGGCGGCACGATGGTCTGGCCCCAGATGCGCACGATGCGGCTGAACTCTCGAATGATGATGGTCTTGAAGCCCACCCATTCGGTGGCGGCGCGCGACGCAGCCACGATCAGGAAGCCAATGTCGTGACGGCCGCGGCACTGCTGGTCGTCGCGCCGGCGGCGGCGGCGCGGCCCGCCGAGGCGCTGCCGTCGACCAAGCGAATAAACAATTCTTCCAGACGATTGACCTTGTTGCGCATGCTGTTCACGACGATTCCGTGCGCGGATAGCTGCGCGAATATGTCGTTGAGGCTCTGTGCTTTCGCCATTTCGATTTCCAGTGTGTGGTCATCGGAGAGCACTGTAGTGAACCCGGACAGCTGCGGCGCAACCTCGCGTGAGTCGCGCAAATTGAACACGAACACCTCGGTCTGCAATTTACGCAGCACATTGGCCATGGTGTCGCGCTCGATGATATTGCCGCCTTCGATGATGGCCACATTGCGGCACAGGTTCTCGGCTTCTTCCAGATAGTGCGTGGTCAGGATGATGGTGGTGCCCGCATCGTTGATATTGCGCAGAAACTCCCACATGGAACGACGCACTTCGATGTCGACCCCCGCAGTGGGCTCGTCCAGGATCAATAGTTTGGGTTCGTGCATCAGAGCGCGCGCGATCATCAGGCGCCGCTTCATGCCGCCGGACAGGGAGCGCGCGATCGAATTGCGCCGCTCCCAGAGCTGCAGCTGCTTGAGATACTTCTCCGCGCGCTGTTTGGCCAGCGGCCGCGGTATTCCGTAAAAGCCCGCCTGATTCACCACGATGGTGAAGCAGGTCTCGAACAGGTTGAAATTGATTTCCTGGGGCACCAGCCCGATGCAGGACTTGGCGGTTTCCAGTTCGCGATCGATATCGTGCCCGAACACCTCGACGATGCCGCTGGTCTTGTTGACCAGCGACGTGACGATGCCGATTGCCGTGGTCTTGCCGGCGCCGTTCGGGCCAAGCAAGGCAAAGAAATCGCCCTCATCGACGTTAAGATCGATGGCTTTGAGCGCTTTGATGCCGTTTTTGTAGGTCTTGGTGAGCTGGCGAAGGACTAGGGCTTGCATACGAGCCGCGTAGCCTAAACCTCGCAGGGCCCCGCCCGCAACGCCAATGCACCTCGCCCTAATGCGGCGGCGGTCCCGATGCGCCGCCCGTCCTTTGCGGGTGGGGCAGTCGCGCCGCCGCCGCCAGCTGCAACCCGTACAGCTGAACCCGGCGCAGCGCCGTCGGGTCGGCCCGCAAAGCCGCGGCGCTAAGGGCGCTCCAGAAGGCGGTGCGGTCGAGCCATCGCGCGGATAGATGGACAGCCTCCGTCGCCACCAGCGCAGGCAGGCGGTTGACGGTGATGCGGCGGAAGGCGGCCGCCGTACTGCCGTTCATGCCCAGCAGCAATTGAGCATCGAGGCCGGCGCCTGCGGCCACGTGCCAGGCATAGAACAGCGCCAGGCGCACGAAGTTTACGGTTTCCTCATCGACGACCGCTTCATCGGCGACGCGCCAGGCGCGCGGGTCCTGCAGGCGCGAATGCCAGTGCCCGTCGTCCTGGAAGCGCAGATCGAACAGCGCATAGGGGCAACCCGCTGCCGCCTGCCGCTGTGCACCCGACAGGGGAGTCAGCTGCGCGGCCAGGCTTGGCGAAAAGCCGGCGCCGCCCGGCGCCGCCCAGCTGCCGTTGCGTGCCGCGGCCAAATCCAAAAAACGATGGTTGAGTTCGTGCAGCGATCCCAAGGTTTGGACCGACAAATGCGATTCCTGCGCCCAACTGCCGACGATTGCTTCCTGCATGTCGCCTCCCGACAAGGTTTCAAATGACTTTCAACGGGGTTTACGCGGCTCCTGTGCATTTCACCGCATATGCAGCGGCAATCAAGCACCGAAACCACTTGGCAACCACGCTAACTTTGTGATTAATTTCTCGCGATATTATACTTGACGTACCCAATGTAATCTGAGACACTGCATTTCAAGGAGTAAATGCAATGTCTACCAGTTACCTAAACGCCCGCCACCTTCACGACGAAGCTGCCGCGTTTGAATACGTCGAAGCCCGCATCTGGCCCAAAGGTCCGGTATGCCCCCGCTGCGGCGCTATGGATCGCATTGGGAAGCTTCAGGGCAAGTCCACC
>JANXZQ010000053.1 GCA_025355445.1 Gammaproteobacteria bacterium
TGAAGCAAGGCGAGCTTGGGACGCCCATTGCTGAGCTCTGTCGGATCCACGGGGTGTCAGAGCAAAGCTTCTACCGGTGGAAGAAGATTTACGGCGGTATGGAGCCTTCGGAGGCACGCGAGCTGAAGCAGCTGCGCGAGGAGAACATCAAGCTCAAGCGCCTGGTGGCTGACCTCTCGCTCGACAAAGCGATGTTGCAGGACGTCCTTCAAAAAAAGTTCTAAAGCCCGTCAGGAAGCGAGAGATGGTGAACTACCTGATGGGCCGCTACACGGTGGGCATGAGGCAGGCGTGTCGATGCGTGCAAATGACACGTTCCATGTATTACTACCGAAGCCGGATGGATCCGCAGACCTCCCTGCGCCAACGCATGCGGGAGATCGCCCATGCGCGCGTGCGGTTCGGCTATCGCCGTATTTATATCATGCTGCGCCGCGAGGGTTGGGATGTAGGAAAGGATCGTTTTTATCGAGTGTATCGCGAGGAAAACCTAGGGCTGCGACGCAAGCGTCCTTGGCGTCATGTATCGGCGGTGCATCGACTGGAACGCCGGCCAGCGGCGCGAGCCAATGAAGTGTGGGGAATGGATTTCGTTGCCGACCAGCTCGCTGACGGACGCAAGATCCGCACCCTGACGATTGTCGATCTGTTTACCCGCGAGTGCCTGGGGATCGAAGTCGGCTTCAGGTTGCGCGCCGAGCACGTGGTCGCCGCCATGAATCGCTTGAAGTATGAGCGCGGACTGCCCGAGCGCATTACCACCGACAACGGTTCCGAGTTTGCAGGATCGCAGATGGATCTGTGGGCGTACACCAATCACGTCCGCATGGACTTCAGCCGCCGCGGCAAGCCCACGGACAACGCGATCGTGGAATCCTTCAACGGGCGCTTCCGCGAGGAGTGCCTGAACGCTCATTGGTTCGAATCGATTGACGACGCGAGTGAGAAGATCGATGCATGGAGATGGGACTATAACGAGAATCGGCCTCACCGTTCTCTCGAGGGTCTGACGCCTCGGGAATTTGCAGTGAAGCAGGCGCTCATGGGGGTCGCAAACTCACAGACTTAATGGTCCGATTTAACCAGGCCCCTCAAAGGGCCATTGTCCCAAAGTATCAACCGGACCGAAAATCGCCTAGCAGGTCACAACGCCGTATCCAAGGTCGCGATCGACATTGACAATGACGCTGGCCACCCTTGGTGATTCGCACGGACGTGGCGCAGATTAAGAGAACCCCTTGCATGCTCGACCAGCCGCGACATCGGATTCTCAACAAGCTTCCGGACCGGGATACTCAGATCCTGGTGCTGCGATACAAGCCCATTGGACTCTCAGTGAACTGGCTTACTGAGATCTCGTGGTGTCGCGCGAAGAACATCCAATTCGTCATCCTTGAACGTGATCGTGCCACCGGACGTCACCAGCTCAAAGCCTTGCGTCTCACGCCTAAGAGCAGTAAATGCTAGCTGTTAATCCGAGTATAAGATCTGACGCTCGACGAAATCGGGCTTGCGCTCGGCAGTGACCGAAAACGATGTTCCAACCGCGGCACCGCCACCCGTATTGACGTACAAGGCTATGTCCGTGCCACGACCAGTCATGCAACGACTAATGAGATGAACGTCCTCTACGCGGCCGAAAACGTTTCGGCCGTGCGAGCCTCCGCAAGCATAAAGCCCGGCCAATAAGCAGATCATGGCCAAGCGCCTCAGGTCGAGTCGGATATTTCTAGTGGCTGCCATACCGAGATTGCTTAGAGTGTTGGTCCAGATGCATCCGGAGCTTGCTGATAGTCTGCACTCTATTGAATGCAACCCAAGGTGGCGTAACCTGCAGGTAGATTTTGAGCCTCACTTTTATCCTCACCGTAGGGGTTATTCGGATTGGATTTACCAGCATACGCTGCGTACGCTCCGGCTCCAGCCTCGGCCACTGATTGGGGAAATCCAATACCTGAAGCGATTGCTCCATAAGCGAAGTTCCCTCGATCTTCGAGCAACGCCTAAATTGCTTTGGTCGACGTAATCGGCATCATTTGTCAGTATCCCTGTGCGTCCCCTGTGAATTCGCGTGCCGCGCATGTCCGGATGGCCGGCATTCAATTTCGTCTGGATTTGCGATGGCGCCTCTTCGCCATCCATCGCAGCCAACCATGTGTACCAATAAGCTCGTCGATTGGTTCGCGCTTGGCTTTCCGCTTGGCCATGACGATACAGCCCATCGCCCAGGTAAACCGACCGCCAGTCGAATATCTAGTGTCTTCAGCGCGATTTAGGGGTCAGCTCATGAAACGGGCCATTACGTACGTTAAGCAAATGCGGTCGTTCATACTTAGACGACCCGAATTGAGCCGCCGGCTCGTCGAAGCGCAGCCCTGGCATCAAGGCTCCACGCGTAGCGGTCCTTGAGTCGGTTGGCAGCTGCCAGCGCTGCATCGCGCCAGTTATTTTCAATGGCTCGAATCTTTACGTCTTCACGAGCGAGGGCATGGGGAGCCCACAATTCCCTTACCTTCCCGATAGGGAGCGATCCAATATCATCGTTGATACGCCGGAATACCAATAGGTCGGGGTCTAGCTCCTCGCGTGTCCACCTCGCAAGAGCCCACAACGCGCGAGCGGCATCAAAGATACCCATGCGGCCTTCGATATAGTCGTGAGCCCGCGCATTAATTTTTGTGCAGTGCTTTATCCACAACGCCTCATTATGGATGCCTTCGGGAGGTTTTATTCCGATATAGGTCATTGTCACGTCCCAGTGAGCGTCGAGTATCAAAGAATTTAACTTCCGCCCAAACCTCCGTACCACTCTTTGAGCTTCGCGGCGAAAACCGTCCGCCGTGCTCGCACTTGAGGTGGATCAAGAAGTCCCATTCGAACAAGCTGAATATTCGAAAGCCATTCAATGATCACTTGTTCCAACGGCTCACTTTCCAACAACTGCAAAGTGGGTCCAAGATACGAGTCGTATTCGTCAAATGGTCGGCCGAGTTCAGGGCATACGCCAATCGGGTCCCATTCATTCCACAGCACTCGTAATTCATCTAGGTACCGCGGCTTTTGACCTTGCTGGGAATGCATGAGGATGCCGTTTGTCAGGGTCT
>JANXZQ010000077.1 GCA_025355445.1 Gammaproteobacteria bacterium
CTCCGCCGCTCGGCGCGATCGCGCCGCTCACGCGAGCGCAGCACGGCGGCTGCCCGATACCGTTGCTCTTCGTCACGCCGCGCTTGTTTCATCCTCGTCACTATCGCGACCCGCGGGGGGCTAGAGCAAGCTCAATGCGTCATAATCCGCCCCGCCGCCGCGGTATATTTTTTTTTCTTGAACGTGGTCTCAGCTGCGCCTACGAAGCCGGCTCAGCTACGCCTACGAAGCCGTCACGAGCCTCGCGAGGAATTCGCTCACGGGCAGGGCCGCCAACGCCGTGCGCACGGCGAACATGGCTTTGATGGATTCGGTTTGCTTCTGGCTAAAATGCGCCGCGACGCTCGCCTCGAACTTCTTCACCAACACCGGCATGCCCTCCTCGCGGCGCTTGCGATGGCCGATGGGATAGTCCACTTGCACGCGCGCGCTGGCGCTGCCGTCCTTGAAGAACACCTGCACGGCGTTGCCGATGTAGCGCTTTTGCGGATCGTAGTAGTCCTTCGTGAACGCCGGGTTCTCCTTGACCTGCATCTTCGCCCGCAGCACGTCGACGCGCGGATCATTGGCGACGTGGTCTTCGTAGTCCTCTGCGGTGAGCCGGCCGAACAGCAACGGGATGGCGACCATATACTGGATGCAGTGATCACGATCCGCGGGATTCGCCAACGGGCCGGTCTTATCGATGATGCGCACGCCCGGTTCCTGAGTCTCGATCGTCACCCGTTCGATCTCGCCGAGCTTGGGCAGGATCTGCCCGTGCAGGGTCATCGCCGCCTCCACCGCCGTTTGCGCGTGAAACTCTGCCGGAAAGGAAATCTTGAACAGCACGTTTTCCATCACGTAGCTGCCGAAGGGCTGCGGCAGGGACAAAGGCTTGCCCTTGAACAGCACATCCTGAAAACCCCAGGTCTTGGCCGACAGCGCCGACGGATATCCCATTTCGCCCTTGAGCGCGAATAGCGCATGGCGCACGGCACGACTGGTCGCATCGCCCGCGGCCCAACTCTTGCGCGAACCCGTGTTCGGCGCATGCCGGTAGGTGCGCAGTGCGCCCCCGTCGATCCACGCGTTCGACACGGCATTGATGATTTGCTCACGCGAGCCGCCGAGCAGGGCCGTGACCACGGCGGTGGATGCCACCCGGACCAACAGCACATGATCGAGGCCGACTCGATTGAAACTGTTCTCCAGCGCCAGCACGCCCTGGATCTCATGAGCTTTGATCATGCCGGTGAGCACGTCGCGTACTGAGACCGCTTTGCCGGAGCGCGACAGATAATCGGCCACGGCAAGAATTCCGCCCAGGTTATCCGAGGGATGGCCCCACTCCGCAGCCAGCCAGGTGTCATTGAAATCAAGCCAGCGAATCATGGCGCCGATGTTGAACGCCGCATTGACCGGATCGAGTTCATACGCCGTGCCGGGAACGCGCGCGCCGTTGCTCAAGATGGCACCGGGAACCAGCGGTCCCATCAATTTTGTACAGGCCGGATATTTCAGCGCCTGAAAACCGCAAGCCAGGGTGTCCATCAGGCAGTAGGCGGCGGTTTCGTATGCCAGCTCGCTTTTGATGTCGAAGCTCAGCGCATAGTCGGCGATCGCCGTCAAAATGGCATCCGGTGCGGGACGTTCGGCCGATTTAATATCGTGGGACATGAGGGCTGATGAACTCTCTGTGGCTAGGGGTTGGGTATCGAGGCGTTGAGGCAGCGCCGTTGCGCTTACGGCCGCTCCGCCAGCGGCACGAAGGGTAGATTCTCCGGGCCAATATAATTGGCGCTCGGGCGGATGATCTTGCCGTCTTCCCGCTGTTCCACGACGTGCGCCGACCAGCCCGAAGTGCGGGCGATGACGAACAGCGGCGTGAACATGGCCGTAGGCACCCCCATCAAGTGATAGGACACGGCGGAGAACCAGTCCAGGTTTGGAAACATTTTCTTGATCTCGTGCATCACTGACTCAATCCGCTCGGCGACGTCGAACCCTTGCATGTCGTTGGCCTCGCGTCCGAGCTTTCGCGCAACCTCTTTGATGACCTGATTGCGCGGATCGGAAATCGTATAGACGGGGTGGCCGAAGCCGATGATCACTTCTTTGTTCGCCACCCGGCTGCGAATATCCGCTTCCGCGGCAGCGGGGGTGGCATAGCGGCTCTGAATGTCGAAAGCGACTTCATTGGCGCCGCCATGCTTCGGACCGCGCAGCGCACCGATGGCGCCGGTGATGCATGAGTACAGATCCGAACCGGTGCCTGCAATCACGCGCGCGGTAAAGGTGGAGGCGTTGAACTCATGCTCGGCGTAGAGGTTCAGCGAGGTGTGCATGGCGCGCACCGAGGACGCGGCGGGCTTGCGGCCATGCAGCAGGTGCAAGAAATGCGCGCCGATGGAATCATCGTCCGTTTGCACATCGATGCGTCGCCCATTGCGCACATAGTGGTGCCAATAGCACAGCATGGATCCCAAGGAAGCCAGCAAGCGGTCGGCGATGTCGCGCGCGCCGGCGCTTTTGTGATTGTCCGCCTCCGGCATGCAGCAGCCCAGCGCCGAAACACCGGTGCGCAGCACGTCCATCGGGTGGCTGGTCGCAGGCAACTGCTCGAGCACCGCGCTCACCGCGGCGGGCAATACTCGTAGCGGCTTCAGCTTGGCTTTGTAGGCGGCGAGCTCCGCGCGATTCGGCAGCTTTTCATGAACCAGCAGGTACGCGATCTCTTCGAATTCGCATTCGGTGGCGATGTCCAGGATGTCATAGCCGCGATAGTGCAAATCATTGCCGGTCCTGCCGACGGTGCACAGCGCCGTGTTTCCCGCCGTCACACCGGACAACGCCACGGATTTCTTGGGCTTGAGGGCGGCGATTTGGGCCGGCGCGTCGGACATACTCATCTCCTGAAGGTTTCGCTACTTTTCTTTGCCGGCGGCGAACAACTCGTCGAGCTTGGCTTCGTAGGCATGGTAATCAAGGTACCGGTACAAATCGGCCCGGGTCTGCATGAGGTCGAGCACGTTCTTTTGAGTGCCGTCGCGGCGAATAGCCTGATAGGTGGCCAGCGCCGCCGCGTTCATCGCGCGGTACGCGGAACAGCAATGCAGCACGATGTCCACCCCGACCGCCCCCAACTCCTCGCGCGTATACAAGGGTGTTTGACCGAATTCGGTGATGTTGGCGAGAATCGGCACCTTCACGGCGTCCTTGAATCGCCGGTACATGGCAAGCTCGGTCATGGCTTCGGGGAAAATCATGTCGGCGCCTGCTTCGACGCAGGCGATGGCTCGTTCGATTGCCTGGTCGAAGCCTTCCACCGCCAGGGCGTCGGTGCGCGCCATGATGACGAATTCGGGATCGGTACGCGCGTCGACGGCCGCCTTGACTCTATCGACCATTTCCTGTTGCGAGACGACTTCTTTGCCCGGGCGGTGACCGCAGCGCTTGGCCTGCACCTGATCTTCGATGTGCAATCCGGCGGCGCCGAACTTGATGAAAGATTTGACGGTCCGGGCAATATTGAACGCCCCACCCCATCCGGTATCCGCATCTACCAGCAGCGGCAAGGAGCAGGCATCGGTGATGCGGCGTATATCGATCAGTACATCGTCCATGGTGCTGATCCCGAGGTCCGGGACGCCCAGGGAATTGGCGGCAACGCCTCCGCCCGATAGATACACTGCCCTGAATCCGCTGGCCGCGGCCATTCTTGCCGTATAGGCGTTGATCGCGCCGACCACTTGCAGGGGATGTTCCGCGGCGAGAGCGGCGCGAAATCGGCCTCCGGGCGATGCGGCCTGTAGCTGCGTCATACGCGCCCCACCACTGGGATCAAGGCACCAGTCACCGCACTTGCCTCATCGGAGACCAAGAAGGCGATGACCTCGGCCGCCTCGGTGGGCGTCACCCAGCGGCTGAAGTCCGCATTGGGCATGTCCAGTCGATTGCGAGGCGTGTCCAGGGTGCTCGGCAATATGGCATTGACCGTAATGAATTTATCCTTCAGCTCAGCGGCTAGAGCTTCGGTCAGTTTCGCCACGCCCGCCTTGGATGCAGCGTAAGCGCCCATGCCGGCAGCGGCCTTGACGGCGCCCATGGCCCCGACGTTGACGATGTGCGCGGCGGGCAACCGTGCGGCGCGCATGCGTCCGGCGCCCGTTTGCAGCAGGTGCGGCAACGCCGCCTGACAGGCCACGACCGCCGTCTTCAAATTGAGGGCATACATGGAATCCCAGGCGCCGAGTGACCCGCCGGCGACTTTCTCCGAGTGGAAACCGCCGGCGACGTTGATTAGCCCGTCGAGTCGGCCGGTCTGTTTGAGCACACTGTCCATGACCGACCGAGCCGCGTCCGGCTGGGTTAGATCGACGCCCCCGAAATGCACTGCGCCGGATGCCGAAGCGGGCGCCCCTGCGGGCGCGGGCCCGTGCGCGATCAACGCCAGCCGAGCGCCGTACTTGCCCAAGACCGTCGCCACAGCCTGGCCCAAAGCGCCATCGTTGCCGGTGACCACCACGACTTTGCCCGATAAATTCATTGCCACATTATCCTCGATTCGGCGATGCGGTCAGGGTGACCAAAACTCTCAAAATACTTAAGCAATAGTGCAACACCGCTTGCCCCCTCGCTCACCGCCGCAGGCGCAACTCGGTTAGGCCCGTAACGTTCGGCGAAATTCGCCCGGAGATGCCCCGGTCCATTTGCGAAACGCCCGATGAAAGGCGCTGCGTTCGGAGAACCCCAGCTCCAAGGCAATATCCATGACACTGCGGCTCGAGTGACTGAGATAGCTGATGGCAAGATCGCGCCGCAACTGATCCTTGATCGATTGATACGACTCTCCTTCCTCGTGCAGCCGGCGGCGTATGGTGGCGGGAGTCATGTTCAGCTCGTCCGCCAGTTGCTCGAAATCTGGGACCTCGCCGGGCAGGCATTGGCGCAGCCGGCGCCGAACCCGCGCGCTCAGGCTGCTGCTGTTCTTGTATTTTATGAGAATGCTCTCCGGCGCCGTGCGCAGAAACTCCTTGATCGACTTCTCATTCTGCACCACCGGCAGATCGAGGTAGCTCGCCTCGAAGGCAATGAGGGTGTTCGGCCGATCGAAGCTCAAGTCTGCGGAATACATCAGCCGATATTCGGCCCCATGCGCGGGCTCGGAGTAGCTGAATTCGGTGCGCAAGATGGGAATGCGCCGGCCCACCAGCCAGCAAGACACTCCGTACAGCAGCATCAGCAAGAGTTCGTGCGCAAACACGCGCTGGCTCGCACTCGCGACTCGTTCGTGCAGCACGATCCTTGCCTCGATCGCGGTGCGCTCCAAGCTGCCGGAAATGTCGTCCAAGATCAGTGCGTAGAAGCGCAGGCTGCGGTCGAGCGCTTGACCCAAGGTTTTGCAAGCAACCGCCGCGTGGCAGAGCATGGCAAAGGTCCCGGCCTTCATGCGGCGCGAATCCTGGCCGAAGAACTCATCGTCCAAGGCTAGTGCGATGGTGCGCCACAAGGCGCCGTAGTGCTTGGCAGAAACCCGGGCCTGGGGCACCTGCAAAAGGCTCGAGGATAGCCCCACTTCCGCCAGGAACCGGTCGGCGCTCAAGTTCCGGGCTTTGAGACTTTGTAGCGCCGCGGCGACGAAGCAGATGGCGATCGTGCCGGGTTCTGCCGGGCGCAGCGGCGCGGCCGCAGCCGCGCGACTCTCGGGGGCCGGCAAAGCGTTGCCAATTCGCCTGGGCATTTTGAGGAGTTTGGGCACAAGGAGATCGCTACCAGGCTCTATAGCTTACGCGATACGGTAAACTATGCGATGCGCAGATTCTGCGCACGTCAACGACCGAAGGAACAATATGAGCACCAAAGCTGCACCGCTGGCCAAGCCGATTCCCACCGTCAAAATGCTGCTCGACGGCAAGTTCATCGAATCGAATTCCGGCGAATGGCACGATGTCGTCAATCCGGCGACGCAGGAAGTCCTGGCCCAGGTCCCCTTTGCCACCGATGCGGAAATCGAGACAGCCGTTGCGTCGGCCAAGCTCGCCTATAAAAGCTGGAAGAAGACGCCGCTGGCGGCCCGTGCGCGCATCATGCTGAAACTGCAGGCGCTGGTGCGTGAACACATGAGCCGCATCGCCCAAACCTTGAGCGCGGAACAAGGCAAGACCCTGGCGGATGCCGAAGGCGACGTGTTCCGCGGTCTCGAGGTGGTAGAACACGCCTGTTCGATCGGTAGTTTGCAATTAGGCGAATTTGCCGAGAACGTCGCCGGCGGCGTGGACACCTACACGCTGCGCCAGCCCATCGGCGTGTGCGCCGGCATCACCCCCTTTAATTTTCCGGCCATGATTCCGCTGTGGATGTTTCCCATGGCTGTCGTCTGCGGCAATACCTTCGTGCTCAAGCCCTCCGAACAGGACCCGCTCACGCCCATGCTATTGGCCGAACTGGCCCTCGAGGCCGGCGTGCCGCCCGGGGTGCTCAACATCGTGCACGGCGGCAAGCGCGCGGTCGACGCCCTGTGCACGCATCCCGATATTGCCGCCGTATCCTTCGTCGGTTCCACCGCCGTGGGCACGCATGTCTACAACCTGGCGTCGCAACAGGGAAAGCGCGTGCAATGCATGATGGGCGCCAAAAATCACGCCGTCGTCATGCCGGACGCCAACAAGGAACAGTCGCTCAACGCCCTGGTCGGCGCGACGTTTGGCGCCGCGGGACAGCGTTGCATGGCCACCTCTGTCACGGTGCTGGTGGGCGAGGCGCAGAAATGGATACCGGATATCGTGGCCAAGGCGAAGACGCTCAAGGTCAACGCGGGGGTGGAAAAGAATACGGACGTGGGGCCGGTGGTCTCCAAGAACGCGAAAAATCGCATTCTCGGACTGCTGGAAGACGGCATCAAAGAAGGCGCCAAGCTCGAATTGGACGGCCGCGCCATCAAGGTGCCGGGCTACGAGAAAGGTAATTTCATCGGCCCGACCATCTTCTCAGGTGTAACGCCTGCCATGAAAATATACACCACGGAGATATTCGGACCCGTCATGGTCATCGTCGGAGTGAACACCTTGGATGAGGCGATCACGCTGGTCAACAATAATCCCTTCGGCAACGGCACCGGTATTTTCACCCAAAGCGGCGCCGTCGCCCGCAAATTTCAAAATGAGATCGATGTGGGTCAAGTGGGGATTAACGTGCCCATCCCCGTTCCCGTGCCGGTATTCAGCTTCACCGGCTCGCGCGGCTCCAAGCTCGGCGATCTCGGGCCGTATGGCAAGCAAGCGGTGCAGTTCTATACGCAGACCAAGACAGTCACGACTCGTTGGTTCGATGACAACAGCGTATCCACCGGAGTGAACACCACCATTAGCTTGAAATGAACATCGAGTGACCGCCGACGAGGCTGACGTGGAAGTGTTGAGCGAATTGCGCAATCACATTGCGTTCATCACCCTAAACCGCCCCTCCGCACTCAACGCCCTATCGCTCGGCATGGTCGTTGAGCTGCGCGCCATGCTCACCGGCTACGCCGCCGACCCGCAAGTGCATGCCGTCCTGGTCAGAGGCGCGGGCGACAAGGCCTTTTGCGCGGGCGGCGACATCCGCGCCTTGTATCAAAGCTTCAAAGGCTCGGGCACGTTGCACCGCGAATTTTTCGCCGCGGAATATCCGCTTGACTATCTATTGTATGACTACCCCAAGCCCTACGTAGTCTTGCTGGACGGCATCACCATGGGCGGCGGGATGGGCATTGCCCAAGGCTCGACCCTACGCATCGTCGGCGACCGGACCCGCATGGCCATGCCGGAGGTGGCCATAGGATTCTTTCCTGATGTGGGCGGCAGCTATTTTCTTTCGCGGCTTCCGGGCGCCCTCGGCATGTACCTGGCGTTGACCGGCGTACAGATTCGCGGGGCTGACGCGCTGTACTGTCAGCTGGCCGACGTATACCTGCCGCCGGACGCTATCGCCTCGCTCACCGAGGATTTGGCGGCGTTGTCGTGGAGCGGCGACCACTCATCCGACCTGCGCAGTTTCATCCACGCCCGCGCCGCCATCGGGCCGGCTGCGCCCCCCTTGAGCCTGCTGCGTCACGCGATCGACGGTCATTTCACACGCAACTCCGTGCCCGCCATACTGGCCTCGCTGGACGGGGAAACCCGTGCAGAGTATGCCGATTGGGCTCGGCAAACCGCCATGCTCATGCGCACCCGTTCCCCCACCATGCTGTGCGCGACGCTGCGTCAATTGCAGCGCGGCAAGGACATGAGTCTTGCCGCCTGTTTTCGCATGGAGCTGTCGATGGCGCAGCACTGCTTCGAGCAAGGCGACTTCATGGAAGGCGTGCGCGCGCTGATCGTCGACAAGGATAATGCGCCGCAATGGCAGCCGAGCCGGATTGAGGACGTCACCGACGACATGGTCGCGGCGTTCTTCCGCAACCGCGGAGCCGGGGCTGCGCATCCATTGGCCACTTCAGAATACTTTTGAGCACCCACTACTCCGCTAGGAACACTCTCATGCAATTAAAAGAATCGCACGTCGTCGTCAGCGGAGGTGCATCGGGGCTTGGCCTCGCCGTCGCAAATAGGATCGTCCTGGCCGGGGGCCGGGCCACGCTTCTCGATGTGAACGAAGCGCAGGGCAACTCCGCCGCAGCCGCACTCGGCGAACGCGCCGCTTTCTTCGCCACCGACGTCACCGACGAGGCCGCGGTCAACGCGGCCATCGATCGTGCCCGGGAGCGCATGGGTTCTATCAATACGGCGGTCAATTGTGCGGGTATCGGCATGCCCGCACGATTAGTCGGGAAGCAAGGTGCGATGGCCGGATCATTCTTTCGCAAGATGATTGAGATCAATTTGGTGGGCACCGTGCTCGTGTCGAAAGCTGCCGCGGTGGCGATGCAGCTCAATCCGCCGAATGCCGCAGGCGAGCGCGGCGTGATCGTCATGACGGCGTCGGTCGCCGCCTTCGACGGTCAGATCGGGCAAGTCGCGTATTCGGCGTCGAAGGGCGGCATTGTAGCGATGACGCTGCCGATGGCCCGAGAGCTGGCCTCATCGGGCATCCGCGTCATGACCATTGCCCCGGGAATTTTTGCGACGCCCATGCTAAAGGCCCTACCGCAGGAGGCCCAGGAATCGCTCGGCCGACAGACACCGTTTCCGCCGCGACTGGGCGAGCCCGACGAGTTCGCCGCCATGGTGGGCCATATTGTCGAGAACAGCATGCTCAATGGCGAGACGATTCGCTTGGATGGCGCGATCAGGATGCAGCCCCGGTAGTGGATCGAGTACCGACGCAGGGCGCGGCGACGTCAGGGTTACGGTCAAGCCGATTTTTTGAACTTCTTGCTGCTCGCTTTCTTGCTTGCCCTTCGCTGCACGGATGTGACGCCTTTGCCGGCCAAACTTGCCTTGAGCGCATCCATCAAGTTGACCACGTTGCTGCGCGGCGACTCCGCCGGCGTTTCGGTGAATGAGATCTCCTTGCCTTGCACCTTTTTCTTGATCTGCGCTTGCACGCGCGCGCGATGTTCGTCCTTAAACTCATTGGGATCGAATTGCTTCGCAGACAGGTGAGCGATCAGCTGACGCGCTAATTTAACTTCCGAGTCTGCAACTTTCGCGGCGTCGTAGCCAAGATCCTTCAATTCCCGCACCTCGGATTTAAAGTGCAACTGATGCAACGCCAATCCATTTTTAATCGGGCGAATGACAAAGACGTGCTCCTTGCCTCTGGAGGTCCATTTGCCGACGGCGCAGCGCCGCTCCTCATTTAGCGCAGTAGCTAACAATGCATAGGGCTTTGCCCCGCCCTTGTCCGGCAACAAATAGTAGGTTGCCATGAAATAGAGGGGATCAACCGAGTCCAACGGAACGAATTGAGCGATTTCCAATGTGGGGGAGGTCGCATCTTCAAGGACTTTCAACTCCTCCGCGGTAAACATGACGTGTTTACCCTTCGCGAACTCGTAGCCCTTCACCATATCCGATCGCTCAACGAGTTTGCCGTCGTTGGCGGCCACATATTGCTCCTTGACACGCGAGCCGTCGGATTTTCTCAAGAGATGAAAAGCGATTCGCTCGGAGGCGACGATCGCGGAATACAGCTTCACCGGAATGGCAACCAGACCGAACGAAATTGTGAGCGTGGCGATGGGACGGGAAGCTGCAGTCATAAGAAGATCCTGTTATTGCCTACAAACGAGCGCGCGGTGTGCCTACAACCGTCCATCGCATTTGAACGAACTCGCCTTTTGCCACCACCAAACTCCGCGCTCATCTTTTTGCCGAACGGCGCGGTCAGTGGCCAACAAGTAATTTAGATGTGCAATGGCCTCCCCGGTCGCCATGCCGAGCAGCTCGGGGGAGATCGAACGATTGAACAACGCCGGAAACACATCGATGACCCGCTTGGGCTCGACCAGAAGCGCCTCGAGGCGCGCGAGACCCTCGTGATGTGATCGCGCCAATTGCTGGGTGCGCGCATGCAGGCCGGTGAAGGGGCTGTTATGCGCGGGCAATACGAGAACATCGTCAGGAATCCGCCGTTCAATGGCCGCCAGCGAATTCAACCAATCGGCCAGCGGATTTGCGTCGGGTTCGCTGGCGAACACCGAAACGTTCGAAGAGATCTTGGGGAGCACCTGATCGCCGGCGATGAGCAGCCGCAATGCCGGACAGTACAGACAGGCGTGCTCGGGAGAGTGGCCATTGCCGACGACGACGGTCCATTCATTGGCACCGATGAATAGTGTTTCGCCATCGATGATTCGGCGAAACGACTCAGGCAGCGGATAGATGTATTCACCGAACGAGCCAAATTTCCTCCGATACCCTTCAATTGCTTGTTCGTTCCAACCTGCACCGGCATAAAATTCGATTGCCGTCGGCGGCGCTGAACGTCCGGTGTCCGCCGCAATGGTGCGGCAGGTGAAATATTCCAAGCGAGTCATCCAAAGACGCGCATTGAAATGGTCGACCAACCACCCTGCCATTCCGCAGTGATCGGGATGCATGTGCGTGGCCAGAACTCTGCGGACGGGCCTGCCGCTCAAGCTTTCTGCAAAGGCGCTCTGCCATGCTTGAATCGTATTCGGGGAGTGAATTCCGGTGTCCACGATGGTCCAGCCATCGCCGTCCGCCAAGGCCCATACATTGATCCACGGCAGCGCCACGAACAGCGGCATGCGCAACCAGAGAACGCCCGGCGCAATTTCAACTGTCGATCCGTTCCCGGTCTGGGGCTCATTCTCGAGTGGATAATGAAGCGCGGCGGACATGGATCGTTTAGGCCGTCCGCCGTTTGAGCTCGCTTACTATTTCGCGGCGTCGCGTATCACTGGCGCGCGACCACTCGGTAATCTCGCCAATGGTGCGGCGGCAACCGATACAGAGTCCCTTAGCGTCCAGTCTGCAAATGTCGACGCAGGGCGACGCCACGGAAGCATCGAGAGGCGTCGCGCAAGGATTTGCCATTATGCGAGCCCGCGGCCGGCGGGCCGCTCCGACCACTGCCGCACCACCCGATGCAGGGCATCGAGTCCGTCGGTGAGCGCGGCCGGGCCCGGCTGCAGAATGAGCGGCGATTTGATTTCGTGCAATTCACCGTCGCGCACTGCCGGCATCTCATCCCAGCCGGCGCGGGCCGCGACCAGGTTGGGCCGGAAGCGCTTGCCGCACCAGGAGCCGAACATGACGTCCGGCGCTCGGCGTACCACCTCGCCGGCATCGCCCAAGATGCGGTCCTTGCCGAGCGCGCATAGCGCCCGTTCCGGAAACACATCGTCGCCGCCGGCGATGCCGACCAACTCGCTCACCCAGCGAATGCCGGTGATGAGCGGCTCGTCCCATTCTTCGAAGTAGACGCGCGGACGGCGCGGTAGCGAGGCGGCCGACTCCCGCACTCGTTCGATATGCGCCTCGAGTTCGAGCGCATAGCGCTCAGCCCGCTCGGCGGCGCCGACCAGGGCGCCGAGCCGGCGCACATAGCCCAAGATTCCCTGGACCGAGCGATGGTTGCTGATCCAGACCTCGATTCCGCTCTTGATCAACGCCTGTGCGATGTCGGCCTGGATGTCCGAAAAGCCGATCACGAAATCCGGCTTGAGCTCAAGGATCCGGTCGATCTTGGCATTGGTGAAGGCCGAAACGCGCGGCTTCTCGAGGCGCGCCTGCTTGGGGCGCACAGTGAAGCCGGAAATGCCGACGATCCGTTCCTGTTCACCCAGTGCGTAAAGCACTTCCGTGGGCTCTTCGGTCAGGCAAATGATTCGGGTCGGGTATCCACTGTCCATGTGGACGATTACAGCACACCCTCGACCAGTGCGGCTGCCGCACCGTGCAGAACCGCGTGCGCCAGTCCCGGCGCCTGCGGCAGCAGGTGATCCGCGTAGAACCGCGCCGTCACGATTTTTGCCTGGTAGAAACTGGCGTCGGCGTTACCGGCGGCGCTGCCATAGGCGCCCTTGTGAGGAGGCGCGCCCAGCCTATGGTGGGCGATCAGCGCTGAACGCAGCAGTTGCCAGCCGCCGGCCACGATGCCGAACAGCTTCAGCAGAGGCACGGCTCCTACGGAGACGGCGCGAATGTCCTTGGCGTAGGTCTCCACCGCGTACGCAACCGCCCGCTCCAATGCATCAATAGCGCCCGAAAATACCGCCGCAGCTCCCGCCAGCCTCGGCACCCCGGACAGATCCTCGAGCAAGGCCCGCATTTCGGCGATGACCGCCGTCGCGGCGCGGCCGCCATCGCGCGCGAGCTTGCGGCCGATGAGATCATTGGCCTGAATGCCGGTGGTGCCCTCGTAAATCGGTGTGATGCGTGCGTCCCGGTAAAACTGCGCGGCCCCGGTCTCCTCGACAAAGCCGACGCCGCCATGCACCTGTATCCCCAGCGAGGCGATGTCCACGGAATTCTCGGTGCACCAGCCCTTGATCACAGGAATCATCAGGTCGGCGAAGGCCTGATGCCGATCGCGCTCCTGCGTCACCGGATGCAGACGGGCCGCATCCAGCGAAACGGCGGCCACCACGGCGAGTGCCCGCATGGCTTCGGTCTGCGACTTCATGGTCAGCAGCATGCGGCGGACGTCGGGATGCTGGATGATGGGCACACGCGGTCCGCCGCGCACTCCCGCCGCCGTGCTTTGAACCCGTTCGCGCGCATAAGTCAGAGCTGTTTGGTAGGCCCGTTCCGACAAGCCCACACCCTCAATGCCCACCGAATATCGAGCCGCGTTCATCATGATGAACATGTATTCCAGGCCGCGGTTCTCCTCGCCGATCAGTTCGGCCAGGGCCCCGCCATTCTGGCCGTAGGCCAGTACACAGGTGGGGCTGGCATGGATCCCGAGCTTGCGTTCAATGGACACGCAGTGCACATCGTTGCGCTTGCCGAGAGTGCCGTCGGCATTGACCAGAAACTTCGGAACGAGGAACAGAGAAATGCCCCTCACACCCTCGGGCGCCCCTGCGACGCGGCCCAATACCATGTGAACGACATTGGACGTCAGATCATGATCCCCGTAGGTGATGAAGATTTTCTGGCCCGTCAGCAAGTAGCCGCCCTCGCCCGTAGGCTCAGCTCGTGTGCGCACGGCCGACAGATCAGAGCCCGCTTGGGGCTCCGTGAGATTCATGGTGCCGGTCCATTCACCGCTCACCATCTTAGGCAGAGAGGTGTGCTTTTGTGCCGGTGACCCGCGCACCTCCAATGCCTCGATGGCACCGCGCGTCAGCATCGGGCACAGCGCAAAGGCCATGTTGGCGCCGTTCCACATCTCCTCGATCAGGGCCGACAGGATGCGCGGCAGATTCTGGCCGCCGAATTCCGCGCTGCAGGACACAGCGTTCCAACCGTCCGCGCAAAATCGTGTGTAGGCCTGTTTCCAGCCGTCGGCGGTGAGGACTTGTCCGTCCCGCCAGCGCGCGCCTTGCAGGTCGCCGCTGCGGTTGAGCGGCGACAGAACTTGGCCGGCGAATTTCGCCGCTTCATCCAGTACTGCCTCGGCCACATCCGCAGTCATATCCGCGAAGCCCGGCAGCTGAGTCAGCAGTTCTTGATCGACGAGTTCGCGCAGCACGAACTTCATGTCGGCCAAAGGTGCCTGATATTCCTGCATGATGGAGTTACATGTTGCGGCGGTAGCGGCCGCCGACATCGTACAGGGTGTGCGTAATCTCACCCAGCGAACAGCCACGCACGGCGTCCATCAGCACTTCGAAGGTGTTGCCATTCTCGATCACCGTGCGCCGCAGCCGCTCCAGCAGCCTGGCCGACGTTGCGGCGTTGCGTTCATGGAATTGGCGCAGGCGCACCAACTGCGATTGCTTCTCCGCATCGGTCGAGCGCGCCAATTCGATGGTCTCTGCGGCAGCCGAACCGCTCGGATTGCGGAAGGTATTGACGCCGATGATGGGATACGAGCCGTCATGCTTCTGCCGCTCGTAGAACAGCGACTCTTCTTGAATTTTGCCGCGCTGATAGCCCGTTTCCATGGCGCCGAGCACGCCGCCACGCTCGGCGATGGCGTCGAATTCCTTGAGCACGGCCTCTTCGACCAAATCGGTCAACTCATCGATGATGAAGCTGCCCTGATTGGGGTTCTCATTCTTGGCCAGGCCCCATTCGCGGTTGATAATGAGCTGAATAGCCATGGCGCGGCGCACGCTCTCCTCGGTGGGAGTGGTAACCGCCTCGTCGTAGGCGTTGGTGTGCAGACTATTGCAATTGTCATAAATTGCGCACAGCGCCTGCAGTGTGGTGCGAATGTCGTTGAACGCCATTTCCTGCGCGTGCAGCGAGCGGCCGGAAGTCTGTACGTGGTATTTGAGCTTTTGACTGCGCTCGTTTGCCCCGTACCTGTTCTTCATGGCAACCGCCCATATGCGGCGCGCGACACGTCCGATCACCGAATACTCCGGATCCATGCCGTTGGAGAAGAAGAACGACAGGTTGCCGGCGAAATCATCGACGTGCATGCCGCGTGCGAGATACGACTCGACATAAGTAAAGCCGTTGGCGAGCGTGAACGCCAGCTGCGAGATGGGATTCGCGCCGGCTTCCGCGATGTGATATCCGGAGATCGATACCGAGTAGAAATTCTGCACCTGGTGGTGCACGAAGTATTCCTGCATGTCGCCCATCATTTTGAGCGCGAATTCGGTCGAAAAAATGCAGGTATTCTGACCCTGATCTTCCTTCAATATGTCGGCCTGCACCGTGCCGCGAACGGTCGACAAGGTCCATGCCCTGATCTTTTGGTATTCGTCCGCCGTCGGGTCCCGGCTGTTCTGCTGCTGGAATTTCTCCAACTGCTGATCAATGGCTGTGTTCATGAACATAGCCAGGATCATCGGCGCCGGACCGTTGATGGTCATCGACACCGAGGTCGTCGGCGCGCATAGATCGAAGCCCGAATACAGGACCTTCATGTCGTCCAGCGTCGCAACCGATACGCCGGAATTGCCCACCTTGCCGTAGATGTCGGGACGCGGATCAGGATCCCAGCCATACAGAGTCACCGAATCAAAGGCGGTCGACAACCGATGCGCCGGCATTCCTTCCGACACGCGTTTGAAGCGCAGATTGGTACGAAAAGCATCGCCCTCGCCCGCAAACATGCGCGTGGGGTCTTCGCCTTCGCGCTTAAAAGCGAACACTCCGGCCGTATAGGGGTAGGAGCCCGGAACGTTCTCCTTCAGCAGGAAGCGCAGTACTTCGCCGTCGTCCTCGAAGCGCGGTAGCGAGACCTTGCGAATCTGGGTGCCGGAGAGCGACTGGTGCGTGAGCTTGGTGCGAATTTCCTTGTCGCGGATCTTCACTACGTACTCGGGTTGAGCGTACAACTCCTGGGTCTTCGGCCATTGCTCGAGCAGCTTGCCCGCCGCAGGGTCGAGCTCGGCGCGCTTGGCGGATATCAACTCATCGAATCCTGCTAGGCTCAGCCGCGACGCGGCGAACAATTCTTTTGATACCTCCAGCGACTGGCGCTCGCGGGCAAGTCGCGCCTGGCGCCCGATGAACCGGTGGAAATCGCGCACCGACTCGGATATCTCGGCCAGGTAGCGCACTCGCTCGGGCGGCACGATGGCGCGACCACGCGATGAGGACTTGACCGACGCTTTCGGCAGCGTGGCCGGTCCCAGCTTCAGGCCTTTCTCCGTGAGGCGCGGCACGATGGCTTGGTACAACGCAGTGACGCCGTCGTCGTTGAAGCGCGAGGCCATGGTGCCGAAAACCGGCATGCTATCCGGAGACTGGCTAAACCACTCGTGGTTTCGCTGGTACTGCTTGCGCACATCGCGCAGCGCATCCTCGGAGCCCTTGCGATCGAACTTGTTGATGGCGACGAAGTCGGC
>JANXZQ010000142.1 GCA_025355445.1 Gammaproteobacteria bacterium
TACAAGTCCGGCCCAACCTGGTGGTTTGCTGGGGCGGCCATTCCATCCGGCGGATCGAATACGACTACACCAAGAAAGTGGGCTACGAACTCGGGCTTCGCGGCCTGGATGTGTGCACCGGCTGCGGGCCCGGCGCCATGAAAGGCCCGATGAAGGGCGCCACCATCGGGCACTCGAAGCAGCGCATCGTGGACGGACGATACTTGGGGATCACGGAACCCGGAATCATCGCGGCCGAACCGCCCAACCCCATCGTCAGTCAACTCGTGATCATGCCGGACATCGAAAAACGCCTGGAGGCATTCGTTCGCCTGGGTCACGGCATCGTCATCTTTCCTGGGGGCGCCGGCACCGCCGAGGAAATCCTGTATCTGCTCGGCATTTTGCTCGATCCTGCCAACCGCGATCTACCCTTCCCGATGGTCTTCACGGGACCGGCCGACAGCGCCGAGTACTTTGAGCAAATTCATCGCTTCATCGGCTTGACCTTAGGCAAGGCCGCGCAGTCCCGCTATCAAATGATCATCGGCGATCCTGCGGCCGTCGCCCGCGCCATGGTGCAGGGGATGGGGCAGGTTCGCGATTACCGCAAGCAGGCGAGCGATTCCTACGGCTTCAACTGGCTGCTGAAGATCCCGCTGGATTTCCAATTGCCTTTCGAGGTGACGCACGCCTCCATGCGCGCCCTACGCCTGGCGCGCGATCAGCCCGTGCACGAACGGGCCGCGAATTTACGGCGCGCGTTCTCGGGAATCGTGGCCGGCAACATCAAAGAGTACGGCATCACTGCGATCGAGCGGTTCGGCCCGTTCGAGCTGGCCGGCGAAGCCTCCATCATGGAGCCGCTGGATCAGTTGCTGCGTTCATTCGTGGCCCAGGGACGCATGAAATTCACGGGCGCCGAGTACACGCCCTGCTACCGACTAGTCGCTTGAACGAGCCGCAGCGCATCCGCTATCGGTTCGATTTACCCGACGGATCGCAGAAGTCGCTGGATTTCGCCTTCGATGACGCGGGCTTTCGCCTCGCGAATGCCGTGCCGCCCGAGCCGCCGTTTTGGACGGCTCTGAAGTTCAACCAGTGCGCCAATTGTCCGCTCGACGCAGCGCAGCACGCGCATTGTCCGGCGGCGCTGCAAATGGTGTCGGCGATCGAGCCTCTCAAGGCGCTGGTCTCATTCGATAGGGTCGGCGTGACGGTCACGCAGGAAGAACGCACGATTTATGCCGACACCACGGCGCAACAGGCGATGAGCTCGGTGCTCGGCCTGATCATGGCCACCGCGGGCTGTCCCTGGACCGATCGGCTGCGGCCGATGGCGCGTTTTCACCTGCCGTTCGCGAGCGAGTTGGAGACGGTCTATCGCAGCGTTTGCATGTTCCTACTGGCGCGCGAAATGGCGCGCGCGAGCGGGGCGCACGGGTTTGCGGGCCTGCGCGCGCTCTATGAAAACCTGCACCTGGTGAACCGCGGCATGTCGCGCCGTTTGGGGGCGGCTGCGCAAACCGACCCTGCGCGCAATGCCATGGCGCTGCTCGACGCCTACACGACTCTATTGCCCGCGGCTCTCGAAAGCTCGCTCGAGGAACTGAGGGCCCTGTTCGACGCTTGGCGCGGCGGCGCGGAGTTTTAGGCTATTTAACTTACCGTGACGGTCTGTGAGATGCGCATCGCAATGCTCGTCGCCAGTTGGCGACAGTGCCGAACCCGCGTGACACAGTTCCTGCCTAAGTAGGGGCAGGGCACTTAATGTCGTGATCATAGACAGAGGCAACACGAGATGAGCGAAGTCAAGAATCCAACTCGATACAGCGGCGTGGACCGTCGGGCCCCGCGCACACAGCCGGGCGTTCCAAAACCCGGCGTCATTGCTCCGCGGGATCTCTACAAGACCGGCGGCCGGCACGGGGCTATCACCACCAATCTATACAATTGGCACAGCTACAAGAACTGGGCGGAAAAAATCCGCGGTTCTTGGGATGAGAAAAAATAACCCGCCGGTCAGGCGGTTTCGGGCTGCGGATTGATCCCTTCGCTCGGAAGCCGCGCACCTTCTTTGGCCTTGAGCCAGGCCAGCAGCGGCTGCCAGTCGGCCAGATCCTGCTCCACGATGTAACGCTTCATCTCGTGCAAGCCTAACCCTTGCTCCGCCGCGCGCACATAGTTCTGCGAGTCGCGCAACGTGGCAATGATCGGGATCCGCAAAGTTTCCAAAAACCGCATCAAGGATTGATAGATCACGGTATTGCGCTTGACGCGGTTGGCGACCACGCCGATGCGATTCTCATCGCGGCGCACTTTGGCGATCAGCAGCAGGTCGGCGATGCACTTCGAACAGGCGTGGATGTCAATGTCCGACGGCAGCACCGGGACGATGATGGCGTCGGCGTTCTTGCACATCTCCGGCATATCCTGCGAAAGCACCGCGGCCGGAGTGTCCACCACGACATGCCCGGCGTCCGGCGGGGTACGCATTTGCCAGGCTCGCGTCATGCGCGAGTTGCGTTCGAACGCGGCTATTCCGTGAATGAATGCCTGCTCGGGCTTGCGTTTCTTCAGCCAGCGGGTGCTTGACCCTTGCGGATCATTATCCGACAACAGCGGACGGTCACCCTGGCTCGCAAAATAACTGGCGAGATTTGTCGCTACCGTCGTTTTACCCGAACCACCCTTCGGATTCAGGACAAGAATTCGCTGCATGTGCACTCAAGCCTACGCAGCCCCACGCACCATAGCAAGGGTGTGACCCCACGCACGCCGGGAGCGCACGCGCTCGCCTAGAATCGGCGGCACATGGAGTGGATGCTGCAAGTGATTGACGAAATCGACGACGCCGTTGGGGCGTTGCGCTTGTACTACTTGGGAGTTGCCGCCGAAATCGGACTGCTGCTGGCGGCCGGTCTCGGAATCGGCGCAATTTATGCGGCTATCGTCGCCGGCGCCGAGTTGCCGCTGATCCTTTCGGCGGCCATTGCGCTCAGCCTGACCGCCTCCCTGAAAATTCACCGATCGCGGCTGCCGAGCTAGCGGTAGACTCGAGCGTCGCGGCGAGCCCTGCCTAAGCCGCGTCAAAATCCTTTAGAATGGCGGCTATGTCAAGCCAAAGACCATTGCTGACGTTCGGTGTCGTTGTCTTGGCCGGCTTGATCGCGGCCTGCGGCGCTAAGCCGGTTGCGGCACCTACTCCGGGAGTAAGCTCGATGCAATCCGTGGAACTCAAAGCCGGCGCGGGTCCCGAAATCGCCGCTGGAAAGATTGCGGTCGTGCAGTACACCGGCTGGCTGTACGAGGCCTCCGCCCCGGACAACAAGGGTAAGCAGTTCGACAGCTCGCGCAGCGCCGGCCAGCCCTTTCGCTTCCCGGTGGGCACGGGGCAAGTCATCAAGGGCTGGGACCAGGGTGTACTCGGCATGAAAATCGGCGAGAGCCGCCGCCTGATCATACCCGCGGACATGGCCTACGGTGATAGCGGCGCCGGCGGCGTCATTCCCCCCGGCGCAACGTTGATTTTCGATATCGATCTCGTCGCGATTGAATGAGCCCGAGCGTAGAGCGGCTCTCCATCGAGGGACCTGCGGGCGCCCTTGAAGCCGTTCTCGAAGATCCCGGCGCAACGGACACCCGTTATGCGGTCGTGTGCCATCCGCACCCCTTGTACGGCGGAACCATGCACAACAAAGTCGTCACTACAGTGGCGCGAGCGCTGCAAGACGCCGGAATTCCGACGCTGCGCTTCAATTTTCGAGGGGTCGGCGCAAGTGCCGGCGTATTTGACCGCGGCCGGGGCGAAAGCGCGGACGCAGATGCGGTGGCCACATGGGGCGCGCGGCGATGGCCGGGCCGGATGTTGGTGATTGCCGGATTTTCATTCGGCGCCTACGTTGCATTGCGTCTGGCGCAGCTGCGGCCGGTGCGGCAGCTGATCACCATCGCACCGGCCATTCAGCAGCTCGACGAAGCAGCAACGGAGCTCGACAAGGAAGCAACGGCCGTTCCCCATTGTCCGTGGCTGGTGGTGCTGGGAGATGCGGATGAGGTGGTGGATCCCGCCGCAGTCATCGCCTGGGTCAACGATCTTGAACCAAGACCGCAGCTGGTGGTGCTACCCGGCGTGGGTCACTTCTTTCACCATCGCCTGCACGAATTGCGGGCTATCGTCATCGATGCGATGCGGAACGGCTGAGTTTCCCCAGCCGCTCCCACGCCTGAGACCAATCAGTTCACGAATTCCTTGAGCGTTTTGAGCGCCGCAATGCGCACTTTCTTGCTCGCCGGCTTCGCTTTGAACATCATTTTTTCGCCGTTGAAAGGATTGACACCCTCACGCGCCTTCGTGGCCGGTTTCTTCACGACTTTCATCTTCAGAAGTCCAGGCAACGTAAACAAGCCGTGGCTGCGCAGACTCTTCTTGATCGAGGCGGAAAGCGAGTCAAACACGGCTCCGACCTGCTTCTTGGAGAGCTCTGTTTCCTTCGAAATGCTAGCGAGAATTTCAGACTTGGTCGGTGCTGCATTCTTTTTCGCCATATTAAATCTCCTGCTATGTTTGCGAGAGCGGACGTTTATTGCCCGCAAATTCAACTCGGCGCCGAAAATAACATAGAAAAAAGCCGATGTTTAGCGCAAATGCGAAAAAAGATTCGCGCGAGCGTTGCATGAGGTGCTGGTTTTTCAGGCTTCCGCGTACTTTTGAGCGCCGCGTACCGCAGCCCCTAGCGTCTCGATCACTGTGATTTCATGCACGTAGGAGGCGATGTTCAACGAAGCAGCACAAGCAAAGCACCGATCACGATCGATACCCAAAGCACGGAGAAATCGATCTGCCCGATCGGCGGAATGATCCGGCGCACAGGTTTCAAGATCGGTTCGCAGAGCTGCGCGAGCAGGCGCACCCCGGGGGCGTAGCCACCCGGCGACACAAAACTCGTCAGCCAGTAGAGCAGCAGGGCGAACAGATAGATGCGCAGCACCAAACCGACCAGATCGACGACGGTGATGCGCAGGAACAAGACGACGTCGCCGATGCCGCCGCCGGCCATGGCGATCGCGGCAAAGGTGCGCACCGATGCCACGGCGAGCACGGCGACCACCGTGGCCGTGTCCACCTTGCCGACCGGCGGCAGGACCTTGCGCAGGGGCATGATCAGCCAATTCGTCACGCGCACGATGGCATCGGCCATCGGATCGCGAAAATCCGCGCGCACCCATTGGAACAGCAGACGCAACACGAAGGCCAGGGTCAGCAGCCAGAGCAGTGTGTCGACGATGTATCTAATCGCGTCCATGGGTACTTAGGCGCTTCGCGCCACCTTTCAACGGGGTCGTGCTAAGCACCGCGACCCCGCCCGAGATTATCTCAATTCAAGGGGCGCCGTACTCGGCGGCGAGCTCGGCCGAGCGGCGGTCGGCCGCGGCCACGGCATGCGCGACGATAGCACGAAGGCCGGCTGCGTTCAGAACCTCGAGCGCGGCGGCAGTGGTGCCGCCCTTCGAAGTGACCTGCTCGCGCAGCGTGGCCAGCGAATCCGCCGATTGGCGCGCCATCTGCGCAGCGCCGAATGCCGTTTCCAGCGTCAACTGGTGGGCGATCTCATTGGGCAGGCCGCGCTCGTGCGCGGCTGCCTCGAGTGCCTCCATGAACAAGAAAAAGTAAGCGGGGCCGCTGCCGGAGAGCGCGGTGACGGTATCCATCTGTGATTCGTGTTCCACCCACACTGTGGCGCTGACGGCGGCCATGATCATCTCCGCCAGTGCCCTGTTGGCTGCGCCGACGCTGGGCGGCGCAAACAAGCCGGTGGCGCCGAAGCCATTCAAAGCAGGCCGATTCGGCATGGTGCGGATGACCGGGACCTTCGGCCCGAACCAGCGCGCGAGCGCCGCATGCGGTATGCCCGCCGCGATTGAAATCAGCAAGGGCGGCGTCCCGGCCAAATGCGGCGCCAAGTTCAGCGCGACGCTGCGCAGCAGCTGCGGTTTGACCGCGAGGATGACCACTTCAGCGTCTTTGACGGCGCTCACATTGTCGGCGGCAGTCTTGACTCCGTAGTCGCGCACCAGCCTGTCGAGCTGATCCTGGCTGGGATCGGCGACCACCACCCGCTCGCTTGCCAGGCCGCGCTTGGTCAAGCCCCCGATGAGAGCGGCCGCCATGTTGCCGCCGCCGATAAATGCCAGCCTACGTATATTGTTCATTCCCACCCCCCTGCTTTGCTACCAGTGCCCTTACCGGTTCCCTTACCGGTGCCCGAACAGCGCCGTGCCTATTCGGACCAACGTCGCGCCTTCGGCAATGGCCGACTCGAAATCCCCGCTCATGCCCATCGACAGTGTATCGAGCTCGTGGCCGTTCGCATTGAGCTCTTCGAGAAGGACGCGCAGGCGGGCAAACACGCCACGTTCGGCCGCCGCGTCCGCTTGTGGCGGCGGCACGCACATCAAGCCGCGAAGCCGGACCTTGGGCAACTGCGCGATCGCGTCGGCGAGCTGCCGTACCTCGCTTGGGATGACACCGCCCTTGTTCGGCTCCGGCACCAACTCCACCTGAATGCACAAGCTTAAGGGTGCGGCATGGAAAGGCCGTTGTTCCGCCAGGCGCCGGGCGATGTTCAGGCGATCGATGCTATGCACCCAATCGAAGCGCTCGGCCATGGCGCGCGTATTATTTGATTGAATCCCCCCGATAAAGTGCCAGCGCAGGGCCTGGCCGGCGAATTGGTCCATTTTGGCCAAAGCCTCCTGAAGATAGTTTTCCCCGAAATCCGTGACGCCGGCGGTGGCGGCGAGGCGTATGGATTCGGCAGTCTGCGCCTTGGTGACGGCCACCAGGGTGACCGCGGCCGGGTCTCGTCCCGCAGCCACGGCCGCTTGGCGTATCCGAGACCTGACGTTTTGCACATGAAGCGTCGAATTCTGCGGACTAATTAACATATTGGGTGAGGACACCCTCTTATATACTGCTAGTGGCTTAAATCAGCCCGAATTAGGAGCCGTAAATGGCGGTTGATATCGCGCAGCTTCTCGCCTTTGCGGTGAAGAACAATGCGTCGGACCTGCATCTCTCCGCGGGAGTCCCGCCGATGATTCGCGTCGACGGCGACATGAAACGCGTCAATATGCCTGCGTTGGTGCATAAAGAGGTGCACAGCATGGTGTATGACATCATGAACGACAAGCAGCGCAAGGCTTTCGAGGAGTTCTTCGAAACGGACTTCTCGTTCGAGATCCCCAAGCTGGCGCGCTTCCGGGTCAACGCCTTCAATCAAAATCGCGGCGCCGCGGCGGTATTCCGCAATATTCCGTCCACCATCCTGTCGCTGGACGAATTGAACGCCCCCAAAACTTTCAAAGATTTATGCATGCTTCCCCGTGGTCTCGTGCTGGTCACCGGACCCACCGGCTCGGGCAAGTCGACGACGCTGGCGGGCATGGTCAATCATTGCAACGACAACCGCCCCGACCACATTATCACGATCGAAGATCCCATAGAGTTCGTGCACGAGAGCAAGCGCTGCCTGGTCAATCAGCGCGAAGTGCATCGCGACACCTTGGGATTCAGCGAGGCCCTGCGTTCGGCGCTGCGCGAAGACCCCGATGTGGTGCTGGTCGGCGAAATGCGCGACCTGGAGACCATCCGCCTGGCGCTGACCGCCGCGGAAACCGGTCATCTGGTTTTCGGCACCTTGCACACGAGTTCCGCCGCAAAGACCATCGACCGCATCGTGGATGTGTTCCCCGCCGCGGAAAAAGACATGGTCCGGGCCATGATCTCGGAGAGTTTGCGCGCGGTGATTTCACAGACCCTCATGAAGCGGGTCGGCGGCGGCCGTATTGCAGCGCACGAAATCATGATCGGCACCCCCGCCATCCGCAACTTGATTCGAGAGGGCAAGATCGCCCAGATGTATTCGGCAATTCAGACCGGCCAGGGCCAGGGTATGCAAACCCTCGATCAGTGTCTGCAGGAACTGGTGCAAAAGGGTGTCGTCAGCCGCGAAGAAGCGCGCTATAAGGCGCAGAACAAGGACAGCATCTAATGGAACGCGATCAAGCAATACGCCTGATGCAAGACCTGCTTCGGCGCATGGTGGAAAAGAAAGGCTCCGATTTGTTCATCACGGCCGGCTTTCCGCCCGCCATCAAGGTGGATGGCGAAATCCGGCCGCAATCCGACCGCTCTTTGAGCCCCGAGCAAAGCGCAGGTTTGGTGCGTGCCATCATGAACGACCGGCAGACCAAGGAATTCGACGCCTCCAAGGAATGCAATTTCGCGATTGCGCCCCCCGGCATCGGACGCTTTCGCGTCAGCGCCTTCGTGCAGCAGGGCTTTACCGGCGCGGTGCTGCGTACCATCAACGCCAAGATTCCGACGTTCGAAGAACTCGAACTGCCGGCCGTATTGAAGGAAGTCGTGCTGTCGAAGCGCGGTTTCGTGATTCTGGTGGGCGGCACCGGATCCGGTAAGTCGACCTCGCTCGCGGCCATGGTCGGCTACCGCAATGAAAAGACGCGCGGCCATATCGTCACCATCGAAGATCCGGTGGAATACGTGCACGCGCACAAGGGCTGCGTGGTCACGCACCGCGAAGTCGGTGTCGACTGCGAAAGCTGGCACCTGGCTCTCAAAAATACCCTGCGCCAGGCGCCCGACGTGATCCTCATCGGCGAAATTCGCGATCGCGAGACCATGGAATACGGCATTCAATTCGCCGAGACTGGGCACTTGGTGCTGGCCACGCTGCACGCCAACAGCTCGAACCAGGCAATCGACCGCATCATCAATTTCTTCCCCGAGGAGCGCCGCGAGCAACTGCTGATGGATTTGAGCTTGAACATCCGCGCGCTGATTTCGCAACGCCTGATACCGCGCGAGACGGGTTCCGGCCGCATCGCCGCCATGGAAATCATGCTGAATTCGACGTTGATCGCAGATCTGATCTTCAAGGGTGAGGTCGCCAAAATCAAAGAAGTGATGTCGCGGTCCAACCGTCTCGGCATGAAGACCTTTGACCAGGCGCTGTTCGAGCTGTACGAAGCCGGCATGATTTCTTACGAAGACGCATTGCGCAATGCCGATTCGAAGAACGAGCTACGCCTGCGCGTGAAGCTCGAAAGCAAGCGCGAGATGAAGAATCCGGAAGAAGCCGGTCAATCGCTGCAAATCGTCGAGGAAGAAGAAGGCCAGGTGTTCTAATGTCCGCGGCACCCGACGTTCCGGCTCAGGTGATGAACACCAAGCCGCTGTTCAAGCTCATGGTCGAGCGCAAGGCGTCAGATCTTTTTTTTACTTGCAACGCGCCCGTCAAGATCAAAATCGAAGGCAAGATTTTTCCGGTCAATAAGCAGATCCTGAGCCCGGAAACGGTGCGCCAGGCGGCCTTGGGGTTGATGACCCAGGATCAAATCGAGCACTTCAACGAAGAGCTGGAAATCGATTTCGCAATCTCCGAGACCGGGCTCGGCCGCTTCCGCGTCAACGTGTTCTATCAGCGCGGCTATCCAGCCATGGTGCTGCGCTACATCACTGCGGAGATGCCCAAGCTCGAAGATCTCGGCATGCCCGACGTCCTCAAGGAACTGGTCATGCTCAAGCGCGGCATGATTCTGATGGTGGGCGCGGCGGGCGCCGGAAAATCCACGACTCTCGCGGCGATGATCAATTATCGCAACGAAACCTCGTCCGATCACATCCTCACCATCGAGGATCCCATCGAGTTTTTGCATTCCAACAAGAAATCCATAGTGAACCAGCGCGAAGTGGGCCTGGACACCAAATCTTTTGCCCGCGCCCTGCGCAGCGCGGTGCGCTCGGCTCCGGACGTGATCCTGGTGGGCGAGATTCGCGACCGTGAAACCATGGAGGCGGCGATCGCGCTCGCCGGCACGGGTCATCTGTGCATCGCGACCCTGCACGCGAACAACTGCGCCGAGACTCTCGATCGCATCATCAACATGTTTCCGCGCGATCAGCACAACCAGATTTTCCTCGATCTGTCGCAGTACTTGCGCGCCATCATCTCGCAGCGTCTGGTCGTGGCCAAGTCCGGGGCTCGCGTGGCGGCGTCGGAGGTGATGGTCAACACTCCGTACATGTCGGAGCTCATCAAAAAGGGCGACGTGATCGGCGTGAAAGAGGCGATTCGCACCGGCACGGAACGCGGCATGCTGAGCTTCGACAGCTCGCTTTACAATCTGGTGCGCGAGGGGCGGATCGAGCTCGAGGAAGCACTGTCGAGCGCTGATTCGCGCACCAATCTCGAAGCCAAGATCAACTTCGGCTGAGCCAGGAGCTCGGAACGTTGCAAGTTGCCTTCGAATTGGCGGCTGCACACATCCCATCCCGATTTCAGGGCGTGTTCGCGGCAGGCCCTCGGATCGATGTTCAATGCGCGCCTCGCGGCCGCGGCGAGGTCCAGGTCCAGCGCCCCGGTTACACCGTCAGTGACCACGTCGATCGGACCTGTCACGGGGTAGGCAGCCACCGGCGCGCCGCAGGCCATGGCTTCGAGATTCACCAGGCCGAAAGTATCGGTGCGGCTGGGAAACACCATGACGTCGGCGGCCGCCAAATGGCGGGCGAGCTCTTCGCCGAAGCGAAAGCCCAGAAAATTCGCGTGCCGGTACTGCGCCTCGAGCCGCGCGCGCTCCGGCCCGTCGCCGACGACGATTTTGCTGCCGCTCCATTCCATGGCCAGGAATGCGTCGATATTCTTCTCGACGGCGACGCGGCCGACGTAGGCGGCGATCGGGCGCGGCAGCGGGAGAAAATCTTTTGAGTGGGGCTTGAAAAGCTCGGTGTCTACGCCGCGCGGCCAGATCGCGAGGTTCGCAAAGCCATGCGCTGCGAGATCGGCGCGCACCGACGCGGTACTCACCATGCAGCGCACGGCCGCGCCGTGGAACCAGCGCAGCGCGCCATACGACAGCCGCAGCGGGACCGGCAAACGCGTCCGCAGATATTGCGGGAATTGCGTGTGATACGAGGTCGTAAACGGCATGCCGCGGGCCACGCAAAAGCGCCTGGCCGCGAGCCCCAGCGGTCCTTCCGTCGCGATGTGCACGGCGTGCGGGGCAAAGGCGAGAATGCTGCGCTTCACCTTCGCATACGGAAACAGCGAGAGCTGGATTTCAGGATACGTGGGACAGGGAACGCTGTGAAAATCGCGCGGGTTGATGATGCGCACCTCGTGGCGGAATCGGCCGAGCCACGCCGCGGTCTGCGCCAGGGTGCTGACCACACCGTTGGTCTGAGGAAACCACGCGTCTGTAACGATCATGATTCTCATACCGGCGACAATCGCATCAAGGCATGACGATACGATGAACGCGGGCCAGTTTTTTTCAATCTCGCGGTACGCCGCCATTCGGCGGCCCGGACGATCCTTGTAATAGACCTGTAACGGAATTCCTATATTTGCTTCATGGCCGACTCCTGTCGCGATCTTCAAGGAACCAGCATGCGAAGCTTTTGGGTAGAACTGCAGACACAACGATGGGACGATCACCGCTACTACCACCACAGCCGAATCAATCAGTCGTTGCATTTGTTGAGCGCAGTCAGCTTCATCGTCGCCTATGTGACGGCGTTCGCGGACCCGGCGAAGTCCGCTCTGATCGGCTGGCTCGTATCCATGGTCAGCCGCCAATCCGGGCATTTCTTCTTCGAGCCCAAGGGCTACGACAAGGTCAACCAGGCCACGCACGAGTACAAGGAAGACATCAAGGTGGGGTATAACCTGCGCCGCAAGGTGATCCTGCACGCCATTTGGGCGCTGTCGCCGGCACTGCTATGGCTGGATCCGACGTTTTTCGGGCTGTTTCATCCGCACGCCAACGGCGAGGAATTCGTACGGCACGTAGGTGAAATATGGCTCATCGTCGGCGTCGGCGCCTTGCTGTTCCGCGCCGTGCAGTTGTTTTTCTTGAAGGACGTGCAGACCGGACTGGTGTGGGCAACCAAGATCCTCACGGACCCGTTCAATGATGTGAAGACCTACTACAAGGCGCCGCTTTACTTGCTGCGCGGCGAGCTCATCGATCCCATTGCCGATGCGGCCGGCCGCCCCGTCGAAGCCCATCGAGCCTGAATCATCTCCTTCAGTACCTGGCGCCGGATGGACTTGTTGGTGACGTCGGCAGCGCACCACCACCAGCCCTCACGCTGCATTTCCCGGGCCGCCGACAGCACTCTGTCGGCGGCCGCGGCGAAGTCGGCGTCCGTGTAGTTCAGGCTGAATATGAGGCGCCCGGTACCCACCCAACTCAATGCCAGTCCGGCAGCGCGCAAATAATATTGGAACATCCAGTTATATCGCGACGCGCCAAGGTAGTAGAGGGTCCAAATCGTGGAAAGATTTGCGATCCGCACCGGCAGGTCTTCCGCTGCCAGGCGATCGTTCAAGCCCTGAGCGCGCGTATTCCAGACACCGTCGAGATCGCGGTACAGGTCGCGCACGGCGTCGGTATCGAGCCGCTGCAGAAACTCGTGCATGGCGCCCATGACGTAGGGATGGGCGTTGAACGTGCCGCGCGCGAAGCAGATATCGGCCGGCCGAGCGTCGCGAAAGCGGCGCATGAATTGCGCGCGGCCGCACAACACTCCGACAGGGAGCCCGCCGGCCACGGTTTTGCCGTAGGTGACCATGTCGGCGTGAACCCCGAAGTACTCCTGGGCGCCGCCCAGTCCAAGCCGGAATCCGACGAAGACTTCGTCGAAGATCAGCACGATGCCCCGCGCGCTGCAGACTTCGCGCAGCTTCGCGAGCCACGCGCAATACGCGGTGCGGTCGAAATGCGCCTTGCGACCGCTGTCAATGAGGGTCGAGTCGCCGGGCGCGCTGCTGTTCGGATGCAATGCCTGCAAAGGGTTGACCAGCACGCAGGCAAGGTCGCGGCGGTTGCGCAGCACCCGCAGGCTGGCCTCATCCATCTCTTTCAGGGTGTAAGTTTCCCGGGCCGCCAGCGGATTGCCGACGCCCGGTTGCACGTCGCCCCACCAGCCATGGTAGGACCCGCAGAAGCGCACCAGGTGAGTTCGCCGGGTGTGGTAGCGCGCCAGCCGTACTGCCTGCATCACGGCTTCCGTACCGGACATGTGAAAGGAAATCTCCTCCTGGCCGGAAATCTCGAGCAGGCGGCGCACGTTGTACACAGTCACGGGATGGTAGGCACCCAGCACCGGCCCCAAGTCGCGAACCCGTTGGCTGCCGCGCTCGATGCACTCCTTATAGAAATCGTAGCCAAACACGTTGACCCCATACGATCCCGTCAAATCGTAGAACCGATTGCCGTCGAGATCCGTGACCGTCACCCCGGACGAGGACTCGACAAACGCGCCCGCCTTGAAGTGCTGCCGCATGTAGCCGCTGAACTGGAAGGGCACCCGGTAGCGGGATGTGAACTGCAAGTCCGAGACTGCCCCGGCGATCTCGGCGGTAACCGCGGCGCTGTATTTGAAGCGCTGGGCAAACAGGCCGGCCAGCCGCCTGAAGCCGGCGCGCCGGGCTGCGGCGACGTCGTCGGGAGCGGTGTCAGCGCGAAAGAACCGATCGTCGCCGTATTCGTAAAACGGCACCAGCGAGGCGAAGCGGCGCGCCATGCGAGAATGGCCTGTGAGCGACGGATGCTTGGCGCGCGACAGTTGCCGCCGAATGTGCAATTTGCGCAGCAGGATCACGAGAGCCGGCGCCGCCAATGCGTAGAGGATGAAGGTCTTAATCGCGGTTTCCGTGGATGGACTACAGGCCGCGAACTGTATTGCAGGCGAATGACACTGAGATGACTGCAAAGCCCCTGATCGCCCGCCTGATGCAGCACGAAGACCTCAACTTTCTGCTCACCAATCGCATTCCCCGCGGCTTGCTCACACGGCTGATGGGGTGCTTGAGCCGGGTTGAGCGGCCCTGGGTCTGCAAGGCCTGCATCGCCCTGTGGCGGCTGTTCTCCGATCTCGATCTCAGCGAGGCGAAGCACTCGCAGTTCAAGAGCGTGCACGATTGTTTTACGCGCGAATTGAAGCAAGGCGCCCGTCCCATCGATGCGGATCCTGAGTACTTGGTCAGCCCCTGCGACGCGCTGGTGGGGGCCTGCGGGCGGGTCGAGCAGGGCACGGTGCTGCAGGCCAAGGGCTTTCCCTACCCGCTGCTGGATCTGCTGGCGGACCCGCAGCTGGTGCGCTACTACCAGGACGGACAGTACGCGACTCTGCGGCTGACCTCGAGCATGTACCACCGCTTCCATGCACCGGGCGATTGCCGGGTGCGGCAGGTCAATTACATTTCCGGCGACACTTGGAATGTAAATCCCATTGCGCTGAAACGCGTCGAGCGATTGTTCTGCAAGAACGAACGAGCCGTCATTCGCTGCAGGTTGCCGAGCGGCGCCGTGCTGACGCTCGTGCCGGTGGCGGCGATCCTGGTCGCCAGCATGCGCCTGCGATTTCTCGACGTGCGGCTGCATCTGCGCTATCGCGGACCCAACGTCATCCCCTGCGACGTGAGCTTGCGCAGGGGCGAGGAAATGGGCTGGTTCGAGCACGGTTCCACCATTATCGTATTCGCGCCGCGGGGCGCTGCCCTCCGCGAAGGGATCCTGGAAGGGCAGCGCATTCGAATGGGACAAAAGTTGCTGCGGTTTGAATGAGCGCCGTTTGTGCGATCCTCTACGCCATCTGCGCCGCAGGGGACATAAAGAAACGCCATGGAATTGTATAAATACTTCCCAGGATTGCTCGGTTCTTGCGTCTTGGGGATGGGCGCCGCGGTGGCTGCCGCTCCGCCCGTAGCCCCGGTAGAGCCCGTTGTCGACGACTACTTCGGCGTCCGCGTTACGGACAACTATCGCTGGATGGAGGACCGCAGCGCGCCGCGGTTCGTCGATTGGATCAAGGGACAGGACGCTTATGCGCGCGAGGTGCTGGGCAGAATCCCGCACCGCGACCAGCTGCTCGAGCGGGTCAGCTCACATTCCGGCGGCGGCGTGGTCGTCTCGGCGCTGCGGACCGCCGGCGGACACCTGTTTTACCTAAAGCGCAGTCCGGAACAGGAATCTTTTCGGCTTTACGTGCGCGATGGCCAAGCCGGCCTGGAGCGATTGCTGGTGGATCCCGATCAACTCGCGGCAGCGAACCATCATTTCGCCGTCGACTACTTCGAACCTTCGCCCGACGGCATGCGCGTGGCCTACGGTCTGTCGCAGGACGGTTCGGAGAACAGCGTCATACATATCATCGAAACGGACAGCCTGCGGCAGGCCCCAGAGACCATCGACCGGACGGAATATGGAAGTCCGGCGTGGCGGGCCGATGGCCGGTCGTTCTATTACAACCGCTTCGCAAAACTGGGGCCCGGCGCCGTCGAGACGGACAAGTACCTGAACTCGCGCGCGTTGCTGCACATCGTGGGCTCGGACCCGGAACGGGACGTGGCGCTGATCGGGACCGGTCTTGCGGGGAACGCGTTGACCGTGACGCCTGTCGATGTCCCCAGCATCGTCACCTATGCCGGGTCACCCTATGAGTTCGCGGTCATCAACCATGGCGCAGACCCCGCCGTCACCCTGTATGTTGCGCGCTCCACCGCGTCGGCGGCCGGCGCCCAATGGCGCAAAGTGGCCGATGTATCCGACGCGGTGACTGAATTTGCCGTCCACGGCCGCAAGTTGTACCTGCTGACGCACAAGGATGCGGCCCGCTACAAGGTGATTCAAACCGATGCGGATGAGCCCGACCTGAGCCGCTCCAAGACAGTGATCGCGGCCGGAGCGCGGGTCGTGGAGAGCATATCGGCGGCTGCCGATGGCCTGTATGTGCGCGACCTCGACGCAGGCCAAGGCCGCATCCGCAAGTTGATTTACGCTGACGATTCGGTGCAAGAAGTCGCGCTGCCGTCCACCGGAACCATCGCCGGCCCGAGTACGGATCCCAGGCGCGCGGGAGCGCTGTTCAGCCTGCAGGGGTGGGTCAACCCCGAACGTTTCTACCGCGTAGCTGGACGCAGTGTCCAGCCAGTCGATTTGGTGCCGCCGTGGCGGGAGGATTTGTCCGCGTATACCAGCGAGGAAGTCAGGGCCCGCGCGGCGGAGGGGACCGAGATTCCCCTGTCCATCGTATACAAGCGGGGTTTGAAGTTCGATGGCCACAATGCGGTGTGGCTCACCGGCTACGGCGCGTATGGCATTGCCTACAACCCGCGCCTATTGACACGGCAGATCGCCTTGCTCGAGGACGGCGGCGTCTATGCCGTCGCGCATGTGCGGGGCGGGGGTGAGTTCGGCGAGGATTGGCACAGGGCCGGGTTCATGGCCACCAAGCCGAACACCTATCGGGATCTGATTGCCTGTGCCGAGTATCTGATCGAGCGCGGCATCGGCAGCGCCGCAAGCTTGGCCATCGAAGGACGCAGTGCCGGTGGGATCACGGTGGGGATGGCTCTCGCGGAACGGCCGGATTTGTTTCGGGTGGTGTTCAGCGGAGTCGGCGATTCCAACACGCTGCGTTCGGAAAAAGGCACGGACGGACCGGCCAATTCTCTCGAGTACGGCAGCACTACGTCGCGCGCGGGATTCGACGCGCTGTATGCGGTGGACTCGACGCAGCATCTCAAGGAGCACACGCCGTATCCGGCGGTGCTCCTGACGACGGGGATGAATGATCCGCGCGTGGCACCCTGGCAGCCGGGCAAAATGACGGCGGGTCTGCAAGCGACCACGAGCAGCGGTCGTCCGATCATATTGCTCGCGGATTTCGGCGCGGGCCATGGAATGGGATCCACCCGCTCGCAACGTGATCGCGAATTCGCCGACCAATTGGCCTTTCTCTATTGGCAAATCGGCCGGCCTGATTACCAAGTGAAGGTGGGCGCAGGACACGATGAGAAGCCTTGAGGGGAAAACGAAGGCTCAGTGTGGCTCGGTCTTGGAGGTGGCGATCCAGCCCGGCCGATTCGGCCTAAAGAGGCCTGCGATGCCTCGTCAAGGTGGCGGCAATCGATGCCAGTACCGCCATGCGCACGGCGACGCCGTTATTGACCTGTTCGCGAATGACCGACCGCGGGCCGTCCGCAACCTCCGAAGAGATTTCCACGCCGCGATTCATGGGCCCGGGATGCATGACTAGCACGCTGGCTGCGGCCAATTTCAGCCGGTGCGCGTTGAGGCCGAAATCGCGGAAATACGCGGCATCATCCAGCGACGCGCTTTGCGCCATGCGTTCTTTTTGAATGCGCAGCATCATCACCACATCTGCGCCCGCAATGCCGTCCTCGATGCGGGTGAAGCGTTGTGCGCCCCGAAGTTCGCCTTCCGCCGGCAGCAATGCTTCCGGTGCCACCACCCGGATATCGGTGGTCCCCAGCGTGGTCAGCGCCTGATGCGCGGAGCGCGCGACGCGTGAGTGCTTGATATCGCCGACGATGGCCACCTTGAGGCCGGCGAAGCGCCGCTTGTGGGTGCGGATGGTCAGAACGTCGAGCAGCCCCTGCGTGGGATGCGACACGTGTGCTTCGCCCGCGCTGATCACCGAGACGTGCGGCGCCACGTGATCGATCAAAAATTCCGGCATGCCCGCTTCGGAATCGCGGATCACGAACACATCGGTGTTCATCGCCTCGAGCGTGTAAATCGTGTCTAGCATGCTTTCGCCCTTGGCCCGCGAACTCGAGTGCAGGTCCAAGTTGAGCACGTGTGCGCCCAAGCGGCGGCTGGCGAGATCGAACGAGGCGCGGGTGCGGGTGCTCGGTTCGAAGAACAGATTGGCGAGAGTAACGCCGGCGAGCTCGCGTCCCTCATAGGCGGGCTGGCCGGGAAGGCGGCGATAGCTTTCCGCGCGATCGAGAATCGCGGTCAACGCATCGCGGGTCAGGCCGTCGAGCGTGATGAGATGGCGCAGCCCCCCGGCGCTGTCTTGTTGTAAACGCATGTGCGCTAGGAGTCCCCCGTGTGTTCCGTGAACCAGCGTTCCAAGATAATGCAGGCCGCCGCCGCGTCGACGTCGGCTTTCACGAC
>JANXZQ010000164.1 GCA_025355445.1 Gammaproteobacteria bacterium
CGCGACGTCTTGGCGGTCATGGCAATATTCACGGGCCTGATGGCGGGCGGCCAAGCCGCTGCATGAGTTCGGCAAACCGCGGGCGCAGCGCGTCCTCCGCAGAGTGGTGCCGATCTTTGATAACCCATCGGCCCGCGGCCATGACGTGGCGGATGGCCGCGTCGCCGCCGGCGAACAACAGATGATCCAAGGCGGCATCCGCCGCCGCTCCCACCATTGAAGGATGCGCGGCATCGAGCACCAGCCAGTCGGCGCGACGGCCCACCTCGATTGTCCCGGCGGGTTGACCGATGGCCGCCGCGCCATTGCGGGCGGCGTCGCGCCACAGGCGGGTACCCACGTGAGATTCGTCGCGGGCGGTGAGGACGGCGCGCCGCTTCTTGCGCAGGCGCTGCTGATATTCCAGCCAACGCAGCTCCTCGGTGGGACTCACGGTGGTTTGACTGTCGGAGCCCACGCACAGACGGCCGCCCGATTTCAGAAAGCGTGCCGTATCGAAGAAGCCGTCACCGAGATTGGCTTCGGTACTGATGGAGACGCAGATGCTGGCCTCGGTGTCGGCGATGCCCTTGAGTTCCTGTGGCGTGGCGTGAGTGGCATGAACCAGGCACCAGTGACTCGTGAGAAGTCCCGTGTCGAGCAGCAACTCTATGGGGCGCCGCCCAGTCTCGCGCCGGCAGGCCTTGACCTCGAGCGCTTGTTCCGCCACATGAATGTGCAGGGGCATGTGAGGGTCAATTTCCCGCAGGCGCAGCGCCGCCTCACGCAGATTTTCCAGCGGCACGGCGCGCAGACTGTGAAATGCCGCTCCGGTGCGCTGCAGGGCTGCGGCGCCGTGGAGGCCGTGGCGCCGTTCTGTGCTGACCCGAGCCTCAACTGCGCGCACGAACTCGTCCGTGTCCAATGCAAATCGCGCCTGCTCCGGTTTCAAGGGTTGGCGGCCGAAATCACTGGTTTGGTACAGGGTGGGTAGAAAAGTGAGGCCGATGCCGGCGATTGACGCCGCCTCGCTGATCGCATCCCACAGAGCATTCGCGCCGGAGTAAGGGGCGCCGCCTGGATGCCGGTGCAGATAGTGAAATTCCGCGACCGAGGTGTAACCGGCTTTGAGCATTTCGATGAACAGCTGCGTCGCCAATACCTGCAAGTCGTCGGGCTCGATGCGATTCGCCAGTGCATACATGGCGCGCCGCCAGGTCCAGAAACTATCGCGCGTGGACAATTGATATTCGCTGCTTCCCGCCATGGCGCGCTGAAAGGCGTGACTGTGCGCATTGGCCATACCGGGAACGACGATGCCTTCCACGCGCTCGGCACCGGAAGAATCGGCTGCGGCCTGCGCTGCCGGCCCGGCATGAACTGCGGTGATGATCCCGTCATCGGAGACTTCGACGTCGACATCGCGAGCCCAGCCCTGCGCCAGAAAAGCCGATTTCAAATGGTAGCGGGACATGTTGGCTATACCTGTATAGGGAACCGGGTTTGCCGTATCATACTTCCAATAGGCGGCAACGGGCGATCGTCAGTGAATAAATCATCGGGCAAGGACTGGGACCAGATTTGGGCCGGGGCCAACATTGCCACCATGGTCGCGGGCGTCCAACCCTATGGCAATATCAAAAACGGCGCACTGGCGGTGAAAGGTGATCGTATTGCGTGGATCGGACCCGCCGCCGAGGGTGCACGTGAAGCGGCTGCTCGCGGCATACCCATTCACGACGCCCAAGGTCTGTGGCTGACTCCGGGACTGATCGATTGCCACACCCATTTGGTGTATGGCGGCCATCGAGTGGAGGAGTTCGAGAAGCGGCTTTGCGGCGTTTCTTACGAGGACATTGCCCGCGCCGGCGGTGGTATTCAGTCGACCGTGCAGGCGACTCGCGAGGCGACCCACCAGGAGCTGCGTGCCTCCGCGACCGTTCGCGCCAAGCAGATCATGGCGGAGGGGGTTACCACCATCGAGGTCAAGTCCGGTTACGGGCTCGAACTCGCGGCTGAGCGCCGCCTGCTCGAAGTAGCGCGCGAACTGGGGCAGGAACTCCCGGTGTCGGTCAAAAAGACATTTCTCGGCCTGCATGCGTTGCCGCGGGAATTTGCCGCCGACCGCCGGGCCTTCGTGGCCCAAGTCAGCGGCCCGTGGCTGCAATCTCTTGCGGCGGCGGGGCTGGTGGATGCAGTCGACGCCTTTTGTGAAAACATCGCGTTTACGGCGGCTGAAACCGAGCAATTCCTGCAGTCGGCACAAAAGCTGGGATTACGCGCCCACGTGCATGTGGGGCAGTTGAGCGACATGGGCGGCGCAGAATTGGCCGCGAAATGGGGCGCCCTGTCGGCCGATCACTTGGAGTTCGTGAGCGCCGCGGGTGCGCGCGATCTGGCCGCCGCGGGCACCGTTGCGGTGCTATTACCCACCGCTTATTTTACATTGCGTCAGACGACCCCGCCACCGGTGGCGATGTTGCGGGAGGCCGGAGTGGCGATGGCGATTGCCACCGACTCGAATCCGGGGAGTTCACCGTGCACGTCCATCCTGCTGGCGCTCAACATGGCTTGCACGCTATTCGGTTTGACGCCGGAAGAGGCCTTGAGCGGAGCTACGCGAACTGCGGCTCGCGCATTGGGCGCGTCCGATGAGATCGGCACGCTCGAAGTCGGCAAGCGCGCGGACCTCGCGCTGTGGCGAATCGAGCGGCCGGCAGAGCTGTGCTATGCGCTGGGGGCGAATCCGTGCACGGGCGTGGTATACCGGGGGCGGCTAAGGGGAGCCCGCGCTACTCTTCCCAGCTGAACCGCCAAACCGCGATCGCCAGACACAGCATCGCTGTCGCGCCGAGCACCGCGACCGGAGCTGCCGCAGCGTGCAGTCCGAGTCCCCGCCAGGTCATGGCGTCCAGTCCGTCAATTGCCCATCGCGTCGGCAGAACCAGTGATGCCTGCTGCAGCCATTTTGGAAAGACGAACGAGGGCACCCATGCACCGCCCACCATCACCAGCACCAACGTCACCAGTACGGCAATGCCGCGAGTCGCGGCGGCGCTACCCCCGATCGACGCCAGCATCAGGCCGAATGTCGCGTTCAGCAGGCACAGCGCCACCGCAAGCGCAGCGAAGCCGAACAGGCTGCCGCCGATGCGCACTCCGAAAGCAATCGCCGCCGTGTAGATCAGCGTGAACTGAAATAAGCCGATCAGCGTCGTGGCAATGGTCCTCGCCAGCAGAAACTCGGCCTTACTCAGCGGCGCCGAGCGCAGCCGCTGCCAGATGCCGCGCTCGCGGGCCATCAGCAGCAATATCCCCGCGTCGATGCCGGCCAGCAGAATGAATTGTGTCGTCATGCCCGCGAACGAATGCGCGTAGCCGTTGTAGGGAACGTTTTGCGCCGTCGTCATCTTGGTGGTGGCGACGGTGTACGGAATGTTGAGCCCGTGCTGCAGGCCCGGGACCGGGTTGCCGCTGAGCGCGATCTTGCTGATCTCCCGCATGCTGCGTTGAGCGAACAGGCCCTCCACCACCGGTCTGCTCATGGGCTGGCTGGGATCGACAATGAACTCGACATGCGGCTTCATCTCATCGCTCAAGAACGCCAGCGTCGCCGCGGCGCCGAAATTCTTCGGTATGACGGCGGCGACCTGCGCCTTGCCGGTCCGGACCCGTTGCTCGGCTTGCGATCGATCGAGGGCCTGCACCGATAGCAGCGCCTCCTCCGCGAGACCTGCGGCAATCGCACGCGAGACCTCGCTCTGGTCCTCATCGACGATGATGAGCGGAATCTTGCCCGCCTCGGCATTGCCGGTGCCCCCGAAGACATAGCCGAAAAACACTGCGATCAGAATCGGTACCAGAACGCCGATGATCATTGCGCGGCGATCGGTCGTGTAGATGCGCAGGTCGTTGCGGATCAACGCCAGGATGGCGCGCACGTTCATGGAGTGTCCACCAGGGGTCCATCGCGCAGCGCGTGTCCGGTCAACATGATGAACACATCCTCGAGGCTGGTTTGACCGCTCTTGACCGACGTCACGCGCACGCCTTGGCCTGCGATGCGCTCCAGAGCAAGGGCCAGGTGTGCGCCAAAATCGACCGTGTCGAAACGCACTCCGCCCGCGGTTCCCTGTACGGCGGAAATTCCCGGCATCGCGGCGAGACCGGCCAGCAAGTTCTCAGGGGCCGGAGTGTCGAGTTCCAGCCCCACACTGCGTGACGCCGGCAGCCGACGGTACAGCCCGCGCACTGTGTCGTCGGCAACCACCTTGCCATGGTCGATGATGATGATTCGATCGCACAGGCGCTCCGCTTCTTCCATGTAGTGTGTCGTATAGACCAACGTCTTGCCGCGCCGCTTGAGTTCCTCGAGGTTCTCGAAGATGGCATTGCGCGACTGCGGGTCGACGCCGACGGTGGGCTCGTCCAACAGAATGAGTTCAGGATCGTGCAGCAGCGCCCCCGCGATATTCAGCCGTCGTTTCATGCCCCCGCTGAATTCCTTCACCCGGTCGTGCCGACGATTGGCGAGCCCAACCAGGTTCAGCGCGTCCGCCGCCCGCGTCGCCAGCGCCGCGCCCGACAATCCGTATAGGCCGCCGAACAGCTCCAGGTTCGCCCAGGCGGATAATTCCTCGTACAGCGCCAGGTCCTGGGGCACCAGCCCCACCCGCTTTTTCAAAGCATTCGCATCCTGGTGAACCCGCTGCCCCAGAAACGACACCGCGCCGCCGTCCGGCTTCGAAATACCGCTCATCATCGATAAGGTCGTCGTCTTGCCTGCGCCGTTGGGCCCCAGCAGGCCGACGGTTTCGCCGCTGCGCACCTCAAAGGACACATCGTCCACGGCGATCCGTTCACCGAAGCGTTTTTGAAGATGAGTGATGGAGAGCAAGCGGACTACTCTGTTGCCAATGCATCGCCGAACAGTTGGAACAGTCGTTCCCAATGGCGTTCCGCTGCGGGCTTGTCGTAGACCGGCCGTTGCGGAAAGGCGAAGCCATGGGAGACGCCGGGGTAGATCTCGACTTCCGCGTTGCCACCCTTGGCGTCTAGTTCGGCACGCAGCTTGTCGATCATCTCCTTGGGCGCATACGAGTCGTGTTCGGCACAGCCGAAATACAGCCGCGCATCGGTGCGTTGCATGGCGTGGTGCGGACTGTCGGGCTGATCAGTCACCAAGGCGGTGCCGTAAATCGATGCCGCGGCACGTACCCGCGTGGGATGGCGTACCGCTCCACTGATGGCATAACGACCGCTCATGCAGTACCCAACGCATCCCATCGCGCCCGCCGCCGCTGCAGGGTCTTTGGACGCGAAGGCCATGAGTGCGTCCAAGTCTTGCATGACCATGGGGATATTGATGGTGTCCATGAGTGCTAGGGCTTTTTGGCGGGTGGCCGCGTTCACTTCGCCGATGTAGGGTCCGAGCTCCTCGACGTTCGAGCGGTAGTAAAGATTCGGGAGCAGCACGTAGTAGCCCACCGTCCCCAAGCGGCGTGCCATGTCCCGAAGCTCCTCGCGGATGCCGGGCGCGTCCATGAAAAAGACGATCACGGGATGAGGGCCTCCGCGTTCGGGATGACAAACGAAGGTGCTCATTCTTCCATCGTGGGTTTCGATTTCTGCCTGCCGCTCAATCATGTGCCCCCGCACCCACTGCTACCCAGGCAAGGTCCGAATTCGACACCGAGTCGACTTTGAAATTCTTAACTGCGGCGGCCATTCGGGTCAGTGCCTGAGCAATGGGCATGCCCGGTTTGGTATCGCCTTTCTTTGCCTTGTGAAAGCGCACCGGATTGATTCGCGCGACCACGTAATTGCGCAGATAGGGGGACTTGAAGCCGCGGCTCTGCAGGGCCGCAATGACGCGTTTCGCCTGGGCGTCGATGTCCAGCAGTCGCGACGCAAAGCCCTCGCGCTCGCGCAGACTTGCGCTCAACGTGCGCTCGCTGAACCGGTCCACCTTCTTAAGGAACGAACTGTAGGCACCCCCTGCAAAACGCGAAGACTTTTCATAGACGATTCCCAATGTCAGCAGTTCGGCGGACTCGAACTGCGCGGCGTATTGCAATTCTTTCGACGTCGCGTGACGCTTCGCCAAGCTGCGCGCCATGCGAATCACTTCCAGGCTGCGGTCGCGCAGGTTGTGGGCTTTCTCCGTGTTGAGGGCGAGGATTCGGTACGCCAGCGTTTCGTCCGGCGAAATGAGTACCGTGATCTGTTTCAGCCCGAGAACCTTGCCGGCCGCCAAGCGGTGACGGCCGTTCGGTGTCCAGAAGCGACCGTCTTCACCGCGCACCACGATCAACGGATCCAAGAACGCCGCAGTCTCGTCGATTTTCACGGCCAACCGCTTTGCATGCGTGGGCGATAAATCCCGCTGAAAGGGGGTGGGCTGAAGCGCGCTGAGCGGCAGCGAGGCGATTACCAATGGCCGCCCACCTAAGGGCTCGCGGTACGCGCCGATCAGCGCACCGCCGGCGCTTCGCACCAGGGCCACGACGGCGGCGATCTCTGCACTGTCCATCGCGATGACGACTTCTGAGGCGTCCAGGCCTCGCGCCTTGCCGCCCGGTGCCAATTTTCCCGGCTTGCGCTTCGCCGGTGCCGGCTTGCGGGCGCGAGCAGCCTTGGATTTTTCTTTTGCCGTTGCCATGGGACGATAGGGTACTTTACATGCGCCCCTGCGGTGTCAGGATTGGCTTTTATTCGCTTCGATTTCGATCGCCCGCGCGATCTTGACGGCAATCATCGCGATATCGGCAATCTTGGCGGGATCCATCCCGCCGAATTTGCCGTACTGCGAGGCGGCCATCGCACCCACGATGCTGGCAGCAGCTTGGATTAGTCGCGCAGTTTCCATGATGAGATCCTTTTGGTTGAGAGTCAGCGTCGTATTTACGAGTGTCGGCGCCGAAGTGTATGCCGGACTGGGGCAAGGATTCCTTCAATCGCTAGGGCGCGATTGCAGCCTATCTCTCGAACCCGCTCAGCACATTCACCACATTCACGCCGATGTCACCGACGGCATAACCGCCTTCCAGAACGAATAAAGTCGGCAGGCCGCAGTCGCGAATCATTCGCCCGTACGTTGAGAAATCCTGGGATTGCAGGCGAAAGAAACTTATCGGATCTTCCACGAAGGTATCGACGCCCAGAGACACTACCAGCGCATCGGCGCGAAAATCGGCGATACGCACTAGCGCCGTGCGCAACGCATCCTGCCAGGTACCGAACTCGGTGCCGGGCGGCATCGGAATATTCAGCGTGAATCCGACGCCGGCACCGGTGCCGATTTCATCGGCATATCCGGAGAAGTAGGGAAAGGCGTCCGCCGGATCGCCGTGCAGCGACACGTAGAGCACGTCCGCGCGATCGTAGAAAATGTCCTGGGTGCCGTTGCCGTGATGAAAGTCGACATCGAGGATGGCAATCCGTGCCGCGCCGCCGTCGCGCAGGGACTGCGCCGCGATTGCGGCATTGTTCAAAAAACAGTATCCGCCATACAGATCGCGCGCGGCGTGGTGCCCGGGCGGCCGGCATAGCGCGAAGGCGGCGTGCGCGCCATCCTTGACGCGCGAGGCGGCCGTCAGTGCGACGTCGGCTGCAGCGCCGGCCGCTTCCCAGGTGCCCTGGCTGATCGAGGTCTCGGCTGCCATGGCGTAGTACCCCAGCTTGCCGACGATGCTGTTCGGGCAGTGCTGCGCCATGCGCCGCGCGGGCCAGCAATCCGGGATGGCTTCGCCGCGATTGCCGGCGGCGACCCAGTCGCTCCATGCTTGTTTCAAGAATTCTACGAACGCCGGGTCATGAACGCGCAACAGGGGCCCCATGCCGAATTTCACCGGCGCGATGACTTCGCCAAGCGCCTGTGCGTGGATCCGAGCCAAAACGATTTGCGCACGCTCCGGTGATTCGTGCGGACGCACCAACTCACCGCCGTACAGTTCAGTGCGCGGACTGCGCAGCAGATGATCCGCCGAGAAAACCGTGAGCATGCAATCGAGTTCCTTGTGTTGCCTGCGACCATCGCAGAAAATCGCCGTCCGGTGAATATCAAATCCTCTGAAGTATCGCCCGCCGGCACGGCCGGCGTCGATGCATCGCTGTCCGCGCGAGTCGACGCCGTCATCGATCGCACGCTGGCCGAGCAGAGGCTCATCGGAGTCGTGGTGCTGGTCGCCAGGGACGGGACCGTCATCCATCGGCGCGCCTCCGGGTACGCCGATCGCGAGGCGCAGCAGTCCATGCGCGAGGACACGATTTTTCGCCTGTCGTCGCTGACCAAGCCCCTCGTCACGGCGGCGGCATTGGCTCTGGTGGAGCGTGGCCGCCTCAATCTGGATGAACCGGTGACTCGTTGGCTCCCCGATTTCCGTCCGACGTTGGCCGACGGATCGGCGGCGGTAATCACCGCGCGGCAACTGCTCACGCACACCGCCGGACTCAGCTACAGCTTCTTCCAAGCCAGCGCAGGCCCCTACCAGCGAGCCGGTGTGTCGGACGGGCTGGCGGAACCCGGCCTGTCGCTGGAGGAGGAGTTGCGTCGCCTGGCAACCGTGCCCTTGTCCAATGTCCCCGGAACCGAATGGGGATACTCCTTGGCACTGGACGTACTTGGCGCGGTCATCGCCCGCGCGGGCGGCGAGCCCCTGCCGAATCTCGTCGAATCCCTGGTCACGGGACCGCTCGGCATGAAAGATACGGCTTTCGCGGTGCGAGATCTTGGGCGCCTAGCGGCAGCCTATGTCGACGGCACGCGGCCGCGGCGCATGGCGGATCCGGATATCGTCGAACTCGGCCCGGGTGCTCTGACTCGCTACGCGCCGTCACGTATTCTCGATCCGAACTCCTTTCCCTCGGGCGGCGCCGGCATGGCCGGCACGGCGACTGACTTCTTGAGCTTTCTGGAAACCATTCGTCAAGGCGCCGTGCTCATGGATCCGGCGCTAGCCGGAGTGCCGCAATCGGCCGGTACCTGGAAATGGGGCGGGGTCTATGGGCATCACTGGTACGTGGATCCGCCACGTCGGCTGACGGTCGCGGCGCTGAGCAATACCACTGCCGAGGGAATGATGGGCAGCTTCGTGACCGAACTCAGGGACGCCGTCTACGGCATTGCCTGACTAGCTCACCCCGCCGCCAGGCCTGAAGGCAAACGCGACCACCACCGCGGCAATCAGCAGCGCAAATGACACCGCGTAGTTCCACGCCATTTTTTCCTTCAAGAAGGTGATGGCGAAGACGATGAACACCGCCACGGTGATCGCCTCTTGAATGATTTTCAGCTGAAAGCCCGTGAAAGTGCCGAATCCCCAGCGATTGGCCGGTACCGCGAGACAGTATTCCACCAGTGCGATCAGCCAGGAGACGAGAATGGCCTTCCACAGCGGCCACGAGTGACCGTACTTCAGGTGTCCGTACCAGGCGAAGGTCATGAATACATTGGAACAGAACAGGAGGATAATGGTGGTCATTGAAGGCCCGCCGGGAAAAGGAATTATCTGAGAGTTGCCGGACGGTGCAGTATCGGTCATCCCCGCCAAAGAACTCCATGACACACGGAAGTCGAGCCATTCTTCTCGTATGTTTCCTAGCTGCCGTGTCCGGCCAAGCTTTATCGGCGGCCAAGGAGCCGCCCATCGGTAAAACTGCTCCAGATTTTCATGTGACCACGTTCGACGGGACGAAACTCAGTTTGGCTGACTTCAAGGGGCAGGTGCTGGTGGTCAATTTTTGGGCCACTTGGTGCACGCCGTGCAAGGCGGAACTGCCGATGTTGGATGCCTATTACAAAGCGCAGCAAAAGGCGGGCTTGAAGGTTCTTGCGGTCACGACCGAGGATTCCCTGCCGCCGAGCCAACTGAAGAGACTCGCTTCTGTCCTGACCATTCCGATGGTGCGGCTATTCAAGGGCGACTACGGGCCGCTTAAAGGGGTTCCTACAAATTACGTCATCGATCGTGCCGGGGTCCTGCGGTACGCCAAAGCGGGCGCATGGACCCTTGATGATCTGAATGACATCTTGGTGCCCTTGTTACGGGAGGAAGCGCCGGCGATTTGAGCTCGAATCCGAAGCTCTGCGGACGAAATTAAGCGTGCTGCGGAGCAGCATTTACCTTGACACTCGCTCGCCCGGTTCCTACAATCGCCGGCCTTTGTCTCCGGGCACAAGTACGGGGCATCAGCGCCCGTTAATTTTAAGTTCATGCATCAGGCCGCATCTTCCGTATGTGCGGTTCTAAAGGTATTTATGGCGACGACGACCCAATTAATTCGCACCGGCAGGAACGAGCCCGCCTGGAAATCCAAGGTTCCGGCGCTGGCCGCTTCGCCGCAGAAGCGCGGCGTTTGCACTCGCGTATATACCACTACGCCGAAAAAGCCGAATTCGGCTTTGCGCAAGGTATGCCGCGTACGCCTGACCAATGGCTATGAAGTGTCGAGCTACATCGGCGGCGAAGGCCATAATTTACAAGAACACTCCGTGGTTCTGATCCGCGGCGGCCGCGTCAAGGATCTGCCCGGTGTCCGGTACCACACGGTGCGCGGCGCGCTCGATTGCGCCGGCGTCAGCGATCGTCGCCAAGGCCGCTCCAAGTACGGCGCCAAGCGTCCCAAGAAATAAAGGCCAGGAAGTAATTTACACATGTCCCGCAGAGCAGCAGCCCCCCATCGCACCATCCTTCCGGACCCTAAGTTCGGCAACGACATGTTGGC
>JANXZQ010000172.1 GCA_025355445.1 Gammaproteobacteria bacterium
CTTTCCCGCGGCGCGCCATTTCGCCGCCGAATACACGGCTGCACAGCATGGCACCGGTCAGGCCGACGGCGAGGTCAGCTTGCCAATGCGCCAGCGGATAGCTTTCCAGCCGCGTATTCGTCAGCGCCCCCGCATCTTCGACCCTTGGATTGTTCGCGGCGTTGTTCACAAGAACATCGATGCGACCATGCAGCGAGATGATCTTGGAAAGCGTCGATTTCACCTCCTCCTCGCGCGTGATATCGCAGCGCAGGCCCTCCACATCAAACCCCACCCGCTCACGCAGAGCGTGGGGTTCGGGCATGGCAATATCGAGCAAGATCGGAATTCCTCCGGCGCCATGAATGGCCCGCGCATGCGCTATCCCGAGCAAGCCGGTTCCCCCGGTGATGATAACCACCCTGCCGGTCAGATCGAACGGATTATCCAGCACGAGCCCCATCCAACCGGCGCAGCATTTGACGAGCAACGCCGGTGTTATGGCGTGCCCACGCAACTTCGTCGCCGTCGGCGCCGCGCGCCACCTGCAGAATGAAATCCCCCCGATAGCCCGCCGAGCGAAGCGAGTCGAACAAGACCTCGAAATCTGTGCTGCCTTCACCCAGGGGCACGGTTCCCGCACCAAGCTTGCGGTCCTTGAGGTGCACGCTCCCGACGCGCCCGCCGTAAGCTCTGAACTCCTCGCGTGGCAGATATCCAAGCGATGCGCTGTTGCCGGAGTCGTAATTGACTCTGACGCCCGCGTGCGGCATCTGCGCCAGCAAGCTGGCGAAGTCGGAGGGCGAGAGCGCGGTTTCCAGGTGCAACTCCACTTTAGTGAGATTGATCAGTTCGCACAACGACCCGATTCCGGCGGCGACAGCCGCGGCATCTTCTGTGCCACGGATGGCGGACGCGTCAACGAACGGAATGACGATACGCTTGATATTCATGGCTGCGCAACGCTTCATCAGCCACGCAAGCCGGCTCCAGCGATGTTGCACGGTCTGAGGATCGGCGCCCAAGAGAGGATAGTCCATGAACCAATCTGCGCATACTGATTCGATCCGGATCCCGTGGACCATGCTCAACCGTTGCATTTCAACGGCGCCTTCCTCCGTTGCGAGCGGATTGACATCCTCACCATGGGCGTCATAGATCCATTCGATCGTATCCAACCCTGCGGCGGCGGCGAATGCAAATTCTTCGCGCCAACGCTGGCGGGGAAAGCATTGGAAACGCCCCGCCTCCGGCGGTACCAATCGACCCTGCATGATTCCGAGTTTCACTATCAGCTCCCGTGCCTATGCGGGGGTGCTGCGCTTGGAGCGCGCCGCAAGGATCATTTCGACGAGCTGCCGAACCGCGCCCTGTCCGCCGCTGCGTTCCAGGACTAGAGCGACCGAGGTCTTCACGCCAGGCTGCGCGTTGGCGGGAGCGACACTGAGCCCGGCAATGGCCAGAGCCGGAAGATCATTGACGTCGTCGCCGATAAACGCGGTTCGCTCCAGGGCGATTCCCGTCGTGCGCGCGAAGCCTCGCAGCGCAACGCCCTTTTCCTTACACCCCTTGGTAACGTGAGTTATATTCATTTTTTTTGCAAATCGGTCCACTAGGGCGCTGTCTTCTCCGGAAATCAAGCCTAGCGTCAATCCGGCTTGGCGCGCTCGTGAAAGCCCCATGACATCCTCGAACGAGAAGCGCTTCAATTCTTCGCCCGATGTGCTCCACAGGAAAGTTCCGTCGGTCAGTACGCCGTCCACATCCATGACCAAAGCCTCGATTGAGGCCAATCGATCATCCGACACGGCGCAATTTCTCCATGATCGGTACCTCGCGATCGAACAGGCGCTTTTTCCCGTCGCCCAATGACAATTCTATCAGGCGTATATCGCGCACCAATCGCTGCATGCCGTTTGGTTCGAGAGACGCTGCCTGGTCGCTGCCCCACATTGCGCGGTCCAAAGTCAGATGACGTTCGACCATTGAAGCACCGAGCACCACGGCCGCGACCGACGAGGCTATCCCGGTTTCGTGACCGGAGTAACCCACTGGAATGCCGAAGCGCGTTGCCAAAACGGGAATCACCTTGAGATTGAGTTCATCGTAGCTTGCCGGATAGGTGCTGGTAGCGTGCAGCACTACCAGGTTTTCCCGCCCCAAGACCTCTACCGCGTGGTCGATTTGCGCCAGCGTACTCATGCCGGTCGACAGGATGACCGGTTTCTTGGTCGCGCGAACGTGGCGCAGCAAGTTATCGTCGGTCAAACTCGCCGAGGCAATCTTGTGGCATGGAACCGCGAATTGTTCGAGAAAATCCACGGAAGCCTCGTCCCAAGGAGATGCGAACCACGTGATGCCGGCGGTCTTGCAGTAGGCGTCGATCTCACCGTACTGCTCCTTGCCGAACTCCAGCGCGCGCTTTAATTCACCGTTGGTGGTGCCAAATGGGCTCTCCCGCACCCGCGCCAGTTCCGCAGCCGTATACACCACGTGGAGCGTCCGCTTTTGAAATTTTACGGCACTGCAGCCGGCGGCCACGGCGACGTCTATTAGCCGTTTGGCCAAGGCAAGGTCGCCGTTGTGATTGATGCCGATTTCGGCGACGACATAGCACGGATTCGTCTCCCCGACCGTTCGCCCGGCAATTTGTACGTTCATGATTTTCTCCTCATCCGTCGTTTTAGCCTTTCAATGATGGCATTGACCCGCCCGATTTCGCCCGGTACCACCCCGCAGTTCGAGCCACTGCTGCATCCAGAGCCACCTCAGGTTGGCAGCGCAACTCTCTGTTCAAACGTCCGGTGTCGGGTACATAGCGATCGGTCGGATCCGAGGCGGCGCCCTCGATCAGAACCCCGCTTCCGCCCGCGATACGGTCGACGCAGTGCGCCAATTGCTCGACCGTGACCGCGACGTCGGACCCGACGTTATAGGGTCTCGCCACCGCTCCGTCGATGAGGATCACGATCAGCGCGCGCATCAGATCCGTCATGTACATGTAGGAGCGCACCGGTTTGCCATCGCTTTTGACCCGAATTGGGCGTCCCGAACTTGCATCGGCAATGAAATTGCCGATGGCAAAATGCTTATCGAAGGGCATATGCGGTCCGACAAAGGCAAAACAGCGCGCGATTCGGACGGGCATACCGATGCTGCCGGCCGCCACGCATATCTGCTCCGCTGCGCGTTTGCCTTCAGCGTAGCCACTGTTCACGGCGCCGGCAGGCGACGGCACGTATTGGTCCTCAAAGTAGCGGGGGCAATCTCGAAGCGCCGGTCCGTAGACGGCTCCCGAACTCAGAAACAGGAAGCCTTTGCAATTCGGTCCCGCCGCGGCAAGCGCTCGGCGCGTCCCCTCAACGATGGTCTCGAACAGTTGCAGCGAGACATCCGCGTCGGGTGTGATGCAGGTATCGGCGGCGCCGTGTATGACATGGGAGAACCCGGCGACGGGCGGTTTGAGATGCCGTACGTCCGCCTTGAGCCAGGCAATTCGCGGATCGGAGAAGTGTCTGAATCGCGCTAGAAAACGCTGCGGCTCGCGCGACACCGCGACGATTCGAACACCCAGCTTGAACACGTCGTCCGCAAAGCAAAGCAGATCGAGGAACCAAATTCCAAACCAACCCGTCGCGCCGGTAATGAGTATCGAGGCACCGGCCAGGGTCCGCAACTGCGGCTCCAAAGTTCGGGCCAGCAGATTCAGTTCGTCCACGTCCAGCCCGGATCGCGAGATTTCCATCTGAGAAACTGCATCCATCATCGCACGCGTTCAATCGTACAAAAGAACAAGCGGCTGCGCGCTGACAGCCCGCAACGAGCTATGAATTTCACGCCGTGCGTTGAACGTAGAAATGATCACCGGCACCGGCGGAAAGTCGTTAAGCGCAGCAGGAGGAAGAATCGAACAGGCGCCGACTCGCGACCCGTGCAGGTGCTGATTGCGATCGAGCACGGCCAGCACATCCGCTCGTGCCAGCGTAGGCGACTGCATCAGCAGCCGGCCGGTGTGGTTGCCGGCCCCGTATACCAAAACTCGGCCCCGGCACACGGCAGCAAGGCGTCTCTCGATGTCCTCCATGCCCGATCTGGATCGGGTAAGGTAATTCTGCAGCGATTCTCCCGAACTTAGGCGGCTGAACGAACTCCCGCTGGCGGTACTCGGCAATTCCGCGCCCGCGCCCGCGACCGCGACCGCGCGGCGCAGCAGGACAAACATCCCCGGAGCGCCTCCGGCTATTCGCCATGTCTGCCAACGCTCCACTTCGAGACCGGCCATAAGCGCCAACCGCCGAACGTCGGTGATCGACAGGAAATTGATATGTTCATTGCTGAATTCTCCGAACGCCTCCATCGGCCGGCCATCTCCGGGCCGATCAAATGCGCCCGCGTCGGGCACCTCGATTAATAGACGGGCGCCCGGCCGCAATTGCCGGCCGATATCACGCAACAGGCGACCGGGGTCGAGGAGATGTTCGAGAACAGCCATCAGGCAAACCAGATCGAAGTGACCGTAGCCGTCGTAGGTTTCTGCCTGAGCCTGACTGACGGCAACGTCGAACAGCGCTTTGGCCGTGGAGGATGCGTTGACCGCCGGGTCGATCCCGTGCACCTCTCGCACGCCTGCTTCACGCAGGTCGTTGAGCAATACGCCCGTGGAACATCCGACATCGAGAGCACTCGACACAGAATTGACGATAGGGGCGAGAAAAGTTGCCGCAAGCTGCGCTCGTTCGCGATCCAGCCCGGAAATATCATTGTTCTTGCTGAACGAATCATACTTCGACAGGCTTGTGTAGTAGCGATTCAAGTCTTCGGCCTGCAGCGTGCAGCTCGCATATGCGGAATCGCAGGATTTGCAGCGCACGATGGGCGTACTGAAGTCGTAACCCGCGGTCGGGGCAATACGATTATCGAATAGGGTGTCTGCGGCCGTCCCACCGCACACCGGGCATGCGCGACGGACGCCGCAAATGATCGCGTTATTCTCGGCCAAGGGTGCTAGGCGCGCCTCACCCACTAGACCAGTCCCAGCCGCTCTTCCAAAGCCTTGCAAAGCATATGGCCGACGGTAATGTGCATTTCCTGTATTCGCGAGGTAATGGTCGATGGGACGACGATGATGGAATCGCAGATGTCCCGCATCTCGGCTCCCACGCCTCCCGCCAATCCAATCGTCTGCAGTCCCATGACCCGTGCCTGGCGCAATCCCCTGAGCACGTTCGAGCTTCGCCCGGAAGTTGAAATGGCAAATGCGACGTCCCCGTTGCGGCCGATCGCCTCGATTTGGCGTTCGAAAATCCTGTCGTAGCCCAGGTCATTCGCGCAGGCGGTAAGCGTCGAGGTGTCAGTAGTCAGCGCGACGGCCGCAATCGGCAAACGATCCGATTTGTATCGGACCACGAGTTCAGCCGCTATGTGCTGGGCATCCGCAGCGCTGCCGCCATTGCCGAATAATAATATTTTGCCGCCGCGTCGTATGCTGCCTTCCAGTATTGCCATTGCTCCGCAAAACGCCTGCGCGGCGCTGTTGGCAGTGGCCTCCGCCGCCAATCTATGTTTGTCCCACTCGTTGCACCACAGATCCAGTGTCAACCGCACGGATTCCTCGTCATTCTTAATTGCGCTAAACATGGGTAGCCTTCTTCGGAGCGACGGTCACTTGCTCATGAATTCGATGATCTGGTCGGCCGAGTAATCGAGCATGGACGTGCTCAAACCCGGGTAGACGCCGATCCAGAATGTGTTCGCCATTACTCGGTCGGTATTCTCGAGCGTGCCGCTGACCCGATGCGGGCGGCCGCGGAAATAGGGTTGACGCATAAGATTGCCGGCAAACAGAAGCCGGGTACCGACCTTTTTCTTTTCCAGGAACGCGGTGAGCTGTTCACGCGTTTTCGTCACATGCGGCAATAGTGTCATGGTGAATCCAAACCAGGAGGGATCGCTGTGAGCAGTTGCCTCGGGCAGCAAGAGCCTGTCCGCCAGCGGCGCCAGACGTTCGCGGAGATGGCGGAAATTTTGCCGCCGGGCCTCGATGAACCCCTCCAGTCTATCCAGCTGCGCCAGGCCGACGGCAGCCTGCATGTCCGTAATCTTCAGGTTGTAACCCAGATGCGAGTAGGTGTACTTGTGATCGTATCCGGCCGGCAGATCGCCCAACTGCCATTTGAAGCGCTTGCCGCAGGTATTCTCCTTGGCCGGGGCGCAGTAACAGTCGCGCCCCCAATCGCGAATCGATTCGATCGCGCGCCGTAGTTGGTCGTCGTCGGTAAAAACCGCGCCGCCCTCGCCCATGGTGATGTGGTGCGCCGGATAGAAACTCAACGTGCCCACGTGCCCGAAAGTACCGACCTTGCGGTCGCGGTACGTTGCACCGAGCGCGTCGCAACAGTCCTCTACCACCCAGAGATTGTGGCGACGGGCGACATCCATGACGGCATCGAGATTGAATGGGTTGCCCAACGTGTGGGCAATCATGATTGCGCGGGTGCGCGGCGACACTGCCGCCTCGATCCGTTCCGGGTCGATATTGTAAGTCGGCAGTGTCACATCCACGAATACGGGGACTAACCCATTCTGCAGCGTGGGGTTAACGGTTGTCGGGAAGCCCGCCGCCACCGTGATGACTTCGTCGCCGGGCCGCAGTGCGCGATCTCCCAGCAGGTGCGATGTCAGGGCGGTCATTGCCAGCAGATTGGCCGACGAACCCGAGTTGGTGGTGCGCACATACTTGCGGCCGAGAAAGGCGCCCAGCTTACGCTCGAAGGCATCGTTGAAACGTCCCGTGGTGAGCCATCCATCCAAAGAAGCGTCCACGAGAAGCTCTAGTTCCCTCGCGCCAATGACCTTGCCTGAGGGCGGTACCGGCGTACGGCCGGGCACAAAGGCGGGGGCGCGGTGGGCTAGCTCTGCGTAGGCCCGTGCCTCCTGCGTACACAGCGCTCGGTGTAACCGCGCCAGCGCCGCCGGCTTCAGGGACCCTGCCGTTTCTGCGCCTGCGATCAATTGCCAACCGACCCTGTCGAGCCGCAACCATGCCGACACCCCGCCGACCGCAAAGTCGCTTGCCTCGAGCATGAGACCCACTCCTCTTTCATGCCTATCGGCCGGCATCAGAGGTGCAAAGCGTACATATCCTTCGGCATCGGGTGCACTGAGCGCGATCAACGACTGCTCCACACGGCCACCAAGCGCACGAATCAAGCTGCCTGCCATCACAGGCATTTTGCACTCCATGTTCATGGCGGGCGCACACGCCACATCAGGTCTACAGCAGGGTTGTAGCATGCGTCCCACCCCTGCTCTCCGAACGCAATATGATGTGGACGCCGCAACAGTAAATCGATCGGTCCTCCCCCCAACTTGGCGACATAGTGGGGTGGGATTTTTCCGCAGTTCGCGCCGATTAAAGTCGCGCGCATATTGATCGGCCACGTCGGCAGGATTGCAGCTCTCGCAAACTCCGCGATCGGAGTCACCGCGCCGACGGCCAACAAGCCGCCGAGAACGGCCTTCTTGCGCAAGCCCCGGCGATCGGTGGTCCTTTCGACGAGCGCGCGACACGCGCCGATTGCCAACACTGCCAAACTCGGTATCGATGCTCGCATCACCAGATCATTCCCCGGCCCAAAGTAGGCGAACGGCAGCAGCGCAAGAATCAGCAAAGCCAACATGACTTCTGCGGAACCGCGGATCGTGAGGACGGCAAAGCCGATAAACCCTGCCTCGAGAAGAAAAAACTGCACTTGCCTCAGAAGGTCCATCGTCGGATCGGTCGTCGAATTGCCAGCCAACGCCATACCCTTACGAATACCACCCGGATCCATCACGAGGTAGGCCGCAACTACCACCCCCACCGCCAGCGCCGGAGCCCAGACTCGAGTCTGCAGATGTCTCAATGAGCGCTGTCGCAACACGCTGGATATTGTTTTCCATAGCACAAACGGTACCAGCCCAATTGCCGACAGCGGCGACCAGAGAGCTGCCGCCACGACCAAAATCGGCAGGACGGCACCCAACGGCGCAAGGGCAGCGTTCCTGTATAGCAATCCAATCACGAGCCAGGCGGCGAGAGCATGATTGGGAACCCAGAACAACTGTGTGGTCATCGACGAGTACTGATAGGTACCCGCCCACCATTCCAAATGGGTCGTGATGTTCCAATCGCTTCGAAAGCGCGGGCCATCGTTCGACAAGTTGCCGACGATGTCGAGACCGCTGAAGAGCACGACCACTGCGGTCACCACCAAGGCCACCGGCAGCCGCGAGGGTGTCAGGGACAGGACCTGTAGCAGAAATAGCGTGGCGCCTACCGCCGTCCATAGCGCCATGGCCGCGTGGGCCGCCGCCAATCCCAGCACCTTGCCTACCAGCGCGGCCGGCAGAAAGTAGCCGAGCGACGAGCGCAGCAGGGTTTCCTTGCCATCGAGCAGGCCGTACCCCACAGGCCAGGGCCAACCGACCAAGTCGTGTAAAACTGCATCGCGGATGTGCCAATCTGCGTTCGCAAAAACCAGGTGATCAGTACCCCCGAACACGGTCCATGCACAGCCAACCGCGACGGCAACTCCGAGTTGTAAGCGCGTCACGGGCAGCCGCACACCGGCAACCCCCCAGTTGCTGATCAAGGGCTTGAGCGCGTAGGCACCGCAGGCAATCAATGGCAGCGCCGCCCACCATTCGAGCCACCCGGCCAAGAATATAAAGAGCGGCAGAACCACATAACCTATCGCCGCCCGATCGAGCGGATCGAGCGGATCGAGCGAGGAAACCGGCTCGGAAATGGGCGTAGCGGGACTGAACATGCCCGGAAAATTACCAGATTATGTCTTGCCGCGCCGTGCATAGGTCTCGGAGCCGGTTCTCAGTACGACCGTGACGCAGCTAACATTATCAAAGTGAGATTTCGTTGATCCCGCTCGCGCCCATGGCCCAGGCGGATTCGAGCGGGATTCCTCGGGCATAGACCGGCATTGAAACCGACCGGCACAGCGCCTCGATCTGCTCACCGGGCAGCTCCCGGACCAGCACTAGGAAGTCCCCTCCGGCGAGTGCGGCGGCCGCGGCGTCCGCCGCACTCGCGCAGAAGACTCCTCGCAATTGCCCTGCGCCGGCTGCGAGAACTGCCTCGCCCGCGGCGCCAACCGCCGTATCTGCGTGGCCAATCGCATAGTAGAGAGTCGCTAGCTGCGTCAGCCGCGCAGGCAGCCGCAGCGCCGCCACGATGGGTTTGTCCGCCGGCAACAGATCGGCCGTGGCCAAGTCCTTCTGGGCACACCAACGCAAAGCTTGGCCGTCCAGTCCCTGCGGTTCGCCCGCGTAACGCTTCACAACCCACATATCGAGCAGCACCACCCGAGACGGGTAGGCGTGTTTTACGCGAATGAGCGGTCGCGGGGCGCCGATGGTGATGCCGAGTTCTTCCTTGAGTTCGCGCGCGAGTCCCGCCAGGCGTTCCTCGCCCGGTTCCAGCTTGCCGCCGGGGAATTCCCAACCGCCGGCTAGGTGCTTGCCCGAAGGCCGCTGCGCAATCAGCACGCGCCCCGCGGCGTCGATCACCGCAGCGGCAACGACGTGAACGACCGGGCCGGAGTCGCCGGAGCTCAACCGCTCGCTTGCTGCAAAGTGCCGTGGCAGTGCTTGTACTTGCGGCCGGAGCCGCAGGGGCAGGGTTCGTTGCGGCCGACCTTGGGAATAGGCCGTACGAAAGGTTCGGCGGCCGGAGCAGTCGAACGCGGATCCATCTCCATCACATTGCCGCCGGCCCCCGCTCGCGCGGCGCCCGTACCGGCGGCCGCCGCTAGCGCGGCGCCCATTTCGCCGGGGTTCGTCATGGTCTGGATCGGCGATATCGCTTCGGCGTGCTGCATCTGCAGGGCGCGGGCCAGCCGTTGCTGGCGCTCGAGCTCTTCGCGTTCGATCTCGGCCTGGCTGCGTACTTGGATCTTCGACACCGTCGTCACCGTGTCGAATTTGATCCTATCCAACATGGCGGAGAATAATTCGAACGCCTCGCGCTTGTACTCTTGCTTCGGATTCTTTTGCGCATAGCTGCGCAGGAAAATGCCCTGCCGCATGTAATCCATGGCGGCCAGATGTTCGCGCCAGTGTTGATCGAGAGTGCGCAGCATCACTTCCTTTTCGATGTAGCGCATGACCTGCGGACCGACGCTGGTTTGCTTCTGGTCGTAGGCCGCTTCGAGCGCGGCGGTAATCTGGTTGCGCAAATCCGAACCGTCACCGGCCTCCGTCGTCTTCAACCAAGCGTCGATCGGCAGCGCGGGACCAAAGTCCCGCTCGATGGCCTGGGTCAGGCCCGGCGCATCCCATTGCTCTTCGGGTGCACCGCCCGGCACATATTGATCTACCAGCTGGGCGACCACGTCCTCGCGGATACCTTTGACGGCCTCGGCCACGTCCTCTGCGCTCATGAGGTCGGTGCGCTGCTGGTAAATGACCCGCCGCTGATCATTCGCGACGTCGTCGTACTCCAGCAATTGCTTGCGGGCATCGAAGTTGTGCTGCTCGACCCGCCGTTGCGCGCGCTCTATCTGGCGGGTCAGCATGCCGCTTTCGATCGCCTCGCCTGCTTTCATGCCGACTCGAGTCATGAGCGCTTTCATGCGCGTCGGGTCGCCGAAAATACGCATCAGATTGTCTTCGAGCGACAAATAGAAGCGGCTGGAACCGGGATCGCCCTGACGGCCGGAGCGGCCGCGTAATTGATTGTCGATGCGCCGCGATTCATGGCGCTCCGTGCCCACGATGTGCAACCCGCCGGCAGCCACGACCTGCTCGTGCCGTAAGCGCCAGTCGTCGTGAATCTGCTTCAGCTCACCCTCGTTGGGATTCTCGATGGCGTTGATTTGCGTCTGCGGACTGCCGCCCAAGACGATGTCGGTGCCGCGGCCGGCCATGTTGGTGGCAATGGTAATCGCGCTGGGCCGGCCGGCCTCGGCGATGATATGCGCCTCCCGCTCATGCTGCTTGGCGTTGAGCACTTCGTGAGGGATCTGCTCGCCCTGCAAGAGCTTGGCGAGCCGTTCGGAGGTTTCGATGGACGTGGTGCCGACCAGCACCGGTTGGCCACGCTTTACGCAGTCCTGAATATCCTCGAGGATGGCCTGAAATTTGTCCTGCTCGGAGAGAAATACTAGATCCGATTTGTCGGTGCGGATCATCGGCTTGTGGGTGGGGATCACCACCACTTCCAGGCCGTAGATCTGCTGAAATTCGAAGGCCTCGGTGTCCGCGGTGCCGGTCATGCCGGACAGCTTCGAATATAGGCGGAAGTAATTCTGGAAGGTGATGGACGCTACGGTTTGGTTTTCCTCGCGAACCTTGACCCCTTCCTTGGCCTCGACCGCCTGATGCAGGCCGTCGGACCAGCGCCGCCCCTGCATGGTGCGGCCCGTGAACTCATCCACGATGATGACCTCACCCTGGCGCACGATGTACTCGACGTCGCGCTTGTACAGCGAATGCGCGCGCAACGCCGCATTGAGGTGATGCATGAGGCGGATATTGGTGGCGTCGTACAGGCTTTCGCCATCGCGCAACACGCCGATTTCCGCCATCAGTTCTTCGACCTTTTGATGGCCGTCTTCGGTCAGTGTGGCCTGCTTGGTTTTTTCGTCCACGGCATAGTCGCCGGGGCCGTCTTCCTTCTTCTGCCGGACCAAGCGCGGGATAAGCGCGTTGATCTTGAGGTACAGCTCGGTGCTTTCTTCCGCCGGGCCTGAAATGATCAGCGGCGTGCGCGCTTCGTCGATCAAAATCGAATCGACTTCGTCGATGATGGCGAACGACAACTTGCGCTGCACCCGGTCCTCTAAACGAAACGCGAGGTTGTCGCGCAGGTAGTCGAAGCCGAATTCATTGTTCGTGCCGTAGGTGATGTCGCAGGCATAGGCCGCCCGCTTCTCGTCGGGGGACTGGGCATTCTTGATGACGCCCACCTCGAGACCCAGGCAGCGGAACACCGGCGCCATCCACTCCGAGTCGCGCTGCGCCAAGTATTCGTTGACCGTCACCACGTGCACACCGTCACCGGTGAGCGCGTTCAGATAAGCCGGCAGCGTGGACATCAGCGTCTTGCCCTCGCCCGTGCGCATTTCCGCGATCTTGCCGGAGTGCAGCGCCAGGCCGCCGATCAGCTGCACATCGAAGTGACGCATTCCGAGTTTGCGGCGTGACGCCTCGCGCACCAGAGCGAAGGCCTCGGGGAGCAGGTCATTCAAAGAAGTGCCGGCCGCGAAGCGTGCCTTGAGTTCCCGGGTCTTTTCGGGAAATTGTTCGTCCGGAACCGAACTCAAGGCCCCTTCGAGGACGTTCACTGCCGCCACGGTACGGCTCAGCTCCTTGATCAGGCGCTGATTGCGGCTACCAAATACTTGGGTCAGAAGCTTCCACACGCGACGGAATCCTTGAGAAAACTGGGTATTCTACGGATAGACCGGAAGCGCGGGAAATCGTTTCGAAATCGGCCACGGCCATCAGGCTAGACGATGAGCTTAACGATCCTCGCCGATAAAACGCAATGGATCGACTTGATTGCCGTTTTTCAGCACTTCGAAGTGCAGATGGGGACCGGTGGACCGTCCGGTGGACCCCATTAAAGCCACCTCTTGGCCCTTGCGAATCATATCGCCCTGCTTGACCAAGACTTTTTCGTTATGGCAGTAGCGCGTGGCCAACCCGTTGCCGTGATTGATCTCGACCATCTGCCCGAAACCCGAGCGTTCGCCCGAGAAGGTCACCAGACCAGCCGCTACCGACGTCACCTTGGTGCCCTCGGGACCCGCAAAATCCAGGCCCTTGTGCACCGCCGAGTACCCGGTAAAAGGATCCGCGCGACGTCCGAAATAAGAAGAAATCCACCCGTCCTGCACCGGCCGCCCCTCCGGGTACACCTGCTTGTTCAACTCCCGCGTCAGGATAAGGTTCTCGAGCACCCCGAGTTGCTGCTCGCGGCTGGAGAGCTGTGTCTGCAGGTCGTCGACCATGGTCGTAAGACTCGGGATTTGCGCCGGCTGTCCATCTGCGCCGCTCTCGGAGCCGCCCAAGGCCGGCGGGTTGCCGAAGTCGAATTCGCCGTCATCGAGATTGGCCATGCGTGTCAGACGTTTGCCTAATGCATTGACCCGGATGACATTGGCATTCATCTGGCCCACACGCATCGCCAAGGCGTTGACCTTCTCTTGAAGCACGCGCTTGACGTCTTCTATTTGGGCCTGCTGGCGCATGAGCTCAGCCGACCAATTACCCAATTGATTGACCGGATTGCCGGTGCTGTGGCTCGCTCCCAGACCAATCCCTATGGAAAAAGCTCCGCCCACGATGCCAAGCACGAACAGCACGGCGGCGCCAACCACGACGGGATGACGGAGGTCAAATTGCTTCACTCGGCCTGACTTGCGGCCGACAAGAATGACATTCATGGGGTGGTTTTCATTCCCGACGCCGTACGTGCTCTTAATCGGGGCATCATGTCCTACGGAAGATGGATACTATGCCCCGTGCGTATCGGTAGACTATGCAGAAAATCGACGTAAAACAAGGATTTCCGCACGGTTTCCCCATGCAACTCACCCCCCGGATCTCATGTTGCAATGCAAAATCCTAGGAGCCTCAGTGACTTATTGTCACGAGCTGGAAACAAACTTAACGCGCTCAAAACCCGCTCACGGGAGCGAATACGGGTGGTGGAGCAGGTTCGCGCGGCGCTCCCGGCTCGACTTGCCGAAGCGGTGGCCAGCGCCGGCATTGAGCAGGGGCGGCTGACCGTTGGGGTGGTCGGCGCGGTATGGGCCTCGCGGCTTCGATATTCCTCTGACGCATTGCGCAAACGCGTCGGCACAGCCATGGGAGTCGAAATACTCACCGTCCGCATTCGGGTGATCCCGCCGCAGGGCTCCCCCGGCGACATTTAGGTGGCTGCCCGACTGGAGACTGTCCTGGTGCTGTTGCTCTGCGTCGCGGCGTGGATGCTGTCTCATAGCTACCTAGGGCTGTTTCATGACGCGGGGCTATATACCCTTCAGGCGCTGGCGCGGCTCAACCCGCCATCCTTGACTCAGGATGTATTCCTGCAACTGGGCTCGCAGGATCGATTTACCGTCTTCAGTCCGCTGTATGCCGGCGCCGGCAGATGGCTCGGGATTGAAAACGCCGCCGCGGCACTGACATTTGTCCTTCAAATGACATTGATGGCCGCCGCATGGACGCTGGCGCGCGCCGTCATGCCGGCGCGCATGGCTCTGTATGGTTTGGCGGTGTTCATTGCCGTTCCCGGCGACTATGGTGCCGATCGAATATTTACCTGCGTCGAGCAATTTCTCACGCCGAGGATGGCCGCGGAAGCGCTGGCCCTCGCCGGTCTTGCCGCGGCGTTGCGCACGCGAATCTGGCTGGCAGTGGCGCTATTCGCACTTGCCGCACTGCTGCACCCTCTCATGGCGGCCCCAGGAATAGTGGCCGTGTTCTGCCTGAAGCCGCGCGCCATCACCTTGGTCGGAGGCGTGGCGGCGCTGCTGGCCGCTACGCTGATGATGCCCGACACCGTATGGGGTAGATTCGATCAGGCCTGGCTGACCCTCGTAATGGATCGCAGTCCCTACTTGTTCATCAAGAATTGGCAGTTGGACGATTGGGCAAGAGTCGCGGTAGCCGCAGCGACCCTCGCAGCCGGGGTGGCCGCATCGAGTGAACGAGCACGCACACTATGCATGGCGGCCTTGGCGGCAATGTTGGGCGGCATAGTTCTAAGCTTCCTCGCCGGCGACGAACTGCACCTCGTGTTGTTTACCCAGTTACAGAGCTGGCGGTGGCAATGGCTAGGCACGGTTACGGCCGCGCTATTGCTGCCCATGATGCTCAGCGTGTACTGGCGGGCGGGAGCTGGCGGTCGCGGCACGGCCCTGCTGCTCGCCTCGGCGTGGATTTTCTCATCGAATGTCTTTGCCCTGGTCGCGGCGTTGGCAGCGCTAGGCTCCCTCGCATGGTCGCGGCGGCTCAAGGGGAGCGAGGCGCGTCTGGTGTTCTGGGGCGCCTGCGGCATGCTGGCCATCGCCGTCGTATGGCGGCTCGCCTCCAACCTCCAATTCACGGATGCGCACTATCTCGACTTGGGGCTGGCCCTGTGGTTACGGCGCGCCATCAGCTTTGCTCGTGACGGCACTGCCGCAATGGCCCTCCTGGCTCTGACCTGGCTTCTCACTCGCACCTCCCGGCGCTCCGGCTTGATAGTGCTTGGGCTGGCGATGATGGTGGGCACAATTGCACTGCTGCCGCCGACTTGGGCCACCTGGACTCACCGTGAATTCCCGCCGCAGCGCGTCGCGCAGCTCGCAGCCTGGCGCGAACACATCCCCGCCGGGTCGACCGTGTTCTGGCCCGAATCGCCACTCGACGCCTGGATTCTCCTGAATCGGCCGAGCTACCTTTCCGTGCTGCAGACCTCGGGACTGGTCTTTTCCCGCAACACCGCCGTAGAACTGCAACGGCGGGCGCTCGCGCTGGCAGCCTTCGTGCCGCCGCAAACATTTTTGGATTGGCGCAGCGGAGGCACAAATCTGGCGCTGTCCTCAGGGCAATTGCGCGGAGTCTGCGGTCTCGCAGTGTTCGATTACCTGGTGACGTCCGCGGACTTAGGCGCCCTATCCCTGGACGCGGTCTCGCCAGCAACGTCCGCGGCGAACAGGCCGCTGCATCTGTATCGCTGCGCCATTCCCGCCGGTTGACGGAGCCTTACGCGCGCGCCGCCGCGGCGGCGACGTAGGAAATGGGCGCGTCAGCCAGGCTGTCGAAGGTCACTTCCTGCCATGCGCTCTGCCTGCCTATGAGCGTGCGCAGCAATTTATTGTTGAGCGCGTGGCCGGACTTATAGCCGCTGAATTCACCGATCAGGCTGTGTCCCAACAGGTATAGATCGCCGATGGCGTCGAGAATCTTGTGCTTCACGAATTCATCTTCGTAGCGCAGGCCGTCCTCGTTCAGCACCCGATAGTCGTCGAGCACGATGGCATTGTCCATGTTGCCGCCGAGTGCCAGGTTGCGCGCCCGCAGGCTCTCCAAGTCACGCATGAAACCGAAAGTGCGCGCGCGGCTTACCTCGCGCAGGAATGAGGTCGTGGAAAAATCCATCGAGGCGACCTGCG
>JANXZQ010000187.1 GCA_025355445.1 Gammaproteobacteria bacterium
GGCGCTGCTCCCGCCGCTGCGGCCGAAAGTCTTCATGTTCAGATAGTAAATGGCCATGACCGTTTCAACTCGCCGGCATAAGGTCAAAGAACACGGGATCAGGCGAATAGCCCGCTGCCACCGCCTCGATGGGCTCGAGTATCCGAAGCATGTGAATTTTCCTGGCCTCGGCCTCGCTGCAGGGCATGAACGCGCCTTCGGGCTCGCAGTGAAGATCGTAATCGTCAAGCAATGCACCGCAGTGCTCGCAGTGATTCACCCAGTACACGCTTTGCGTAGCCGCGCTCTGTGCTTGACGATATCCGGGCGATATTTGCTGTAATTGATGCTGAACGCGGTGCGGCAGTTGTTCCACGTAGAACAGGAACGCATCGACATTGGCGTGTTGCCAGGCGTCCTTCGCTGACTCGCCCGGATCCGCCTCGAGAGTCTCGTGTGTTCGCGGCAATGCCAGCGCCAGCAGCCGGGTTGCCAAGCCGCAGTGCCGGCATGCCGCATTCGTTTGCACCACGTAGTAGGTCGGTGAGCGGAGGTTGGGGTCAGAGAGCGGTTCGGTTGCAGGCACTGCGAAACTCCTTATTGGCAAAGGCGACTTTCAGCCATCGGCGAGACGAGGCGCACTTGAGGTAACCGCACAAATCCGGAAGCTGCTCGAGCTCGGACGGCATGACGGCGGGCTCGGTCACATGTTGCTCGGAAACACTCCGGGATCGGCGCCCTCCACGGGCCGACAGAGCGCTCTCCCGGTCGCTGCCGCGGGATAGCTGGCGCCTGAGAACCTCGCGGTCGCCGATCAGTCGGGAAGCGAATTGCGAGGTACCGCCGTTTTCGCTGCCGGAGCAGCGCAATATCAGAAGATTGGTCTGCAACGCAGTCGCGCCAGTCATGAAGGGCGAGGCCTGCGCCAGCGCCAAGCCAGGCATACAGATCACAAAGACGATCAGCAACAACTGCGGCATGAACTGCCGCGTGTCGGGGCGATTCGAACGGGGGTGATGCACGGCGGAATTCCTTTTCCGGGTGGGTGGGCGCGGTGATCGGCCACCGCGAATTTTACCTTCTCCTAGATCTCGGTCTCGAGAGCTCCCTCAGTCTCATCGCGCCGCGCCGCGAGTTCTTCGCGCTTGATCTTCCCCGGCGCACCGAAGCGGAAGGTATCGATGACGAAGGAGTGCTCGTACTTTTTCTCACCATCCTTGTCAGTCCAGTTATTGGAACGCATGTGCGCCTGAACGATGAGTTGGTCCCCCTTGCGGGCATTCTTTGCAATCGCCTCACCGAGACTGTCAAATGCCGTGAACCAGACGCTGGTGACAACCTCCCGCGCTTCGCCATGCTGATCTTTTCCCGCATAGTCATTGCCGACCAGGCAAATGCGCGCGTACGAGGTATCGCCTTTGGAGGCAAATTCCGGATCCCGTGCGAGATTACCAACGGCGGTTACATTAAAACTTTTCATGTGGACTCCTTGTCTTCTGTGTTGCGCGACCGAAAGCCTCTGTCGCGTGGCAGGCAGTCTAAGGAAGAGTGCCGGGTGAATTGAACCTGATTAAGTCGCGAGTTCGCGCAGAAAAAGCACTCACACTCCGGCCCCGGCGATCTCCGCAAACGCCCGTTTCAGCCACATCTTCACCCACTGCCGCTCGAGCAGGCGCAGGCCGCTGTTGTCACCCTCACTTTCATTCACGACCGCCCAGAAACCCATAATGCCGGCATCGATTTTATTTATCGAGGTTTTGTACATCGACTCGATACGCACAGACTCGCTTTTTAGACGGACTATTTTTGCGCTACATTGCATAATCGCCGGGTGCCTACGCCGCCCTTGCAAGCAATTTCCAATATTCCCGCGCTGCGCGTCCTGGGCCTCCGCAAGGTGTACGGCAGTGTGACTGCGCTGGATGACGTCTCCTTTACCGTGAAGCGTGGGGAAATCCTCGGCCTGTTGGGGCCTAATGGCGCGGGTAAGACCACCACCATCAACATGGTGCTCGGTGTGCTCTCGGCCACCACCGGCAAGGTCGAGATCGGCGGCATCGACATCGTAAAGAATCGCGCGCGCGCCTTGGCGCGCACCAATTTTGCCGCCGTCTACGCCGCGCTCCCCGGCAATCTGACCGTGGTCGAGAATTTGCGCTTCTTCGGGCTGCTGTACGGCATTCCCGCCCTGCGCCGCCGCGTCGACGAAGTGCTTCAGGAGTTTGATCTGGAGCATTTGCGCCATACCAAGTGCGGCGTGCTGTCCTCTGGCGAGCAGACTCGCGCTGCTCTGGCGAAGGCGCTGCTCAACAGGCCGCAACTGCTGCTGCTCGATGAACCCACGGCCTCATTGGATCCGTCGGCGGCGCAGCTCATCCGCACCAAGATTAGGAGCCTCGCTACCGCGGATGGCTGCGGCATCCTTTGGACGTCGCACAATATGAACGAAGTGGAGGCGGTCTGCGATCGCGTGCTGTTCCTTTCGCGCGGCAGGGTGTTGCTGGAGGGCGATCCCAAGACCCTGCCGCGGGAGCATGGATCCGCGACTCTCGAGGATCTTTT
>JANXZQ010000281.1 GCA_025355445.1 Gammaproteobacteria bacterium
CGTCGGGAGGGGCGACATTGTTGAATGAAGTGCGTGCGCCCGTGAAGTCGTATTGACCGCGAACGAACGCGCGGCGCTCGCCCAGGGGTATGGTGTATTGCGAAGTGAGCGAACCCGACCACCGCGGCACGCCGGTGAGCGGCTGGCCGACGACCGTGCGCGATTGCACGGTAGCCTCGGTGATTTTCGCGTCTTCATAGCCGAACGCCAGATTCACCGTCAAATGCTCGATGAGCGCCATGTCGAGCTCGAACTCGGCGCCGGTGCTCTGCGCAGCGCCGGAGTTGGAGACGATATTGAACGTGCACGGCAGATACACGGACTGCTGAATGCCCTTCCAGTCGATGCGATACGCGGCAACCCGAGTCCGGTAGCGATTGTCGCCCCAGGCGTTCTTTGCCCCGATCTCGTAACTCCAAAGCGAATCGGACTTGAAGGAATCACCGTTCTTGATGCCCAGATTCGCCAGATCCGCATCGCATATCGACGGCAGCTTCGAGTTCGTGCCGCCGATGCGAAAGCCCTTGGCCGCCGACGCGTACAGCATCTGCTCCGGGGCGAACTGATATTTGGCGGTGAACCGCGGCGCGGTATTGTTCTCGCCGTGCGAGGAATAGGTATCCGGCGGCCCGGACACCCCGCCATTCAACGGACCATCCGCCGTATAAGCGCCGGCGTGTTCCAGGTACGCCCTGCGAACACCGGCACTGACCTGGAAGGCCTCGGTGATCTTGTAGGTGGCATCGATGAACCCGGCGCGTTCCCGATCAGTATTCGGCGTGTTCTGCGTATATTCGAGATCGGTGCCCAATGCTCCGCCGGTCGCGGCGTTCAAGCCCGGCGCATTGTAGATTTCATAAAAGCGCCGATCCGAGTGCGAATGAAAAGCGCCGAGGACGAATTGAAACGGTCCCTTGAACGTCGATTCAAACCTTGCTTCCTGTGTGTAGGTCCTCGTGTACAAGGTATTGAGCAAGGGCGCCGGCACATAGTATGGGATTCCCCAAAACACGATGGCATTGATGTCACTGGTGTCCTCAAAATCGAAGGCGCGGCGGTAGAAGTAGGTTCCCGACGCCACGAAGCGCCCGAACGTGGTTTCCTGCTTCAGGGTCAGGCCGGCGAAATTCCAGGTGTCCTGGACGGATTCAGGCACGTCGAAAGGCCGGGTCTGGGTGAAATAGTCCGGCTGATAGTCCGCCAGCGGATATCCATTGGAGTTCGAATTCTGGTACATGTACATCGGCAGGATGGACAAGCCCTCGATCGCCTGCGGTGTGATCGCCATCGAGGCCGAAAAGCCCGTGTTCTGCTCCGCTCCCACATGATCCTTGCTGCCGGCCGGCGCGCCTCCCGGGGGATAAGGAAGACTCGGTGAGCGAGGATCCTGCGGACCGCCCCAGGTTCGCGTGTAAAGGCCCGGGTCAAAACTGCTGAATGCGTTGAGCCGCAAGCCGATCAAGTCGTGAATCACCGGCAGATTCACCGTGCCGTCGACCGAATATCCGCCGCCGCCATGGTTGACCTGGGAAACTTCCGCGGCGATGCGGCCGGAAAGACTGTCGGCGTTGGCGCCGCGGGTGACAAGACGCACCGTCCCGCCCATGGAGCCGGCGCCGAACAGCGTTCCTTGAGGCCCGCGCAACACCTCGATGCGGTCGATGTCCACCGCGCGCGGATCCAGCGACATCGGCACCGGCGTGTCATTGAGATAGAAGGCGGTCGTATTGTTGCCGGCGACACCCCGGATCGCCACCGCGCGCGTGGATGAGACACCGAATGCATTGCCGTTTCCTCCCGCGCCTGCGCCCGTGCCGATGGCGAGGTTGGGGATGGAGCCCGCGTAATCGTTGAAATTCTTGGCACCCAGGTTCTCGAGCGTCGTGCCGCTGATGGCGCTCATCGAAATGGGAACTTCCTGGATCGTCTCGGAGCGCCGCTGCGCGGTGACCACGATCTCTTCCAGCCCGCCGGCGGGCGCTTCCGCCCACGCCGACACCGCCTTGATGGCGAGCAAGCTCCCCAATGCAATCTTCGAATAGTCTGTTTTTTGCATGATGACGCTCCCTTCGACGAGTTGGCCGGATCGTAACAGGCATGATCATGGGAGTAAATCATGATCACACTCGCAAAATTCGGTCACGAGCACTTTCGGCGCTGCGTGATCAAAAAGACGTAGTATGATCATCCCTCACTTGCACAGTTCCGGAGCACGGCGTGACCAACCCCAGCCCTCGCGCACACGATTCCCAAGGCGATTACCGGATCGGCATCGATACCGGCGGCACATTCACCGATGTCGTGG
>JANXZQ010000285.1 GCA_025355445.1 Gammaproteobacteria bacterium
CTAAATGACCGGCATCTCGACCGGCTTCAAGCAACTCGATGAGATGACGTCGGGATTGCATCCGGGAGACTTGATCATCATTGCCGGTCGTCCTTCGATGGGCAAGAGCACGCTGGCAGTGAACATCGCTGAGAACGCGGCTCTCGGCGCGAACAAATCGGCGGCCATATTCAGCATGGAAATGTCGGCCGAATCCTTGACCCTCCGCATGATATCGTCGCTTGGCCGCATCAATCAAAGCAACCTGCGATCCGGTCGCCTGCAAGAGGAAGATTGGCCGCGTATCGATTCCGCGATGACGCAGTTGAGCGCCGCCAAAATCTTCGTCGATGAAACCCCCGGGTTATCGCCCACCGAAATCCGCGCGCGTGCGCGACGCCTGAAACGCGATCGAGGTCTCGATCTGATCGTGGTTGATTATTTGCAGCTCATGCAGGTGGCCGGTACGAAAGAGAATCGCGCGACGGAGATTTCCGAGATCTCGCGGTCTCTCAAGGCTCTGGCTAAGGAATTGAAAGTGCCGGTGATTGCCTTGTCGCAGCTCAATCGCGGCGTGGAACAGAGGGTGGAGAAGAAGCCGGTGATGTCAGATCTTCGCGAAAGTGGCAGCATCGAGCAGGATGCGGACGTCATCCTGCTGATCTATCGCGATGAAGTCTACGACAAGAACACCACCCGCAAAGGCATCGCCGACATCATAATCGCCAAGCAACGCAACGGCCCAACCGGCGATGTGCAGCTGACCTTCCTGGGTCAGTACACGAAATTCGAGAATTACGCGCCCGAGTCCTACGCCGAGGGCGTGTTCCGGTGACACCGCGGTGAGATTCCGATGACTCCGTTGGTGAGCGCGAGCATCGACTCCGGCGCGCTCCGCCACAACTTGAGTGTGATCCGGCAATGGGCGCCGAATTCCCGCGTGATGGCGGTGATCAAAGCCAATGCCTATGGTCACGGGCTGGTCGCCGTGGCGCGCGCGCTCGAGTCCGCGGATGCCTTCGCCGTAGCGCGCGTCGATGAAGGGCTGACGCTGCGCGCCGCCGGCATCGACACAGCCACGGTGCTGCTCGAAGGCGTGTTCGATTCCGAACAACTCGACGCGGCCGCCGCCGCAGATTTTGAGCTCGTCGTGCACACCCATGAGCAAATCGAATTGTTGCGCGCCGCAGCCGCGGGCACACGATTCAAAGTCTGGCTCAAGCTCGACAGCGGCATGAATCGGTTGGGATTCAAGGGCTCGGCGTTTGCCGACGCGCATGCGGCGTTGAGCGCGTTGGGATCCGTTCAATTGCCGGTCAATTTGTTCACGCATCTGGCTTGCGCCGATGAACCCGAACTTCCCGCCACCGCCGAACAGCTTGCCCGCTTCGATGAGGCCACGCGTTTCCTGCCCGGCGAGCGCAGCATTGCTAACTCCGCGGGCATGCTGAGTTTCTCCGACGCCCAGGCCGATTGGGTGCGGCCGGGACTGCTGCTGTACGGCGTCTCGCCCATCGCGGGCGCCATCGGCGCGGACTACGGGCTTAAGCCCGTCATGACTCTGCGGTCGCATGTAATAGCGATCAAGGACCTTGCCGTGGGAGAACAAGTCGGCTACGGCGGACGCTGGCGGGCCGCCCGGCCCACACGACTGGCCGTGGCGGCGGTGGGTTATGGCGACGGCTACCCGCGCAGCCTGGGCGCAGGCGCGCCGGTGCTGGTCAACGGCGAGCGCGCAGGATTGGCGGGCAGCGTGTCCATGGACATGATCGGCATCGACGTCACGGGCCTCAAGCGCGAGCCCAAGTTGGGAGACCCGGTTGTTCTGTGGGGAGAGGGCTTGCCGGTGGAAGAGATCGCGGTGTGGGCCGAGGCCATTCCGTATGAACTACTCTGCGGCATTAGTCAGCGAGTGGCGGTGAGCCAGCGCTGAGGTGGTGAGTCAGCGCTGAGGTGGTGGACCGGTCGTCGAGGCCATCGTCTGGCCGTGCTGGCTTTTGACCATACTCCAGGTTCGGCGCAGACTTCGGCTGGTGGCCGCTCCAACATGGAAGTTAAGTTCCCCCCTTGGGGCCTGTTGTGCCGCAGCGTTTCTCCTGGCAACTCCGGCCGGCTCTCCGGTGCACGCAGCCGCGACGAAATGCAAGATCCTCAAGTTTGCCGAATTGCCGATCATGATGTCCGGCGAGAAGCCGATAGTCACCGCCCAGATCAACGGCGCCGATGCCCGCTTCGTGCTGGACACCGGCGCGTTCTACAGCATGATCTCGAGCGCCTCGGCGCAGCAATTCAATCTGCGGCAGGGTCCGGCTCCCTTCGGGCTCCGGGTCGGCGGTATCGGCGGTTCCACGGTTCCATCGCTCGCCAATGTCAAGGTATTCACGTTTGCCGGCGTACCGATTCGCGACATCGATTTCCTGGTCGGCGGCAGCGAGGTGGGGCAGGGCGCTGTCGGGCTGCTGGGCCAGAATTTTCTGGAGAAGTGGGACGAGGAGTACGACCTGGCCAATGGCGTGGTGCGATTCTTCAAGACCGAGGACTGTCAGCACGTCGGGCTGGCTTACTGGGCGACCGGCGAGCAGCCGGCGTCGACGATGGACATCGGCATTGTCACTTTCATGAAGCCGCACGCCACGGGCGCCGCCTACCTCAACGGCACCAAGATCAAGGTGATGTTCGATTCGGGAGCGGCAAACTCGATGTTGAGCTTGAGGGCTGCCGCCGGTGCCGGCGTCAAGCCCGGCTTGCCCGGCGTCGCCGAGGCGGGTTATTCCCGCGGTATCGGGCG
>JANXZQ010000287.1 GCA_025355445.1 Gammaproteobacteria bacterium
CCGGCCAACTCCGGTCACGTGATGCCCACAAATGGTTGCCTGGAACCGGACGCTCAAATAGTGGCGATGGGCGCGCCACGCGTGTCCACGTAACCGGCTGGAGCGGCTGTTCCTGACCCGCCGCCCAAATGACTCCATTCACCCCATATCTTCGCTTCGTCAGGAGCCACGGAAACCCGCGCCATTGGTGAAATGCAGGGGTTTCCCCAGGGTTTTCGGTCAAGCACTAAGTAAGTGCCATTTAGCCTAGCACGGCTTGCGTTGGTGAGATTTCTGCCGGTTGAAACTGCCGGTTGCCGCCGGCCAAACATATACCAGTGCGGGGTTTTCTATCCGCCGAAACTGCTGTGAAACAAGTCATCGACCGCCCTCACGATGGCTGAAACAGAACTGGAAGTGCACTGCGCGACAAGCAGGACGTTCGCAGGCGTGGCAGCGGTTTCACCAAAACATCCGGAGATCGTACCGGGGGTTGTGATCAGATTGTTGAATGTCGCGCCTACTGTGGGCTGGGTTTGGAAATTGACTTTCAGCGTTGTTCCTGGATTGATCTGAACAGCACCGGAGGCGTTGACCGAACTGCACGACGTATTGTTTACCGCACAGTCCAATTCAATCGACCCGCCATTGCAGGTCACCGACGCCACAGTCGGGGTGCACTGAGTCGTACCGGTGCATGGATGAAAATCGCCATTGTCGTTTATGACGATGTCGCCAAAGGAGGAGCATGTTCCGCGCACTGTGCCGTTGGCGGACAGCTTGACGGCTTCGCTTTCAATCGGAATATTCATAAACAATTTGCTACCCGCGACGTTGAAATTGCCGATGAAGCTGGGGCTGGCGTTGACGTCGCATGTGCCGGGCCCATCGCAGCCGACATCGCCTGTTCCTGTAATTGGGCCATCGAAGCTACATGTGCCGGGGCCGGTACAGTCGACATTGTTTCCGTTGAGATCGATACCGCCTGTCATATTCAACTTGGCTGCGGCGGGATTGTTGGCAAAGACCAGTGGCAACATGGCTTTGATCTGTGCCGAGAACGTGTTGTTGGCGCCGCTGTTGTTGACGCCAGCGCGAAGCTTGACAGGGCCGGGGCTGCCGATCACAGTGTAGTTGTCACCTGAAAAGCTCATTTGATTGACTTCCACCGGATCGTCGTAGGTCGTGAGCAAGGTCGGTTTCCCCACGATTATTGGAAACAATTCGTTGTCATAGCTAACAGGCGCCGTTCCAGTATTCCAATTCGCGCCATTGCTGGTGTTCGTATTTGCGCCGCCTGCCGTCCAGACTTTAAGGGGTGGAGAAATTACCTCCAGATGTGCTTTGGCTGCCTTTCCGTTGTTCACGAAACTGACGGTTGGTATATCCGTCACGTTGTCGCAGGGTGCTGACCCATCGGCTTGCACCTTAAATGTGATGCTGCACGATTCCCCAGGACTAAGGGCGCTTTTGCCGAGAAAAACATCATGCAGCGGTGGTCTTCCTGCACCCGGATTGAAATTCCACCCCATCGAGGCCGCGCAGCTCGGTGGCGCAAGGACGACTGAATCCGGATCGACCACTAGCAGACAGGCGGGCAGAGAGTCATGCAACTGAAAATCGCGAAGTGTTGTCGCAATGTTCGGGTTTGTAATTGCAATTGTAAGAAGGACCTGTTGTCCTTGATCAATCTCTGCGGGCGTAAAGTACTTGTCGATCTCTGGTGGTAAATCGGCATTCGAACTCAGGAAATCGACTATCGCTTCGACTAAGTCGTCCCCACCCTGGTTTATCGAGATGGACGAACCGGCAGAGGTCGCGCCGCCAGCGATCACATTGGTCGCCACTGTGGTCGGCGGATTTCCATCCGAGGACCCAACGGCCGCTACACGCCCGCTTACCGGACCGTGCGCAACGGCATTGAAAATCGCGTTTGTCGCGCTGCCGCCGGTAACGCGCGTGGCCGATGCCAGCGTCAACGGGTTGATTGAGTATTGCAGCAGAAACGCGCCTGTCGTTGCCCAGCAGGAGCTTGCGCAATCCAACGTGGGCACTGAATTGATCGACGGTGTATTGCCCAACGAATTCGCACCTGGATACGACTGAATCTGGCCTGCGACATACAGACTCTGGCGCGCCTCATCCAGATCGATCGCGTAGCCGTAGGCTTGGGTACCGTCGGTCGCGCCGTACCAAGTGAAGTCGTATAGCACCGTGCCCGAATCATCCAGGTGGCCGATATAGGCTTCGTTGACACCAGTATGCTGCGGCGGTGTTGTCGGCGGTAAATCGCCGGAATTGGAAAAGGCGGTAAAGTATACTTGGTGTCCGCCGTCCACCGCGATGCCGATGGCTTCGTCGAGCCCGGTGCCGCCGATCTCGGTCGCATACACGAGTCCCGTGCCTTGGGGATTGAGTTCGGCGATCAGCATGTCGCCGCCGCCGAGCGGGCCCAGCTTCGCGGGAATGACACCATTGAAACTTGCCGACATGGTATCGCCCGCGATGTAGGCGTCGCCGTCGCTGTCAATGGCGATCGCACGACCTTCCTCATACGCGGTGCCGCCCAGATACGTCGCGTACACGCGGCCTCCGGCAGCGTTGAGCTTGGCAACGAACGCATCGCCGCTTCCGGCGTTGGTGGCCTGGAACGCACCCGGGCTGACCGGAAAGCTTGTCGAATAGGTCTGTCCAGTTACATAGGCATTGCCTGACGCATCGACCGCGACCGCTGCATAGCCCCCGCTGGCGTCGAGGTATGTGGAATAGTTCAAGCCATTGCCGGCAGCGTTCAAAGCGGTGACGAAGCCGGATTTGGGGGTCGATTGCAGCGCGTTTACGAGCGGGAAGTTGGTCGAGGACGTTGACCCAGTGATGTAGGCGTTGCCGCTGTTATCGATGCCGATACCGTAGGCGATATCCGAGCCATTGCCGCCGATCAGCGTCGAATAAATCAGAGTCGTGCCATCCGCACTGATTTTCGTGATAAACGCGTCGTAACCGGCGTGTGCCGTCTGGTATGCGCCGGGCGTGGTCGGAAAAACGGGCGAGTTGGTCGAGCCGGCCACATAGCTATTGCCGCTGCTGTCTACAGCAACTCCGTACCCATCATCGTAGCCTGTGCCGCCGACAAGCTTCGCAAAGACCAAACTTGGATCGAGCACCACGGCGTAGCGACGATCATAGTCGGCGACCTGGAAGGCGACTTCGTGTGCGGACTTGTCGCGGCGAATATCGCGCAACAGATAGCCGCCACGCAACTCACGACGTTCGCTGCCGATCATCTGATACACGACCGGTTTGCGCTGGGTCAATACGCCCAATGCCGTGTTGAGCAGCAGATTGCCTTCGTCATCCAGAGCCAGTGAGTCGGCGCCGTCAACATGCAGGCGCACTTGAGCCAGGTCGACGTCCGCCGCGGCTTCCACATCGAATTCAAGCTGACCGTCTTTTCCGTAATACACCACGTCCACGCCGGGATACACCTCGTGGTAGCGCACGCACCGGGATTGCGGAATATCGGTGCGCCAGTACTTCGGATCGTTGCCGATGAAGTAGTTGCTATGGCCAGGTAGCGGATCGAGTGCTTCAATCCTTGGGTGTCGATTGGCGCCGGCGAATTGGTAGCGTAGTGCCAATGATTGTCTGGTTTGTGGGAGAGCCGCATCGCGCTGGAGTGGTGCTCCCGGCAGACGATGATCGTCGAGAGGCGCCGGTTTGGTGAGTGCGAGCACGGCGCCCTGGTCGGTGAAAAACAAACCGACATCGCGGCCCCTGGCAAGAAACTTCGCACGCGAGTCGGCCTGACCGTGATTGACTTCAAAGCTCAACGGAAGCGGGGAGCGCAAATGCTGAGCGGTTACTCTCGAGGCTGCGCCCGCGGATACTGCATGGGTGTAAGCCGCTCCCGAGTCGGCCGACGTGCAAGGGTTGCCATACGCACAAATGGAAAATGCGCAGATACCCAAAAACGCCCGCAATAGTCGTCTTATCCGCAGTGCATGCATGGCGTTCCCCTGTCACCGGCGAGGCTGTGGGGAGTGGTCGCCGATCTCGGTGAGGTTGCCGCCCTGCGAGGATGATGCCCAGCCAAGCGCTCGTCGCGGGCGAACTACAAGCGTGATCCCTTGCTCGACGCTACGCCGAACCGGACCGTCCCGCAACTTCGATCGAGCGGCCATGCGCCAACGGGCAGCCTTGTGCGATGGCGCTGCGTATCGCGATGGTGTCGTCCGCGACGCCTCGATTCCAGCCCGTGAACCGAGAAGAGCGACCAGCACTGGATTCAAGACTTCTTGCTGTTTAACGGCGCGCACCATCCACGTGGGATAGCGGGTGAGGCAGCGGTGACGCTCCTGAATTGTTTGGCTGCTCGAAACCCGCCGCTCGCGAGCGGCGGGTTGGGTCGATACTGTTGAAAAACTCGACTATCGCAGCAGCACCTCGAATCTGCGCAAAAAACCGGACCACGAGAAGTCGGTTAAAGCGCCCTAAGCAGCCCTAAGCATTCAAATTCGTCTCAGACGGCCTTCTCGCGGTCGAACTTTTTCGCGCAATTTCGCAGAGGGGCGTTTTTCAACAGTATCGGTCGTGAGGGGCCGGTCCCCAATCATTGCAATCGGCCTATTGTGTTGAAACTCGCTTGGCTCACTCGGTGCCTAAAAACGTAGC
>JANXZQ010000331.1 GCA_025355445.1 Gammaproteobacteria bacterium
CGACCCCGATTTCGCTGCTCTTGATCTCCACGAAATTGCCGACGTGCACGTCGCGATGCAATATCGTGTTCGGCCGCAGCCTCGCGAAGGGGCCGATCCGGCAATTCTCGCCGACTTCGGCCCGGTCGATGATGCTGTTCGCAAAGACTTCCGTGCCGGCGCCCAATGACGAATCGCTGATGATGCAGTGGGGGCCGATTTTGACGCCCGCGGCGAGTTGCACGCTGCCGCTCAAAACTGCGTTGACGTCGATGAAAACGTCACGCCCCACCTTGACGTCGCCGCGTATGTCGATGCGCGTGGGGTCCGCCAATGTTGCGCCGGCGAGCATCAATTCCTCTGCTCGTTCGCGCCGGTACAGCGCCTCGACCTGAGCGAGTTGGATCTTGTCGTTGACGCCCATGACTTCCGCCAGGCGCGTCGTACGCACGGCCTCGACGCGATCACCCGATGTCACGGCGCCCGCCACCACATCGGTGAGGTAGAACTCGCGGGCCGAATTGTTCCGCCCCAGTCCCAGCAGCCATTCGCGCAAACGGCCGGCGGGGGCGGCCATGAACCCCGAATTGATCTCGCGTATTTGCAATTGTTCCGGGGTGGCATGCTTGTGCTCGACGATGGCGCTGACGTGGCCGTCGGCAGTGCGAATGATGCGGCCATAGCCCGTCGCATCATCGACCGCCACGGTCAGCACGGCCAGCGAGCCTGCGTCGGCCAGCGCCACCAGTTTTTTCAAGGAAGGGGTTCGAATCAGCGGCACATCGCCGTACAACACCAGCACACAATGATCATCGGGTATGACGCACATGGCCTGCATGACCGCATGTCCGGTGCCGAGCTGTTCGGCCTGCAGTATCCATTCGACGGACTCGTGGGACAGCGCCGACTGTACCTGCCCTCCGCCATGGCCGTAGACCACGTAGAGACTGTCCGGATCGAGCGCGCGCGCCGTGTCAATGACATGCTGCAGAAGAGGCTGCCCTGCCAGGGGCTGCAGTACCTTCGGCAAGTCGGAATTCATCCGCTTGCCCTGGCCTGCTGCGAGTATGACGACGGAAAGCTGCATGAGGCTCCGCTCGTGACTCCTTAAGAGCCTAACGCTTCTTGCGCAGGCGTTCGATGGCTCGTAATTGCGCCACCGCGCGCAGCAATTCCGCCTGCGCCTCGGCGATATCGACCTTGTCGCTGCGCTCGCGTACCGCGTCTTCCGCGCGCTGCTTCGCGGCGAGTGCCGCCGCTTCGTCAAGATCGCGCGCCCGCGCGGCCGTATCGGCCAGCACCGTCACCAAGTGCGGCTGAATCTCCAGCGCGCCGCCGCCGACGTAGAAGGACTGCTCTTCGTGGCCTTCCGATTGCACGCGCACCTCGCCGGCCTTCAGGGTGGTGAGCAGGGGCGCATGGCGCGGCGCTATGCCGAGTTCGCCCTGCGAACCGGGCGCGAACACCATCGTGGCCTCGCCCGAGAAGATCTGGCCTTCGGCGCTGACGATGTCGACGTGAATGGTATTGGCCATGATCGCTCTTAGGTCAGGGTCTTGGCTTTCTCGACGGCTTCTTCGATGGCACCGATCATGTAGAAGGCCTGCTCGGGCAGGTGATCGTATTCGCCTGCGATGATGGCCTTGAAGCCGCGGATGGTGTCCTTCAAAGACACGATCTTGCCGTCCTGTCCCGTGAACACCTTGGCCACGTTGAACGGCTGCGAGAGAAAGCGCTGGATCTTGCGCGCGCGGTACACGCTCAACTTGTCTTCTTCGGACAGTTCATCCATGCCGAGAATGGCGATGATGTCCTGCAACTCCTTGTAACGCTGCAGCACGGCCTGCACCCCGCGCGCCGTATCGTAGTGATCCTGGCCCACCACCAGCGGATCGAGCTGGCGGCTGGTGGAGTCCAGAGGATCGACCGCAGGATAAATACCGATGGAGGCAATTTGCCGCGACAGCACCACCGTAGCGTCCAAGTGGGCGAAGGTGGTTGCCGGAGACGGATCGGTCAAGTCGTC
>JANXZQ010000359.1 GCA_025355445.1 Gammaproteobacteria bacterium
TTCCCTGCGGGCCGCGCAGGACTTCGACGCGCTCGAGATCATAGAGTTCGACGCCGAACAGCGTGAAGTTTCCCTTGTAGACCTCGTCGATGTAGCTCGCCACCGGACTCGACTGATTGAGGCTGTAGTCGAACATCGACACGCCGCGCAGCGAGAACAGCGGCGAGCCCTCACCGACGATCCCGTTCACTTGCAGATTCGGAACTTGGGTAACGAGGTCCGAGGGAGTATCGAGTTTCAGCTGACCCAGCTGTGCCCGGGTCAGCGCGGTGACGGAGACAGGGACGCTCTGCAGGGATTCGGAGCGCTTCTCCGCCGTGACGACGATTTCTTGGATGGCATCGCTGTCGGCCGGCCCAGTCTCGGCTCGCGCGGCCGTGGCGCCGAGTATGGCGAAACCCACGGCCGGCAGCAGCAAACGAGAACTCTTCAACGTGCGCGCTTCTTTGTTATGCAAGATGATTCCTTATCCCGATATATCTAAGGGATGATGCAACACCGAAATCCACCCTCGGCGGGATCATCCCGTAATGTTGATGCACACGGATTTACTTTCGAGATAGGAATAGACCGCCTCGCCGCCCAGCTCGCGGCCCCAGCCGGACTGTTTGTACCCGCCGAACGGCATGGTTGCATCCAGCACGTTGTGGCAGTTCACCCAGACTGTGCCGGCCCGCAGCTTCGGTGCCAGCCTCAAAACCTTACCGATATCGCGTCCCCATATGCTGGCCGCCAGACCGTAGATCGTGTCGTTCGCAATTCGGGCGATGTCGGCCACGTCGTCGAAGGGCTGGGCGACAACCACAGGCCCGAAGATCTCCTCGCGCACCACGGACATTTCGTCGTTCACGTTCACGAACACCGTCGGCTCGACATAGTACCCGGGCGATGATAACGCCTGACCGCCCGCGGCCGCGCTCGCGCCCGCCGCGGCGCCATCTTTGAGATATCGCGTAACGCGCTCGCGCTGGATCGAGGACACGAGAGGACCGATCTGCGCAGTAGGATCCAAGCCTGGCCCCAGCTTCATGCTCTTCGCCTGATCCGCGATGCCGCCCACGACCTGGTCGAAATGCTTCGCTGCGACGTATAGCCGCGAACCCGCGCTGCACACCTGGCCCTGATTGAAGAAGATGGCGCTGGCTGCCCCTGGGATGGCGACATCCAGATCCGCATCGGGCAGGATGATCGTCGGCGACTTGCCGCCCAATTCCACGGTCACCTTCTTCATGTTGCCGGCGGCGGCCTGCACGATCAGCCGCCCTACCTCGGTGGAACCGGTGAATGTGATCTTGTCGACTCCCGCGTGTGCGGATAACGCTGCCCCAGCTGTGGGACCCATGCCGGTCACGACATTGAGCACCCCTTTGGGAAAGCCCGCTTCCAGGGCCAATTCACCCAAACGCAGCGCCGTCAGCGGAGTCTCCTCGGCGGGCTTCAACACCACGGTGCAGCCCGCGGCGAGCGCCGGGGCGCACTTCCACGTCGCCAGCAGGAACGGGAAATTCCACGCGATGATCGCACCGACCACACCGATGGGCTCGCGCGTCGAGAAGGCGGCGTACTGCTGGCCTGGCACCAAAGTGCCGGACAGCGGCAGCGTCTTGCCCTCGAGCTTGGTAGGCCATCCAGCCATGTAGCGCCACACCTCGAGTGCCGCTTTGATGTCGACGTGACGGGCCATCACCACTGACTTGCCGTTGTCGATGGCCTCGAGCTCGGCGAGTTCGTCCGCATGCTTCTCGATCAGGTCGGCAAGCCGGTGCAGCACGCGTTCCCGATCGACGGGTTTCATTTGCGCCCAGTCGCCGGCTTCGAAGGCGCGGCGCGCGGCCGCAACCGCCAAGTCCACGTCGGCCGCGTCGCCCAGCGAGCAATGTGCGATAACGTTATCGCTGGACGGGTCGCGCACGTCGAATGTCTTGCCGCTGGCGGCCGCGACCCAAGCCCCATCGATCAGTAACTTGTGCGGTTTGGCCAGAAAGGCCGCGTTGGCCGGCATGATGGCGGACAAGTCATTGGCGAGCGCGCCTCGCGGAAGTTGGGCTGCAACGGCGGTATTCATTTGACACTCCTGACTTTGGAGAACGCTGCGATCCGGCCGATCGCACGATGTTCGAGCCTTGAGTATCGCCGTCGGCGTGCCACTTGAGGTATAAGTCGTAAGGAGCAGGGGACTAATACTTTAGTATCAATCTCGCGCCTCATTGCTGGGACACTATGATGAATACACCGAGCGCCGCGGGTGCACCGCCCCGCGTCCTGATAGCCGACGATCACCCGCTCTACTGTGACGCACTGCAAGCCGTCGTGCCGCAGGCCTGCCCTGGCGCCGACATCGCGGTGGCGGCGTCGCAGGAGGAAGTGCTGTCCGCGGTCAAAGCCGCGCGAGCCTTCAACCTCGTCTTGCTCGATCTGAATCTCCCAGGCGCCGTGGGACTCTCCTGCCTGCAGGCGCTTCGGCGTGTGGTGCCGGCGACGCCCATCGTGGTGGTCTCTGCGGTCGGCGACCCGAAGATCATGCAAGACGTCATCATGGCCGGCGCGAGCGCCTTCATCCCCAAGTCCGCGCCAAGCCAAGTCCTCATCAATGCGCTCAAGGTCATTCTCGCCGGCGGTACCTACATGCCGACCGGAATCCTGTCGGCGTTGCGCAATGCCGACGCATCCCCGGGGCGCGACGAACTCACTCTGCGCCAGCGCCGGGTACTGGAATTGCTGTCCACCGGGCTGTCAAACAAGCGCATCGCGCGGGAACTGTCCATCAGCGAGATTACGGTGAAGGCGCACGTGTCGGCCATATTCCGCAAACTCGGAGTGACCAATCGCATGCAGGCCGGACTCGAAGCCAGGCGACTTCTCGACTCCAACTATTGACGGCCGATCCGCTCCAGCAAGCCGCGCAGCTCGGCCAGGTTGAGCGGCTTCGCCAGCAGAGCGAATCCCTTGTCGCGCAGCGCCGCATGCAGCCGCGGATCGGGATCACTGGTCATGATGGCGGCGGGCGGTGCCCGGTCGAATTCGCGTCGCACCTCTTCGATCGCCGCATCGCCCTTGATCGAACCGTCTAGGTGGTAATCGCTGATGATGAAGTCCGGCGTCAAATCGGCGCCGATGAATTGCACCACCGCTTCCGTGGCCGTTGCCGCGGCGATCGGCCGATGACCCCATTTGACCAGCGTCGCCGCGAGACCCAGGCGCACCCCCGGATCGTCGTCGATGACTGCGACGGCGAGGCTCGGCGTCGAAATCGTGCCGGCGGCCGCGGTGCCTCGCGATCGGGCGCGCCCGCGCGGTCGGCCGTAAGGCACCACGACGGCGAACATGGATCCGCGTCCTGGGATCGAACCGACCTCGCGTCTCAAGGACAACAGGGTCGAAATGCGTTCCACGATGGACAGGCCGAGCCCAATGCCGCTGGTGCGGGCGCGGCCGCCCGCCGGAACCTGGTAGTAGGCCGTAAAGATGGCCTCCATATGCTCGCGCTCGATTCCTATCCCGGTGTCATGAACCGCGATGAGCAGTCCTTCGCGCCTGCGCCGGCAACCGACCAATATGCGTCCGCGCAGCGTGTAACGGATCGCGTTGCTGATCAGATTGCGCAGCACCGTTTCCAGGAGGTGCATATCGGTGCGCACCCACGCGCTCGAGGAGACGAAATCCAACTGCAGTCCCGCGGCACGCGCCACGCTGCCGAACTCGGGCACGATGCGGTCGAGCACCGCACTCACCGGGAAATCGGCGTATTGGGGTTCGATTCCACCTGAATCCAGGCGCGCCACATCGAGCAGCGTATCGAGCAGATTACTGAGCGAGGCGAGCGCGACGCGCGCCTTGTTCAAATAATCGAGATCCAGTCCCTTGAGTGCCGGCTCGCTGATCGACTCCAGAAACAACAGGGCCGAGCTCAAGGGCTGCCGCAGATCATGACTCGCCGCAGCCAAGAACCGCGTTTTAGTCTCGTTCGCGCGGTCGGCAACCGCCTTAGCCTGCTTGAGCGCGAGCTCGATCTCGCGCCGCGACTCCAATTCGCGCTTCAGCCGCAGATTGAGCTGCTCGTACTGTTCGGTGCGCTGGCGAATCGCCTCCTCGAGGCTGGCAGCGGCCTGAAACCACGAGAAGGCACTGCCCTGGTCGTCGACCGTCTTTTCCACTCTCACCATCAGAGCGCGAACCGATTTCTTGAGCGCTCGGTTCTCGGCGCGCAGCCGGGCCATCGAAGTCGCTGCAGCCAGGGCGCGCGGGGTTCGTGCCTTCATGACAAGGGTGCGACACCCAGGCAGGTGAAGGAGTTGTTGGCGTGGATGGTGTTGAACTGCTCGCCCAGCGAGGAGAATCCCGTGACGGCATGCTCCCGCAACAGCGCTTCGATACCCTTCGACAAGCCCTGGCGCTCCATGTAAGCGGTCCGGGCCGCGCAGTCGACACCGATAACGAGTTCGGGCGCGCCGATCCGGTGGCGCATGGTCGCAAACAGTGCTTCGAGGCTTGCGACCATGTCGCCGGGCTTGGCGAGCGCTACGACCAGCCCGGGCTCGAGCGCGCACGCGAACTCGAGTGCGCCATCGGAGTCAATCCGCTGCATACCGCGCGGATAGTAGTGACCGCCGATGCGAATCATCAACGGGAATGGCGCGAAATCGCGGCTCTCGCGCGGCGGACGGCGAAATCCGCAAGCGGCGGCGTACACCGCCAACGCGGGACGCCCGTCGATTTCCCGCACCAGACGGCGCGCAGGATCGGCGTCGGTGATGACGAACTTCTTGTCGCTCGGCATGTAATGATTGTGGCAGTAGGCAATGACCGGCGACGCCGATGCCACCAGGCATAGAATGGCGGCGCCGCGCTTGGCGCTGCCGTGATACAGCAGGCGAGTGCTGCCGGGCGGATGGCCGAACGGATTGAAATACAAATCGCCGGCGGACCCACCGATCAGCGGCACGCCGTTCAATTCCATACCGAGCACGGCCGTCAGCCATTCTTCGCATCGCGACTCTGCGTCGACCAGCAGCAGCGCGAAGCGATGCTCGAACGCGCCGCCCGGAGCGCCGCCGAGTTCGAGTTGCAACTGATGCACGCGCGCCCGCAGTTCAGGCAGCCCCATGCTGGCCACATCTTCGAACACTGTGTCGGCCGCGGCGAAACGGCCCGCCGGAAGGTGGAAGCCGACGATACCCGCAGGCTCGAATCCCCCGGCGCTGATGACTCGCCCGGTGGACGCGCCGATGACTCGCTCGACACCGCGCGCCGCAAGATCACTGGCCAAGATGGCGAGGTCGTGGTTGGCTGTCGCAAACACAACGGTCAATGCCGTGTCGCTCCGCCCGGCGGCGATCGCCGCAGCGGCAGCAGCCGTATCGCCCGCTGCCCTGAAGCAATTGATACGTAGCCGGCTCTTGCTCATCGCTCCGAGTTCTCACCGGCCGTGCGCCTCAGCTCGGGAAAGTCTTCCTCCCAGAACTCGCAGCTACGCCGCACACCCTGCCCCGCCCGCTCATTTTCCGACAAGCGCAGCTCGACCCGGCGTATTTTCCCCGAGATGGTTTTCGGCAATTCTGCAAACTCTATGCGCCGAATGCGCTTGAAAGGGGCGACTCGACCACGCACGTATTCCAATATGGTGCGCGCAGTCGCCGCATCAGCCGCCGCACCCGCCGCAAGCAGCACGTAGGCCTTGGGCACCGCAAGGCGCAGCGGGTCCGGGCTCGGCACAACGGCGGCTTCGGCGACCGCGGGATGCTCGATCAATACGCTCTCGAGCTCGAAAGGACTGATCCGGTAGTCGGACGACTTGAATACATCGTCGAGCCGGCCGACATAAGTCAGATACCCGTCAACGTCGCGGCTCGCCACGTCTCCGGTGTGGTAATAACCGCCGCGCATCGCGTCGGTGGTCTTGTCTTCGTCGTCAAGGTAGGCCTGCATGAGCCCGACCGGCCGCCGGCGCAGGTCCAGGCAAATCTCGCCCTCGTCGCCGACGCTGCCATCGGCGGCGATGAGCTCGACCACGTAGCCGGGCAGCGGCCGCCCCATGGAGCCCGGCTTCAATGGCTCGCCGGGCGGATTGCCGATCTGCGCTGTCGTCTCGGTCTGGCCGAAGCCATCCCGAATCGTCAGGCCCCACGCGTCTCGCACCCGGTCGATGACTTCCGGATTCAGCGGTTCGCCAGCTCCCACCACCTCGCGCAGCACTACGGGCCAGCGCCGCAGATCTTCCTGAATCAACAGGCGCCACACCGTCGGCGGGGCGCAGAAGGTCGTGACCCGGCAGCGCACGAGTTGATCGAGCAGTGCCGCGGCCTTAAATCGCTCGAACTGATAAGCGAGCACCGTCGCCTCGGAATTCCACGGCGCAAAGAAGCACGACCATGCGTGCTTCGCCCATCCCGGCGAGCTCAAGTTCAGATGCACGTCGCCCGGGCGCAGTCCGATCCAGTAAGCCGTAGACAGATGGCCCACCGGGTAGGACGTATGGGAATGCGCAACTAGTTTGGGTTTCGCGGTGGTTCCCGAGGTGAAGTACAGCAGCATCAATGCATCGGCGGGGGTCGGCGCAGGGGCGCGAAACTCCGTCGCCGCTTGATTGCTGTTCTCGAATTCGATCCATCCCGGCACGGCCCCTCCGACCGAAATGCGCAGCGGAGCGTCCGGCAGCCCGGCGAAATTCCCGGCAAGCGCCCGATCCGTGACAATGGCGAGCACGCGGCCGCGCGCCAGGCGATCCTGCAGATCCGCCGGTTGCAGCAAGGTCGTTGCAGGAATCATCACGGCACCCAGCTTGATGGTCGCCAACATGGTTTCCCAGAGCGCAACCACATTCCCCAGCATGATAAGCACGCGATCGCCGGGGCCCACCCCGAGCGACGCCAGAAAGTTGGCAACCTGATTCGAGCGCGTAGCGAGCTCGGCAAAGCTCATGACCTGATCAAGGCCGGCATCATCG
>JANXZQ010000401.1 GCA_025355445.1 Gammaproteobacteria bacterium
TCCGTCGTCCGTGAGTACTGCGGCCACGGCATCGGCCGCGTCTACCACGAAGACCCTCAGGTGCTGCACTACGGCAAGCCTGGAACCGGCCTGGAATTGGTGGCGGGTATGACCTTTACCATAGAACCCATGATCAATGCCGGGCGGCGCGACGTGCGCTTGCTGCCCGACGGGTGGACAGTGGTCACCAAGGATCAATCGTTGTCGGCGCAGTGGGAACACACCATCTTGGTCACGGATTCAGGCTTCGAGGTGCTTACCTTAAGTGCCGCTGTCGGCCTGCCCGCGGCGGCGGCCGCCCCGGCTTTGGCAGGCACGGGTCTGCCTGCCACGGGATCACCCGCCGCCGGTGTGCCGGCCACTTGAACGCCCACGGCAAGTTTCTCGACCAAATAGCTGATTGGCCCTACCTCGCGGCCGCTGCCGAGGCGCTGCAGGATGGGCAGTTCTCACCCGTCGTATTCCGCCAGGTCTTGGATCACGGCACGGAGCTCTTGAAAGAGCGCTTCGAGGCCGACGAGGCCATTGAGGACTTGGTGCGCGACCGCGCGCGCTTGGTCGACATCACGCTGCGCGCCGGCTGGGTGAGCCACGCCGGCAAATTTGCCGACGATCTGGCCCTGGTGGCAGTGGGCGGCTACGGGCGGGGCGAGCTGCATCCGAGTTCGGATATCGACATCATGGTGCTGCTGCCGAAAAGCGACTCGGCCGACTGGCAGCCGGACATCGAGCGCTTTCTCACGTTTCTTTGGGATATCGGCCTCGAGGTCGGCCACAGCGTGCGCTCCATCGACGACTGTCAACGCGAAAGTCTCGCCGACATCAGCGTTGCCACCACGCTGTTCGAGGCGCGCCTGCTGGCCGGCCCCGAATCGCTGTTCGCCGGCATGCGCCGCGCGCTTGCCCCCGATCGGCTGTGGTCCTCGCAGGATTTCTTCGAAGCGAAGGTCAAGGAACAGGTAGAGCGGCATCATCGCTACTTCGATACCGCCTACAACCTCGAACCGAACGTGAAATCAAGCCCTGGGGGCCTGCGCGACATTCAGACCATCGGCTGGGTGGCGAAACGCCACTTCGGCACCGATACCCTCGACGAATTGGTGGCTCACGGCTTTCTCACCCGCGAGGAATTACGCAAGCTCAAGGCCGGTCAATCGTTTCTGTGGAGGGTGCGCTTCGGGCTGCACGCGTTGACGGGCCGGCGCGAAGATCGCCTGCTGTTCGACTATCAAATCAAGCTCGCCAAGATGTTCGGCTACGAAGATGCCAGTTTCACGCTGGCCGTCGAACAATTGATGCAGAAGTATTACCGCACCGTCATGGACGTCAGCCTCCTGAACGAAATGCTGCTGCAGTTGTTTCGCGAAGCCATACTCACGCAAAGCGGCCCGCCGCTGCCGATCAATCCGCGATTCCAGATTCGCAACGATTACCTGGAAGTGGCGCATCCGGAAGTCTTTGCACGCTACCCATCGGCTCTGCTCGAGATGTTCGTGCTGCTGCAGCAGCACCCTGAACTGCGCGGCGTGCGCGCCGAAACCATCCGCTTGCTCGGCACGCATGTTTCTCTCATCGATGAGGAGTTCCGGCAGAACCCGCGGCATCATCGCCTGTTCATGGAGATCCTCTGCGCCCCTGTCGGCGTCACGCACGAGCTGCGCCGTATGAATCTGTACGGTGTGCTGGGCCGCTACATTCCCGCCTTCGGCCGCGTGGTCGGACGCATGCAGTACGACCTGTTCCATGCGTACACCGTGGACGCGCGCACCTTGTTCGTCGTCAGCAATCTGCGGCGCCTCGCGATGCCGAAGTTCAACGATGAATTTCCGGCCTTGAGCCGCATCATGCAATCGCTGCCGCGTCAGGAGATCGCCTACCTGGCAGCGTTGTTTCACGACATCGCCAAAGGCCGCGGCGGCGATCATTCCGAACTGGGAGCGGTCGACGCCGAGGCGTTCTGTCTGGAGCAGGGGTTGGGCCGCTACGAAGCGCGCCTGGTCGCGTGGCTGGTCAAGAATCATTTGATCTTGTCCATCACGTCTCAGAAAAAGGACATCAGCGATCCGGACATCATCCATGATTTCGCGCGCCACGTGGGCGATCAAGCGCACTTGGATTATTTGTACGTATTGACCGTCGCCGACGTGCGCGGCACCAACCCGAAGCTGTGGAACGCGTGGAAGGCGCGGCTGTTCGAGGAATTCTACGAACGCACCAAGCGTGCGTTGCGCCGCGGCCTGGAAACGCCGGTCGATCAGGATGAGTTGATTCGCGAGACCCAGGAACAGGCGCGGGAAAAAATGCCGGACGTTGCCCCGGAGGAAATCGCGCGCGTCTGGTCGCAGTGGACCGAAGCCTACTTCCTGCGCTATTCGCCCGAAGAGATTGCCTGGCAGACCAAGCTGCTGGCGCCGCGCCAGCCGAACGACGACGCGCCGCTGGTCGCCATTCGGCAGCTTAACGATCGCGGCGGCACAGCCGTGTTGACCTACGCGCCGCGCCGGCTGCGCAGCTTTGCGCGAACCACGGCGGTGCTCGACCAGATGGGGCTTAACGTCGTCGACGCGCGGCTGATCACCAGCGCCAACGGCTTCAGCTTGGAAACCTACGTCGTGCTCGAGGACAACGGCATGGTGATCGCCGATGCGGCGCGCGTCCGTGAGATCGAGCAGGGACTGTGGCGCACCCTGCAGCGCTCCGCGGATTCCCAGGCGACCGTGACGCGCCGCGCGCCGCGTCAGGTGCGGATGTTTTCGACCCCGACCCAGGTCAACTTCAGCGTCGACAGCCGCAACGGCCGGACCATCCTCGAACTCATTGCCGCCGATCGTCCGGGATTGCTTTCCGAGGTCGGCAAGGTGTTCCGCACCGAGCGCGTGGCGATCAACGGCGCGAAAATCATGACCGTGGGCGAACGCGCCGAAGACGTGTTCTATATCACCGATGCCGAGGGCCACCTGCTTGCCGACGAGGCATGCCAGCGCCTGCAGGATTCGCTGGTTCTTGTTCTGGATCGGCGCGACGTGACCCGCACCTAGGAGAATAATGATTCACGATCAACTGCAGGCGGCGATCGAGACCGCCTTTGAATCGCGCGCGAAGATTACTCCGCAGAATGTTTCCGGCGATGTCCGGGCGGCGATCGAGTGCGTGCTCGGGCTGCTCGATTCCGGGACATTGCGCGTGGCGCAGAAGCTTGACGGAACCTGGCAGGTGCAGCAGTGGCTGAAGAAAGCCGTACTCCTGTCGTTTCGCATTGCCGACAACACCGCGCTCAAGGCGGGCGCATTGAACTTCTACGACAAGGTGCCGCTGAAGTTCGACGGCTGGGACGCGGCCCGATTCGGCGCCGCCGGCGTGCGCGTGGTTCCTCCGGCCACGGTGCGGCGCGGTGCCTTCGTCGCTTCCAACGTGGTGTTGATGCCGAGCTACGTCAACATCGGCGCCTACGTGGACTCGGGCACCATGGTCGACACCTGGGCGACCGTGGGCTCTTGTGCGCAAATCGGCAAGAACGTGCACCTATCCGGCGGGGTCGGCATCGGCGGCGTGCTCGAGCCGCTGCAGGGCGCCCCCACCATCATCGAGGATGATTGCTTCATCGGTGCGCGCTCGGAAATCGTCGAGGGCGTCATCGTCGAGGCCGGCGCCGTGATCTCCATGGGCGTGTTCATCGGGCAAAGCACCCGAATCTACGATCGAGAACGCGACGAGATTCTCTACGGCCGAGTGCCCTCAGGCGCAGTGGTGGTACCGGGCACGCTGCCCGCGAAGAATGGCAAGTACGGACTGGCGTGCGCGGTCATCGTCAAGCGCGTGGATGCGCAGACTCGAGCCAAAACGTCGCTCAACGAATTACTGCGCAATACCGACTAATTCACTTGAACGGATTGAGGACCTGCACTTTAAAGCGCGCAAAGTCGCGCACGTTGCGGGTGACCACTGTTAGATCGTGCATCAGTGCGGTCGCCGCGATCATCGCATCCTCGACAAGCGTATCGGATTGTCTGTGCATGAGCTTCGCCCAAAGCCGAAAGCTCGCGGCATCCATGGACAGCACACTATAAGAGTCGGCCAGTTGTTCGGCCCACGCCTCTATTTCGGCGGCTTTCGCCGGGTCTTGGTCACGGGTCAACTCGATTCCGGCCTGGATCTCGCCGATCGTCACCGCCGACAGATGCAGGTCGGTCTCATGCGTTGCTTCGAGCCATGCCACGACCTCGATGCTGGGGCGTGGCTTGCGAAGCTCCGAGACTACATTGGTGTCGAGCAGGTACATCACTCGTCTAGAATCGGGAAGCTGTACGCCGCTTGCCCCGGCCACGCACCGGCAGCGGCAAATCGCCCCGGCCAAAGTCTGTGAGCAAAAGCGCCTTCAACGACGGGCGTGCGGACTGACAAAGACGCTTCCATTCGGCAATCGGAACGAGCACGGCAGTCTGCTGCCCGCGACGCGTGACGACCTGAGGCCCCTCTCTTACGCAGGTGTCGAGGAACTCGCTGAATCGAGCTTTCGCATCCTGAACCGGCCATTCCTTCATATTCATCGTGAGATGATATGACTAGTTAGATGACTAGTCAATGCCGTATGCGCAGTTCTCGACGCCCTGCTTAAGCGCCCTTCGCTCCCCGCAGAAATTCGATCAGCAAGGCATTCACTTTCTCCGGCTGCTCTTCCGCCGGCCAGTGCCCCGCTCCTGCCACGAGATGTGCGCCCTTGAACTTCGTGCACGCCGCGCTTCTCATCGACTGCAGCGCGCCCGGCGTCTGGTACGGCCCCCATTCGCTCGCCCCAGCGATGAAGAGACTAGGCACGTCGATGCTGCGGCCCGAGAACGCATTGAGTTCGCCTTCGTATAACGGATCAATGAGGACACGGTACGACTGCAGTCCGCCTTGGAACCCGGTTCTTTGGTACTCGGTGCTGTAGACGCGCAGCTCCGCCTCGGTCAACCACCTGCATGCCCCAATCTGTGTCGCGGAAGGCATTTCCGCCGCCACGGTTTCGGCCATTCCCTTGCCCAAGTCCATGACGTAGTAGCGCGGCATCTTGGCAAGCTCAGATGCCGTCCATGATTTGAGAGGAAACGGTTTGTTGCCCTTCCAGTCCGCGCTCTTGAAATGAAAATTCGCGCGCAACAAGTCGTGCACTCCCTGCGGCGCGTGCCACAGATTATCGTTAGCCTCGCGGCCGGCGCAGTACCACCAATAATGCTTACGCGGCGGCGACAGGGCCGCGAGCGCCTGCTGGATGTCGACCTCGCCGGATGATCGACGCGCATGGTTCGCCGTGTTGAGGGCTAACTCAGGCGCACCGCTGAAAGGCGTGCTCATCAGCACGACGGAGCGAAACACATCCGGTCGCACCAGCGCACACCACGCGGCCATGGGCGAGCCCCAGTCATGGCCGACGACCGCGGCCACCTTTTCAAATCCCAGCGCGCGCACCAGCCCCAGCGTATCGCTGACGTGGTTCAACAGCGAGAACGGCAGGATGTCATCGTCGAATTTGACGTCGGTGCCCGAAGTCCGTCCGTAGCCACGCATATCAGGAGCGATGGCGTGAAAGCCGGCCCGCGCCAACGGCAGCAGCTGCTTTCTCCACGTGTAGGCAAGTTCCGGAAAGCCATGCAGCAGCACCACGCACGGTCTGCCGGGCTCTTCGAACCCGGCCTCGAGAATGTGCATGTTCGCGCCGTTGTCGTTGTCGATCAGACGGGAACGGATGCCGACCGGCAGCGTCTCCCGCCCGTACTCAACGTGGGCATTGGCAGGCGAACTGGCATAGGCGCCGGAACCGCCGCGGAGCGCCGCCGCCGTTGGATACAGCAATGCGGCCCCTGCTCCCTGCAGGAAACGGCGGCGGGCCGTCATGATTTAGTCGGCACCAACGCATACGTCAACACATGGTGCGCCAGCAGATCGCCGTTCGCGCCGCGGCACTCGGCCGTGCCGTACGCAGTGCGCTTTCCCAGCTTGAGCACCCGGGCAACACAGGTGACATCCGTCTCGCGCGCACCGCGCAGAAACGCGGTCTTCATGTCGGAGGTCACCCACTGCTCTTGGGGTCCGCGCTCCGTCATGATGGCCAGCCACATCGCCACATCCGCCGCGCCCATGATGACCATGCCGTTCACCACGCCGCCCGGCCGCTCCAGCGATACAGCATAGGGAACTCGAAGAGTGCATTCACCCGGCGCGCAAGAATGAACCAGGAAACCGAAGGACTTGAGAAAGGCCGACTGGGCGACCAGGCGGGATAATTCCTCCAACGTGACTTTCACAGCAACTCCTCGCGCCTTAAGGCATAGCCCCCAGCGTGGGTCGCTTCAGCCGAACCGGCCGGTAATGTAGTCTTCCGTCAGTTTCTGCTGCGGATTGGTAAAGATCAATTCCGTCGGGCCGATCTCCACCAGATCACCCATGTGAAAATATGCCGTGCGCTGCGACACCCGCGCCGCCTGCTGCATATTGTGGGTCACGATGGCAATGGCGTAATTCGTGCGCAGCTCGTCGATCAAGTCTTCGATTCTCGCGCTGGCGATCGGGTCCAGCGCGGAGGTCGGTTCATCCATCAAGATCACTTCGGGATTGACCGCAATGGTGCGGGCGATGCACAGCCGTTGCTGCTGTCCGCCGGAGAGGCTGGTGCCGGAGCTCGACAGGCGATCCTTCACTTCCTCCCACAGACCGGCCCGCGCCAGGCTCACGTGCACCAGCTCATCCATGTCGCTGCGATTGCTGCACAAACCGTGTATCCGCGGCCCGTACGCGACATTGGCATAGATCGAATGCGGAAACGGCGTCGGTTTCTGGAACACTATGCCGACTCGTGCGCGCAGTTGCGCCACGTCCTGCTTGCGATCGTAAATATTGTTGCCGTCCAGAGTGATCACGCCGTCCACGCGCGCACCGGCAATGGTGTCGTTCATGCGATTCAGGCAGCGCAGGAAAGTCGACTTGCCGCAGCCCGACGGCCCGATCATGGCGAGCACTTGATTGCGGCCGATATCCAGGCTGACGTTTTTCACGGCGTGCTTGTCGCCATAGTAGACATTCACGCCGCGCGCCGTCATCACGGCGTTGGATGAGGCGTCGCGGACCGCTGTAGCGCCGCCGGGAGGCGTGGGAGATTCGTTCACGTTATCGCTCAGCCGAAGCGTCCGGTGATGTAGTCGTCGGTTCTGCGGTCCTTCGGCGAGGTGAAGATCTGGTTGGAGGGGCCTATTTCCACCAGTTCGCCCATGAACATGAATCCGGTGACATTCGACACGCGCGCCGCCTGCTGCAAATTGTGAGTGACCACCACGATGCAATATTTCTCGCGCAGCGCCTGCAAGGTCTCCTCGACGCGCAACGTCGAAATGGGATCGAGCGCGGCAGTCGGCTCGTCCAGCAGCAAAACGTCCGGCTGCACGGCAATGGCGCGCGCCACGCACAGGCGCTGCTGCTGCCCACCGGACAAGCTGCGGCCGTCCGCGCTGAGCTTGTCCTTGACCTCGTCCCAAATCGCAGCGTCGCGCAGCGCCGATTCCACGCGCGCTTTGAGATCCGCCCCGCGAATGCCGCCGACCAGCCGCAAACCAAAAGCCACATTGTCGAATACCGACATCGGAAACGGCGTCGGCTTCTGGAACACCATGCCGACCCGATAGCGCAGTTCCGCGACGTCCACCGTCGGCCCGAGAATGTCGCGCCCGCCGATGAGCACTTCGCCTTCGGCACGCTGTCTGGGATACAGGGCATACATCCGGTTGAGCACGCGCAGCAACGTCGATTTGCCGCAGCCCGAGGGTCCGATGAAGGCGGTGATCGAACGATCCGCCAAGCTCATGTTGATGTCGTGCAGAGACTGCACGTCGCCATAAAAGAAATTCAGGCCGCGAATCTCGATCTTAGGAGGGCCCGATTCTTGCGCGGACTCCGCGGCCATGGCCTCGGGCACGCGCATTTTCAGGTGCTTGGGCGCCTTTATCGACGGTATCATCGTCCCGAACCTCGGCCGGACTGCAACAGTGCCAGCAGCACGCGCGCTGATATGCTCAGCAGCAGTATCGACACCGTAATGATCAACGCGCCCGCCCACGCCAGGTCCTGCCAGTCCTTGTAGGGACTCAATGCGAACTGGAATATGACGACCGGAAGATTCGCCATCGGCGCATTCAGATTGGTGCTCCAAAACTGATTGTTGAGCGCGGTAAACAGCAGTGGTGCGGTTTCGCCGCTGATGCGCGCAATGGCGAGCAGCAGCCCGGTGACGATGCCGCTACGCGCCGCGGGATACAGCACGCTGAGTGTGGTGCGCCAGGGATAGGCACCGAGCGCCGCCGAAGAATCCTTCATGCCGACGGGCACGAGATTGAGCATGTCCTCGGTGGTGCGCAGGGTCACGGGAATCGCGAGCACGGCCAGCGACAGCGCGCCGGCAATCGCTGAAAAATGACCCATGCGCACGACGACGATCTCATAGATGAACAGGCCGACGATGATGGACGGGGCCGACAGCAGCACGTCGTTGATGAAGCGAATGGCGGTGCTGAGCCGTGAGTTGCGTCCATATTCCGCAAGATAGGTGCCGGCCAGCACGCCGATGGGCGAGCCGATCAGGATTCCCAACAAAGTCATCACGGCGCTGCCGTACAGAGCATTGAGCAAGCCGCCTTGACCGCCGGGTGGCGGCGTCATCGCGGTGAATAGGTGCCATGACATGCCGGCGAGGCCATGCGACAGCAGCGTCCAGAGAATCGCGGCCAAGCAGGCGAGACCCGTCATTGTCGCGATCAGCGACAGGACCAAAAAGGCGCCGTTCTTCGCCTTGCGCAGCCCTCGCCGGCTCATACGGCAGCCCCGCCCCGCCGCTCCAGCCGGCGCAGCATGGCCTGCGCCGCCGCGATGACGGTGAAGGTGATCAGGAACAACAACAATCCCAAGGCGATGAGCGAGGACGTATAAAGATCCCCAACCGCCTCGGTGAATTCATTGGCGATGGCGGAGGAAATCGTCGTGCCGGGAGCCAGCAGGGAGGAACTGATGCGATGCGCATTGCCGATTACAAACGTCACCGCCATGGTCTCGCCGAGCGCTCGTCCCAGTCCCAACATGACGCCGCCGACGATGCCCACGCGCGAATGCGGCACGACCACATTCCACATCACTTCCCAGGTCGTGGCGCCCAGCCCATACCCGGATTCCTTGAGCATGGGCGGCACTGTGTCAAACACATCGCGCATGGTCGCGGCGATGAACGGCAGCACCATGATGGCGAGGACCACGCCGGCCGTCAGCACGCCGATGCCGAACGGCGGTCCTTTGAATAAATGGCCGATGCCGGGGATCACTCCAACATGAGAGATCAGCCAGGGTTGCACATGCCGCTGCAGCACCGGGGCGAGCACGAACAGCCCCCAGATGCCGAAAATAATGCTGGGCACGGCCGCCAGCAGTTCGACGGCGACGCCAATCGGCCGCTTCAGCAAGGGAGGGCAGAGCTCAGTCAGAAACAAGGCAATGCCGAATCCGGTCGGCACCGCCAACAACATGGCGATCGCCGAGGTAACGATGGTGCCGTAGATCGGGGCCAGCGCCCCATACTGATCGGTCACCGGGTTCCAGATTTCGCGCGTCACGAACGAGAAACCAAAGGCGTGCAGCGCGGGCCATGCCCCGCGCAGCAGCGACACGGCCACACCTCCGAGAATCAGCAAGACGAGGATCGCCGCGCTCAGCGTCGCCGAACGGAAGATCCTCTCGTAAACCAACTGCTTTGCGGCGTGCCTCGGATTGATGATCGCCACGGTATGAGTTTCGCTCCCGCTATTTTCCGCTCCACACCGGATGACCGCCCGACGTGATTTCCGAAGTCCAAGTCTTTTTCACCTGCGCAATCAAGGGCGCGGGCAAAGGCACATAGTCAAGGTCGGCTGCCATACTAGCGCCATCCTCGTAGGCCCAGGCAAAGAACTTCAATGCTCCATTGACCGCCACCGGGTCTTGCGGTTGCTTGTACAGCAGGATAAAGCTGGCGCCGGTGATCGGCCAACTCTTGGCGCCGGCCTGATCCGTCAATATCAAGTAGTAGCCCTCTGCCTTGGCCCAGTCGGCATTGGCCGCCGCGGCCTGAAAAGATTCGGCACTGGGCCCCACCGCTGCCCCGGACTTGTTGGTGAGCAGGGTGTACGCCATCTTGTTCTGTTTGGCATACGCATATTCAACATAGCCGATGGCGCCGTCGGTCTGCGTGGTCATGTTGGCCACTCCCTCATTCCCCTTCGCGCCTATGCCCGTCGGCCACTGCACCGAGGTGTTGGCGCCGATGGTGGACAGGAACTTTGGGCTCTCCTTGGACAAGTAGTCGGAAAACAGGTAATTCGTGCCCGAGCCGTCCGAACGGTACACCGGCGCAATCGCCGTATTCGGCAGGGCCAGCTTCGGATTCAGGCTCTTGATCTTGGGATCGTTCCACTGAGTGATGTCGCCCAGGTAAATGCTCGCCACCGTAGCCCCGTCCAAGTGCAGCTGACCCGCCGCGATGCCCTTGATGTTCACCACCGGCACGACGCCGCCGATGATCATGGGAAATTGCACCAGTCCCGCAGCCTTGAGGTCATCGGGCTTCAAGGGCATGTCCGAGGCGCCGAAGGTCACGGTCTTGGCCTTGATCTGCTTGATGCCGCCGCCGGACCCGATGGACTGATAGTTGAGCCCGACACCGGTCAGCGTCTTATAGGCATCCGCCCACTTGGCATAAATCGGATAGGGAAAGGTGGCGCCGGCGCCGGAAATGTCCGCGGCAGCCGCAGTGAGGCTGAGGCACAAGGCGGCAGCCGCGATCCCGAGACGCCTGGAATAATGAAGGTTCATGCTCGCTCCGATTGATAGGAATGGGAAGGCCCACCCGCGGTTCACGGATGTCGTGCCCGCTATTCTCGGCACGGATTGTGACGTTTTTGTGACAGTGCGGAACTGGCCGCATCTTGCGCCTCTGTGCCGCACCCTTATCTTTCGTATACTGCGCGCGGCGGACACACATAAAAGCAGGGGATAAAGTGGCCATCGATTCACTCACCGCCGCAAGGTCCGGGAGTCCCGCGGCAGCGCAAAGGGATTGGTTGGTCATCGGCGCCGCCTCGCTCGGCACCATTTTCGAATGGTACGATTTCTATCTGTACGGGCTGCTCACAACGGTGATCACCGCGCAGTTCTTCTCCGGGGTCAATGAGGTCACGGGATTCATCTTCGCTCTGGCGGCCTTCGCGGCCGGTTTCGCGGTTCGGCCCTTCGGTGCGTTGGTGTTCGGACGCCTCGGCGACCTGGTCGGCCGCAAACACACCTTTCTCATCACCATGAGCATCATGGGCCTGGCCACCTCCGTCGTCGGCGTCTTACCCAGCTTCGCCAAGATCGGCGTGGCAGCACCTATTTTGTTGGTGTTGCTGCGCCTGTTACAGGGCTTGGCGCTAGGCGGCGAGTATGGCGGTGCCGCAACGTACGTGGCGGAGCATGCCCCGCAGGGCAAGCGCGGACTGTATACGAGTTGGATCCAGACCACCGCCACGCTCGGGCTATTTGCCGCGCTGCTGGTGGTGATCGGCACGCGCACCTTCCTCGGCGAGGATGTCTTCAAGGATTGGGGATGGCGCATTCCCTTCCTCGTCTCGCTGGTGTTGTTGGCGGTCTCCTTGTGGATACGTATGCAGCTCGCAGAAAGCCCGGTTTTTTTGAAAATGAAAGCCCAGGGCACCACGTCGAAGGCGCCCTTGGCCGAAGCGTTTGGCCGCTGGTCGAACCTCAAGATCGCGCTGATCGCCCTGCTCGGGGCGGTCATGGGCCAGGCGGTGGTGTGGTACACGGGACAGTTCTACGCCCTGTTCTTCTTGGAGCGCACGCTGCACGTGGACGGTGCCACCACCAACATCCTGACGGCCATTGCGCTGGCGCTGGCGACGCCCGGCTTCGTGTTCTTCGGCTGGCTGTCCGACCGCATCGGCCGCAAGCCCATTATCTTGGCGGGTTGTTTGCTCGCCATGCTGACGTATTTTCCACTGTTCAAGGCGCTGACCGAATACGCCAACCCCGCATTATATGCGGCACAATCGGCGGCGCCCGTCACGGTCGTGGCCGATCCCGGCCAATGCTCCTTCCAGTTCGATCCCATCGGCAAGAACAAATTCGATTCCAAGTCTTGCGATATCGCCAAGAGCTTTCTCGCCAGGGCCGGCGTGTCGTATCAGCGGGTCGACGCCCCGGCGGGAACCGTGGCGCAGATTCGCAGCGGCGGCACGACCTTCACGGCGCCGGATCCGCGGCTCGTGAGCGGCAAGGAGCGCAAGGACGCGATCGCCGCCTTCCAATCCGACGTCAAGAAGGCACTGGCCGCAGCCGGCTACCCCGACAAGGCCAACCCTGCGGCCATCAACAAGCCCATGGTGGTGCTCATCCTATTTGTGTTGGTGCTGTACGTGACCATGGTGTATGGGCCGATCGCAGCGCTGCTGGTGGAGTTGTTCCCCGCCAGGAT
>JANXZQ010000407.1 GCA_025355445.1 Gammaproteobacteria bacterium
CCGGCCAATGACCACCATCAATGTCCGCATTCGCTTCGGCCTGCTGGCCGCCGCGGCCACGGCTGTTTTTTGCGCCCCAGCGGCGCGAGCCGATGACAATCCCAACAGCGCGCGAATCGGTCTTTACTCGGTGTTCTACCACGTGAAAGCGGATGATCTATCGGGCCCCTTCGTGCCGGCGGGCGCCAATATCGGTGCCAACAACCTCGAGACGGCGTACTTGGCCTATGTCAGAACCATCATCCCGCATTGGGATGTGGAACTGGCGCTGGGCTATCCGCCGTTGCAAAAAACTGTCGGCAAGGGGCCGGCCAAGTTGGGGTCGGTACCGTATGACGGGCAGGTCATCGCAACTGCCCGCTGGATCGCGCCGACTCTGCTGCTGGAATATGTGTACCTGGATGAGAGTTCGAAATGGCGCCCGTACATCGGCGCCGGCGCCAACTACACCACGTTTTATGACCGCAACTCGACCGCGGCGGGCGACGCCGCGAGCGGCGGCCCCACCAAAATTTCGCTGACCCCTTCCGTGGGATGGGCCGCCACCGTGGGGATCAACTACCACATCGCAAACAATTGGCACGCGTATGCGTCGTATTCCTTCTCCAAGGTGGCGACCGATCTGACCGCGGATACCGCAGGGGTCATTCGCACCTCGCACATCAGTTTCGCACCTCAGGCGTTGGTGGTGTCCGTGGGCTACTCTTTCTAGACCTAGACGCGCAATTATGTCTGAAGCCGGTACGCCCCCTACTTACCGATCCGGTACCCAGTCTGTTCCCGCCAGCGGCGCCGCCTCGACTTTGGAGGAAAGGGCGGCTGCGCTCGCATTTCTGCAAAAACTGGCGGCAGAGGTCACGGAAGGCACGATCGATCTGCCCTGCTTTCCGGATGTGGTGGTGCGCATCAGCACCGCACTGGCGCAGCCTAATACGACCGCCGAGCAGGTCGTCACGATTGTCGGCGCTGAGCCGCGCCTGGCCGCGCGCATTTTACAGACTGCAAATTCGGCGGCGTTCAACACTTCGGGCAAGCCGCTGACGGACCTGCGCAGCGCCATCACGCGTCTCGGACATGAAATGGTGCACGGCACGGCCATCTCCTATGCCATGCAACAGATGCAGAACGAAGCGTCGCCGCGATCGATCGCGCAACCCCTGACTGAATTGTGGAATCGGAGCATCACAGTCGCCTCGATCAGCCGCGTCGTCGCCGCGCGCACCAAAGTAAGCGCGGACGAGGCCTTTTTGGCCGGTCTGCTGCATGGAATCGGTAACCTCTACATCATGGCCCGAGCGGCAACTCAAGGGGCAGGGCTTGGCGCAGATCATGCCTGGCTTGACTTGCTGGTCGGCTGGCAGGCGTCCATCGGCAAGGCGGTTCTCGAAAGCTGGGGCTTCGCAGAAGAAATGTGCGAAGCCGTCGGCGAGCAAGGAGATCACGAACGCCGCTGGAAGCACGCAGCGGGGCTCGCCGACGTGCTGATCGCAAGCCTCATTCTCGCTGAAGCCTTGAACGCACCCGAACCCCGCGCCGTCGTCACCGAGGGAACCAGCGTGTTTCTCACCGTTGGCTTAAAGCCGGAAGACTTTGGCGCCATCCTCGCCGATGCGCAACAACAAATCAGCTTGGTGCATCAAGCGCTGGCTGCTTGAATTCCGCTGCCAATTCCCGCGCGGCCTTGGCCAGCAACAAGGTGTCGACCCCCACCCCCACGAACAGCGCCCCGTGTTCCAGATACCGGCGCGCGAGGCTTCGGTCCGGAGTCAGCGTGCCCGCAACCTTGCCCGCTCGTGTCACCGCTGCGATCCCTTGGCAGATCGCAGCCTGCACCGCCGGATCCGCGGGCTTGCCGAGCAATCCCATGGACGCCGCCAGATCCGCGGGTCCGAAGAATACCCCATCGACTCCGTCCACCGCCGCGATCGCCTCCAGCTGCTTCATGGCGTTCACCGATTCCACCTGTACGAACACGCACATTTCATCGTCGCTGCGCCGCATGTAGTCATCGATCTGATTCCAGCGCGAGGCGCGCGCCACAGCACTCCCGACGCCGCGCACGCCGCGCGTCGGATAGCGCGTGGCCGCGACCGCAGCCCGCGCCTCCTGCGGCGTCTCGACCATGGGGATGATCAGCGTCTGCGCACCGATGTCCAGGTATTGCTTGATCAATTCCACCGACCCGTGCACGGGGCGCACGATGGGGTGAACCGGATACGGCGCCATCGCCTGTAATTGCGGCAGAACGCTGCGCGGATCGTTGGGTGCATGCTCGGCGTCGATCACCAGGCAATCGAAGCCCGTGCCCGCCAGTAGCTCGGCAACATAAGCGTCGGCCAATCCCACCCACAGCCCGATCTGCGGCCTGCCAAGACGCAGCGCCTGTTTGAATACATTGACGGGCATTTTCATCAAACGAAACGCATAGCTATGCTGCCAAGACGGCCATAGTCGGCATGCAGCACATCGCCGCGCACTACGCTCGTCGGGCGGGTAAACGAACCGCCCAGAATGATGTCGCCGGCCCGCAAGGCTTCGCCGTAGGGCGCGATCTTGTTGGCCAGCCACGCCACCCCGGCGGCGGGATGATTCAGAACGGCCGCCGCGAGCCCCGTCTCTTCGATCACGGCATTCTTGTACAACAGCGCCCCGACCCAGCGCAGATCGACCGCATCGGGCTTGACGGGCCGCCCGCCGACCACGATGCCGGCATTCGCGGCAAAATCCGCGATCGTGTCGAACACCTTGCGCGGCGCGCGGGTATCCCGATCGAACTGCTCGATACGCGCGTCGATGATCTCGAGCGCGGGCGTCACATAGTCGGTGGCCCTGAGGACGTCGAAGATCGTCACGCCCGGTCCGTGCAGCGGCGAATGCAGCACGAATGCCAATTCCACTTCAACGCGCGGCGCGATGAAGCGCTCGATTGGAATGTCGCTTCCGCCGGCAAAGAACATATCATCCATGAGCGGCGCATAGTCCGGCTCCGTGATCTGCGATGCCTGTTGCATGGCGCGGGACGTGAGACCGATTTTGCGTCCCTTGATGATGCGACCATCGGCCATTTCCAGCTTGACCCATTCGCTTTGAACGGCATACCCGTCCTCGATGGTCATATCGCGATGCTCGGTCGAAAAGTGCCGCAGCTGAGTACGGCTCTTACGGGCGTCGTACAGGCGCCGCGCCAGGATTCGAATGGTTTCAGGGGCCAACATAGAACTTCGCTCCGCCCGCCGAGCCTTAGGGTTGCTTCAAGCGCGCGTGCAGGTTGTTGTGTTTGAGGGTGCCGCCCTCGCTGAATTCGCTCAGTTCGAACGACAGTGCCAAGCCCTGGCGCGCGAATTGTTCGGCAAAATGCGCCTTCATGATGTCGAACAGGCCGTTGCTCGTGGCCGCCTTGGCGGCTTCGCTGCGACCTGCGCCGATTTTCAGGATGGCGTGCACGAACCCTGCGTCGATCAGCGTACCGTCGGCGATGCAGTAGTCCTCGAACGAGATGGCGCGCACGCGCACGCCGCCGGGCGGAAATACGGCGGCTCCATCGACGCGCAGCGCCGTCATGAACTGCGCGAGTTTTCGGCACAGCTCGCCGAAGCGCCCATCGGTGCGCAAGTTTGCACTGTACTCCAGGGTCATGTGCGACATGCGGGTGCAACCTCGCCGCCGATGCTCACGGTGCCGGCACCGATGCTCATGACGGCAACCGTGCAGCCCACCGCAAAGATGGGAATGGGCCGGTAGTGCTGCACCCTGCCTTGGCCGCCCGCTGCTGCCGCGATACTGATGAAGGTGCGGATCTCGAAACCTCCCTGCCCTGCGTCCCGATAAGTCGCCTCATCCGTATAGGACAACATCGCCGCCTTGTCGTTGATCTGCCAGCGCCGCAGAAATTCACGGTCCCAAGCTTCGTTGATCTTGCCGGAGTCCGGAGTCGCGGGCCAATGGGAAATGCCGCCGGTGCCGACCAGGGCGATGCGCTCCGGCGCGAGATCAGCGGCGCGGCGCAGCGCCTCGCCCAGAGCCCAGGCGCGATGCAAGGGTGTCAGCGGAGGCCCCTGGCAATTGATGTTCACCGGAATAACCGGCAGATCGAAGCGGGGAGTCAGGAAGCTCAACGGCACCATCACGCCGTGATCGAATCTCCATTCCTCCGCGTACGCCACGTCCACGGTCTGCATCATGTCGCGGATCAGCCGCAGCGACAGCGGCACATTGCCGGGTATGCGCACGCGAGGAATGCCCAGCCATTGCGGGTCCTCGATCGGCCCCTCGTAGCCGGCCGCCATGCCAACTGCAAACACGGGCATGTTGTTCATGAAGAAATTGGCGAAGTGCTCGGCGGCCACGATGACCAGAACATCGGGTTTCGCCGCAGCCAAAGCCTCGCCCATGCCGCGGTACGCGCTGAAGAACTGCCCGGCAATCTCCCGGTCGGCCATGTGCGCGCGCCCGGTGATGCCGGGCGCATGGCTGCAAATGCCGGCAAATACCAGGCTCACAGATCAGCCACCTTTTCGTCCATGCGTGTGGTCATCGCGTACTCACCGGCGCGCACCGGCCCATGACGGGAGACGCCGTCGCGCATGGCGCTGAGATAGTCTGCCCAGGGCATGCCGAGGAACGCCGCGTAATGCATCAGCAATTGTCCGTTCGCGCCCAACACGTAGATCAATCCGATGTCTCCGGCCTCGAGCGCGCCGCGCTCCTCGCCGGTCAATTCGTAGCGGCTGAGAATGTCCGGCAAATCCGCGCGGCATTGCCGCTGCAGCCCCTGGTCGCGGTTGATGTCGAACAGAAATTTCTGCATCTGGTACAGGCTCACGAGGCGCCCCAGTGCGGGATGTGATGCGCCCCCAAGCTCACGCAGACATTTTTCGGTTCCAGAAACACCTCATAACTCCATGTGCCGCCTTCGCGGCCCACGCCCGACGCCTTGGTGCCGCCGAACGGCTGGCGCAGATCGCGAACGTTCTGGCTGTTGACGAAGCACATGCCCGCCTCTACGGCGGCGGCAACGCGGTGCGCACGGCCCAAGTTCTCGCTCCACACATAGCTGCTCAAGCCGTAGGCGATATCATTGGCCTTGGCGATGGCGTCCGCCTCATCGACAAAAGGAATGAGGCAGGCGACCGGCCCGAAGATCTCTTCCTGGGCGATTCTCATGCCATTGGCCACATCCGCGAACACCGTGGCCTGCACGAAATTGCCTTTCTTAAGCGCGCCGTCCATCGGCGGAGAGTCCAACCCGCCGCACATCAAGATTGCGCCCTCCTTCGGGCCCATCTCGATATAGCGCCGAACCTTCTCCAGATGGTTCGTACTGATCATCGGCCCGATGATGGTTCTCTGATCGAGCGGATCACCAATCGCGATGCGCCGTGCGCGATCGACGAACTTCTGTACGAAGTCCGCATAGATGGATTTTTGCACCAGGATGCGCGAACCCGCCGTGCAGCGTTCGCCATTATTGGAAAAAATCATGAACAGCGCCGCATCGAGTGCGCGCGCCTGATCCGCATCGTCGAAAATGATAAAGGGACTCTTGCCGCCCAATTCCATGGAAAATTTCTTCAAGCCCGCCGCCTTCACGATACGGTTTCCCGTTGCCGTCGAACCGGTGAAGGAAATCGCCCGCACGTCGGGGTGCCGGCACAGCGGCTCGCCCGCCTCGGCGCCGTAGCCATGGACGATGTTGAGCACCCCCGCGGGTATTCCGGCTTCCAGCGCCAATTCGCCCAGCCGCGCCGCCGACATAGGCGACAGTTCGCTCATCTTGAGGACGGCCGTGTTGCCGAAGGCGAGTGCGGGCGCGACTTTCCATGTCGACGTCATGAAGGGCACGTTCCAGGGGGAGATCAGCGCGCACACGCCGACGGGGTGAAACAGCGTGTAATTGAGATGCGTCGCCGTGGGATACGTGTGGCCATCCACCCGCACGCACATCTCCGCAAAGTAGTAAAAATTATCGGCCGAGCGCGGCACCAATTGCATGGCGGTTTGCGTGATGACCTGGCCGGTGTCCTCCGTCTCGGTTCTTGCAATCTCCGGTACATGTTTCGCGATCAAGTCCCCGAGCCGGCGCAATAGCGCCGCCCTCTCGGGCGCGGGCTTGCCGGCCCAGCCGGGAAATGCCGCTTTCGCGGCGGCGACCGCAGCGCCGATTTCACGCTCGCCGCCGCGCGCCACTTCGGCGAGCACGTCCTGGGTGGCAGGATTGATCGTCTGGAAATATTCC
>JANXZQ010000423.1 GCA_025355445.1 Gammaproteobacteria bacterium
ATCGTTTATACAGGTCCAACAAATCCTTCGGCGCCTCGCAACGATAGCCGAACCGCACGGGTTCGAGTGATGACCGATTGGGAAGTAGTCATCGGGCTGGAAATACACGCGCAGCTCGCCACCAAATCGAAGATTTTCTCCGGCTCGGCGACGGCGTATGGTGCACCCCCCAACGCCCAGGCGGACCTCGTGGATTTGGCATATCCCGGTGTACTGCCCGTGCTGAACGGCGACGTGGTGCGCATGGCGGTCAAGTTTGGCCTCAGCATCGGTGCCGAAGTGGCGCGCCGCTCGGTGTTCGCGCGCAAGAATTACTTCTATCCCGATTTGCCCAAGGGCTATCAGATCAGCCAGTACGAGCTGCCCGTGGTGAAGCAGGGAAAGCTGGCGGTCGTGCTTGATGACGGCACCGTCAAGATCATCGGCGTGACCCGCGCGCATCTTGAGGAGGATGCCGGCAAGTCCCTGCACGAGGGGTTGGCCAATGCCAGCGGTATCGATTTGAATCGTGCCGGCACGCCGCTCCTCGAGATCGTCTCCGAGCCCGATATGCGCTCGGCCAAGGAGGCGGTGGCGTACATGAAGAAGATCCACACCCTGGTGCGCTACCTCGAGATTTGCGATGGCAACATGCAGGAAGGATCGTTTCGCTGCGATGCCAATGTCTCGGTGCGGCCGCGCGGGCGCGAAAAATTCGGCACGCGCGCCGAAATCAAGAATTTGAATTCCTTTCGCTTCGTCGAGAAGGCAATTCATTTCGAAGTCGCACGTCAGATCGACCTGCTCGAGAGCGGCGGCACGGTGTTGCAGGAGACGCGGCTGTACGATTCGGACAAGGACGAGACCCGCTCCATGCGCTCCAAGGAGGAGGCGAACGATTACCGCTATTTTCCCGACCCCGATCTGTTGCCCGTGCACATCGATGAGGCGTTCATCGAGGCCGTGCGCGCGACCTTGCCGGAGCTGCCGGACGAGAAGTCCGCGCGGTTCGCCCGGGACTTCAGCTTGTCCGCCTATGATGCCGGGGTGCTCTCCGCGAGCCGCGAGCTCGGCGCGTATTTCGAGGCGGTGGCCGCCGGTTTGGGCTCCGGGCACGCCAAGCTCGCCGCCAATTGGGTGATGGGCGAACTATCGAGCGCACTCAATCGCGACAGCGTCGACATTGTGTTCTCGCGCGTTTCCCCGGTGCATTTGAGCGGCCTGTTGCTGCGCATCGTCGATGCAACCATCTCGGGAAAGATCGCCAAGGAAGTCTTCGAGGCGATGTGGTCGCAGGGCGCGACCGCGGATGCCATTATCGAGGCGAAGGGCCTGAAGCAGATCACCGACTCCGGCGCCATCGAAGGCGTGATTGACGCCGTGCTGGCCGCCAACCCGAAACAACTCGCCGATTACCGGTCCGGCAAGGACAAATTATTCGGCTTCTTCGTCGGCCAAGTGATGAAGGCGACTGAAGGCAAGGCAAATCCTGCGCAACTCAACGAATTGCTCAAAGCCAAGCTCGGCGCGCCTCCTTAAGGGTGCACGGCGGTTCCCATGCATGACCGCGACTGTCTGCACCGATTCATGTTCGAGGACTACCCGATTCGCGGACACCTGGTGCATTTGGACGCGGCATGGCGCGCCTTGATCGAGCATCGCGAGTACCCGGCGGCGATCCGCGATACCTTGGGCGAAGCGGTGGTAGCCTCGCTGCTGCTGGCCGCGACCATCAAGTTCGAGGGGGTTTTGTCGCTGCAATTGCAGGGCGACGGACCCCTGCATCTGCTGTTGGCGCAATGCTCGAGCGGCCTCGGAGTGCGCGGTCTGGCACGATATCGAGAGGGGGGGCTTACGGCCATCGGCACCGGCACAGGCGTGGGCACCGCCGCCCCGATAGCCGACCTGATCGGCACCGGCAATCTCACCGTCACTTTGGAAACCGACGACGGCTCGCGGCGCTACCAAGGAATTGTGCCTATTGCGGGCCGGCGCCTGGCCGAGTCTCTGCAGGGTTATTTCGAGAATTCCGAGCAGTTGCCCACCCGCCTCTGGCTGCATGCCGATGCGACCGGGCTTTCGGGTATGCTGATCCAGAAACTTCCGGCATCCGACTCCCAACCGCAGTTGGACATCGCAGCCGTCGATGATGCCTGGCGGCGCGTGCAGTTGATCGGCGAGACCCTGACTGCGGAGGAATTGCGCAGTTTGACGGATGCGCAGATTCTTCACCGCCTGTTCAACGAGGATGATGTGCGCCTGTTCGAGCCGTCGCCTGTGTATTTTCGTTGCCGGTGTTCGCGCGAAAGGGTGGGCGGCATGCTGCAGGGCCTGGGTGAAGAGGAAACGCGCTCCATCCTCGCGGAGCGCGGTGAAGTCGAGGTGCGCTGCGATTTTTGCAACCGTGCCTATGTGTTCGACGCAGTCGACGTTGCCCGAGTATTCAATGTGGGGGTTGCGGGCGGGGGCGGCACCTCGGTGCACTAGCGGCAGCCCCAGCTTGGCGCACAACAACCGATTTCGCGGCGTCCGTGCCGCAGCCATGACGATGGCATTGATCTGCACCGCGGCAAGCATCGTCTGCGCCGTCGCGCTCACGGACGATGCGCCGTTCTACGCCAATTCCTTCGAGAAGGTTCCCGCAAGCGCCGCCATGACGGCGCTTGGCCGAGAGCTATTCTTCGATGCCTCCTTGTCGGCATCCGGCAAAGTGGCGTGCGCCACGTGCCATGATCCGAAGCGGGCTTTCGGACCGCCGAACGACGTGCCGGTGCAGCGCGCCGGCAGCGACGGCCGGCGTCCCGGCGTGCGCGCTGTGCCGTCGCTCACCTATAGCCAAAACGTACCGCCCTTCACGGAACACTATGTCGAGGACGAGGGCGACGACAGTCTCGACCAGGGTCCCGCCGGCGGCCGCACCTGGGACGGCCGCGCCAAGTCGGCCCATGATCAGGCGCGGCTGCCGCTGTTCTCGCCATTCGAGATGGCGAACCCCGGCGTCGATGCGGTGGTCGCAAAAGTCGAGCGGGCGCATTACGCGGCGCAATTTCGCGACACCTTCGGCGGTCATGTGTTCGACGACAAGACAACCGCGTTCAAGGCCGTCCTTCTGGTGCTCGAAACATTTCAGCAGAGTCCGGCACAGTTCTACCCGTACGACAGCAAGTACGATGCGTATCTGCGACACCAGATCTCGCTGAGCGGCAGTGAATTACGGGGTCTCGCGGCCTTTAACGATCCGGCCAAGGGGAATTGCGTTCGTTGTCATCCGAGCGCGATGCGCAACGGCGCTTTTCCGCAGTTCACGGACTTCGGTTATGCCGCGGTCGGCGCGCCGCGCAACGCCGCCATCCCCGCGAATGCGGACCGTCGGTACTATGATCTTGGATTGTGCGGGCCGCTGCGTACGGACCTCGCGGCGGAAAAACAATACTGCGGCCTGTTTCGCACGCCTTCCTTGCGCAATACGGCGCTGCGCGGCGTGTATTTCCATAACGGCGTGTTTCGTCAATTGGAAGATGTGGTGCGTTTTTACGCTGAGAGAGACACGGCGCCCGAGAAATGGTATTCGCGCGGCGCGAAGAGCCCTATGGTGAAATTCGACGATTTGCCCGCGGACTACCGGAGCAACGTCGATACGCAGGCTCCCTTCGATCGGCAAGCGGGGGCAACGCCCGCATTCAACGACGGCGATATTGCGGACATTGTGGCATTTCTGCGCACGCTGACCGACGGCTACGAATTGCCGCCGAGCGGGCGTTCCTTGCGAAAGATGGTCCATGCAGCCGCCGAGAACACCAGCACATTGGCCACAATCACCGGCGTGGCGTTGATCAGCAGCCCATAGCCGATCCAGAGCAGCGCGCCCATCATCTGCACGCCGCGCAGCAAGGTGGGCCGGGCGAAAAAATACGATGCGACGAAAACGGCGGTCGCCGCCCATCCCACGCACTCTATCAGGACATGACTCATGCGGCGCCGCTGATCTTCACCCGATCGGTGCGTTCCTTTTCCCACTCGTTCAGCGTCAAACCGTATGATTCGAACAGGGCTCGAATATCGCGCGTCTCCCAGTGCAGCAGCTGATCCAAGATGGGCACCATGATGCTGAATGCGTTGTCGCTGAGTATGGTGCGCTTGGCAATCCGCGCGAGTTGCTTGTTCTCGGAGACGGCAATGGTAAAGCCGTCGTGGTTGTTGACGTGCAGCATGACATGAACATCGGAACTGCCGTCGCCGATGTAGATCACTCGATCGGGCGTGACTCCTAAGCGATGCTGGAGTTCCTCGATGACCGCGACTTTGCCGTAGCCCGCAGGGACGCGCTTGATCGCCGTGACTTCCCCTGACCGCGCATCGAACTCGAGCTCGGTGAGGCGGTAGACGAAGTAGAGACCGGCGAAGAAGCACGCGTTGCCGATGAGGAGGCCGGCCCAAAGCGATGGCAGGCCGGAGAGCGCG
>JANXZQ010000431.1 GCA_025355445.1 Gammaproteobacteria bacterium
CAGGCCTTTGTTTGGAAAGCACAGGGAATGTCGGTGGAGACGGAAGCCAATCCAGCGGGTAAGGGTGAAGCAAATGTTCAAACAGAAACAGACTAAGAACGCGAAGGTTGACACGTTGATCGGCACGAAGACCCGCATCAACGGCGACATCGAATTTAGCGGTGGCTTGCATCTCGACGGCTACATCAATGGCAACGTCAAAGGCGACGCGGCTGTGGGAACCTTTCTGTCCGTGAGCGAGCAGGGCGGTATCGAAGGGTCGGTGATTGCGCCCAATGTCCTCCTCAACGGCGTCGTCAAAGGCGACATTGAGGCGAGCGGCCGGATCGAACTCGGCGCAAAGGCGCGCGTTCTGGGCAATGTTAACTACAGCGTCATTGAAACGGCCGTTGGCGCCCAAATCAATGGAAAGCTGATCCATCGGGTCAATGGAGGCACCGGCGGAGGTGAACCCGGTCCCAAAGAGAGTCCGGAACTTTGATTGGCCGGTGGCCGGCGGGGTAGAATACAGCGTATGAATGCAACATCTGAATCGGTGAGTTCCGGCGAACTGGTCCCGCCCCTGCCCAATGTGCTGGTTTTTACCGACGCCGCGGCCGGCAAGGTAGGCGAGTTGATCCGCGAGGAAGCGAACCCGAACCTCAAGCTGCGGGTGTTCGTCTCCGGCGGAGGCTGCTCGGGCTTCCAATATGGATTCACCTTCGATGAGAAGATCGAGGAGGGCGATTTCTGCGTCGAGAACCACGGCGTGCAGTTGCTGGTTGACCCCATGAGTGCGCAATACCTCATGGGCGCGGAGATCGACTACAAGGAGGATCTGCAGGGCGCGCAGTTCGTCATTCGAAACCCGAAAGCGAAAACAACCTGCGGTTGCGGGTCCTCATTCTCGGCCTAAGAATGTTGATCCAGTAGATGAGCGGCGGCCGTGTCGTACCCGACGTGCTCGCCGCCGTCGATTTGGGTTCCAATAGCTTTCACATGGTCGTGGCGCGTCATTCGCACGGCCAGCTGGTCATTCTGGATCGACTGCGGGAAATGGTGCGCTTGGCCGCAGGCTTGGGCGATAGCGGACGTCTCGACGATGCCGCCACTGATCGCGCCCTGCGCTGCCTCGAACGCTTCGGACAGCGATTGCGCGCCATGCATGCCGATAGCGTGCGAGTGGTCGGCACCAGTTCCCTGCGGCGGGCCAAGCGCAAGCGATGGTTTCTGGAGCGTGCCCGTGCTGCGCTCGGGCATCCCATCGAAATCATCTCCGGACTGGAAGAGGCGCGCCTGATCTATTCCGGGGTCGTGCATACGAGTCCTATGAGCCCGGACAAGCGGCTGGTGATCGATATCGGCGGAGGTTCGACCGAGGTCGTGATCGGCGAGAGCTTCAGTCCGTTGCTGTTGGAAAGCCTCTCGGTGGGCTGCGTGGGCTTGAGCGCCGTTTGTTTCGATGACGGCAAGATTTCCGAGAAGCGTTTCGAGCGTGCGCGCACTGCGGTCAGGCTCGAGCTCGAGCCGGTTCAAGAGGCCTACCGCAAGCTCGGTTGGCTGCAGGCATTCGGCAGTTCAGGAACCGTGCGCGTCATCGGCGATGTGCTGCGCCGGCTCAACCCCGAATCGCCGCGCATCACTCTCGACAACCTGCGGTTACTCGCCGAGCGGGTGGTCGCGGCCGGCCATGTGGACGAGCTCGACCTTCCGGACGTGGATGCCGAGCGTGCGCCGGTGTTTCCCGCCGGACTCGCAATACTGCTGGAAATCGTCGAGAACTTCGGCATCGACCGTGTCCGGGTGGCAGAGGGCGCCATGCGCGAAGGCCTGCTGTACGATCTCATGGGCCGCTTCACGGATGAAGACGCCCGGGTGCGCAGCGTGCGCGCCATGGAAATGCGCTATCACGTCGACGGCGTCCAGGCGGATCGAGTCGAAAAGACGGCGGTCGCCCTGCTCGAGCAAGTCGAATCGGATTGGGGGCTGGAAGATCCGCTTGCGGAATCGGTGCTGCGCTGGGCGGCGAGGCTGCACGAATCAGGCCTCGACATCGCGCACTCCAAGTACCACCGGCACAGCGCGTACCTGCTGCAGCATGCCGACATGCCGGGCTTTCCGCGCGAGGAACAGCTGTTGTTGTCGGCTTTGGTCGGCGGGCACCGTCGGCAATTATCATTCGAATCGCTGGAGGACTTGCTGCCGCCCTGGGATCGGCACGCGGAGTTTTTGACCGTGCTGCTGCGCCTTGCGGTGCTGCTGCACCGCGGACGCAGTCCGCAGCCGTTGCCGGAGGTAAATCTCAAGGTCAAGGGGCGCACGGTGAACATGGGATTGCCGCAGGGCTGGATGAAGGAGCACCCGCTCACTCTCGAGGATCTCGAGCAGGAGCGGCAGTACTTGAAGGACGCCGGCTTTCGCCTGAACATCGTCTGAGCGGCCAGGCCAGGGCTGGCCGCGCCGCCGCCCGCGCCTCTTCAGGCGTCCATGAATGCCACCCGCTCGTCATGCAGGCTGAGCAGTCGCGCTTGAGCGCTCAAATCTTCGGTATTCTCGGCTCGCGAGTAACGGCCCTCCGAATTCATGACCCAGGCTTGCACGTCGTCGGCAAGGTACAGTTCCAAATCATCTGCGACGCGCGCCTGCAATTCGGCTGCCTCGACTGGGAACGCAACCTCGATGCGCCGGAACAAGTTCCTGTCCATCCAATCGGCGCTGCCGCAGTAGATCTCGCGCGCGCCGGCATTCTCGAAATAATAGACGCGAGAATGTTCGAGAAAGCGGCCGATAATGGAACGCACCTTGATGCGGTCGGAGACCCCCGGCACACCGGGCCTCAGGCAACACACACCGCGTACGATGAGATCGATGTTCACGCCGGCGCGAGAGGCCTTGTACAGGGCTTGGATGATGGTGGGCTCGGTGAGTGCGTTGAGCTTGGCAATGATGCGCGCAGGCTTGCCTGCACCCGCATGGACGGACTCCCGCTCGATCTTGGCCAGCAGCGCCTGATGCAGGGTGAACGGCGCGTGCAGAAGCTTGCGCAGACGCGGAACCCGGGTGAGGCCGGTCAATTGCAGGAATATCTCGTGAATGTCCTCGCCGATGGATTCGTCGGCGGTCATCAGGCCGTAGTCGGTGTAAAGGCGGGCGGTCTTGGGGTGATAGTTGCCGGTGCCCAGGTGACAGTAGCGGCGCAGGCCCTTGTCCTCGCGGCGCACGACCATGACGAGCTTGGCGTGCGTCTTGAAGCCGAACACACCGTACATCACGTGCGCGCCGGCTTCTTGGAGCCTAGTGGCGAGTTCGATGTTCGCTTCCTCATCGAAGCGCGCTCGCAGCTCGATGATGACGGTAACGTCCTTGCCCGCCTGCGCGGCTTCGGCGAGCGCGCTGACGATGGTGGAATCGCTGCCGGCCCGATACAGGGTTTGCTTGATGGCCAGCACCTGCGGGTCGCTTGCCGCCTGCTTGATGAAATCCGCAATGGGTCCGAATGCCTGGAAGGGGTGATGCAGCAACACGTCACCGGCCCGCAAGGTGGAAAATATATCGCTGCCCACGCGCAGGCGCTCGGGAACACTCGGCGCGAACGGCGCGAACTTCAGTTCGGTGCGGTCCACCAAGTCGTACACCGCCATGAGGCGATTCAAATTGACCTGGCCAGGGACCTTGTAGAGGTCATCGGCGGTAAGGCCAAATTGGCCCAAGAGGTAGGTGAGGATTTCGTCCGGGCAATCATGCGCGGTCTCCAGCCGTACCGCATCGCCGAAACGGCGCGAGGCGAGTTCGCCTTCCACCGCGCGCAGCAGATCGTCGACTTCTTCCTGCTCGACGAAAAGATCGCTGTTGCGTGTCACCCGAAACTGGTAGCAGCCGCGCATATTCATGCCGGCGAACAGCTTGGAAACGAAGGCCTCGACGATGGTCCCCAAGAACACGAAGTTGCGGCTGCCGAGCTCATCGGGCAGCCTGATGATCCGCGGCAGGGAACGCGGAGCCTGCACCACCGCCAGTCCGCTGTTGCGGCCGAATCCGTCTTCGCCTTCGACCACCACCGCGAAGTTCAAGCTCTTGTTGAGTATTTTGGGGAACGGCCGCGCCGGATCCAGAGCCAGCGGGCTCAATACGGGCTCGACTTCACGGCTGAAATAGTCGGCGAGCCAGGCGGCCTGCGCCTCGGTCCACATGTCCGGTGAAACGAATACCACGCCCATCTTGCTGAGCTCCGGCATGAGCACGTCGTTCAGCAACTGATACTGCTCGTCAACCAAGCGCACGGCGCGCGCACGAATCGCCTTCAGCTGCTCGGGAACCGACAAGCCGTCCGGGCCGCCCTGTAAAGCGCCTGCCTCCAGCAGCTCTTTGAGACTGGCGACGCGGATCTCGAAGAACTCGTCGAGGTTGGCGCACGAGATGCAAAGAAACCGCACTCGCTCGAGCAACGGGACGCGGCTGTCCTTGGCCTGCTCCAACACGCGCCGATTGAACTCCAGAAACGACAGTTCGCGATTGATGTAGAGCTGCGGTGTTTGTAAATCAGTGTCGTTCATGGGCACCTAAGCGTGACGATACACACCACCGAGGATTCGTGCGCCCCGGGCCCCGGTCACGCTGGCGGCGCTGGAGGGTAATCCTTCGAGGGTGCGCCGCGCGAACCACGCAAAAGCGACTGCCTCGACGTAGTCGGGGTCGAGACCCAGCGCCGCGGTGGTGGCGACGCGGCTCGGCGCCACCTGTCGGGCTATGGCTCCTTGCAAGGCTGTGTTGTGCGCGCCGCCGCCGCATAGGTAGAGCGAGGCGCCGGGGGCGTACTTGCGCGCTGCCGCGCCGACCGATACGGCCGTGAATTGCTGCAAAGTAGCCTGCACGTCCTCGGGCCTGCGGGAAGGGCGCCCGAGCTTGCTCTTGAGCCAGGGCAAATTGAACAGCTCGCGGCCGGTACTCTTCGGCGGCGGTAATCTCAAGTAGGGTTCTTCCAACAATTCGGCGAGCAGCGTGTCGTCGCAGCGCCCCATGCTCGCCCAGGCTCCGTCGGCATCGAAATCTTTGCTTTGATGCAAGGAGATCCAGGCGTCGAGCAACCGGTTGGCAGGTCCGGTGTCGAAGCCGGTAACCGTGGCGTCGCGCTTGAGGATGGTGATATTGGCAATTCCGCCCAGATTGACGATGACTCGATCCTCGTCGTTGCTGCGGAATACCTGATCGTGAAATACAGGCAGGAGCGGTGCGCCCTGCCCGCCGGCGGCGACGTCACGGCGTCGAAAATCGGCCACCACCGTGATCCCTGTCATTTCGGCGAGGCTGTTGGGATCGCCGATCTGCCAGGTGAAGGGAGTGGGCAAGTCGGGGCGATGGCGCAAAGTTTGCCCGTGGCTGCCGATCGCCGTTACGCGGTCGGGACTGACGCCGGCGCCGCGCAACAGGGTGAGCGCAGTTTCGGCAAAGGCCCGCCCCAGTTCCACATCGATCTGTCCAAGTTCATCGAGCGCGACACGGTCGGCCGAGTCGAGGAGCGCGGCGATGCGCCGTTTGAGCGGCGGGTCGAAGGCCGTAGCGCTCGCGCCAATGATTCGCAGAGGTAAAGTGTCGAAGTCGACCAGCGCCGCATCTATGGCATCCATGCTGGTACCGGACATCAGACCTAAGTAGTAGCCCATTTGCAGCGCCGGTCCGATCTTATGAGCAAATCAATTGATCGTGCTCTGTGAGCGATCGTCGCCTGGACCCAGGCGCGAATCGTGGAGAACGGACGAAATGCTGAATAGGCTGCCGGCGCCCGACTCGGCGGCCACCGGACCCGCGGCGGCCGAACCCATTGACTGGGCCGGCGTGACGAGCGGGCCGGCGGACGCGCTGGAGGCAACCTGGCGCGGCGATAAGTCGGCGAGCAGCGGCGCCACCGCGCCGCGAAATTTTTGCAACGCTTCCGCGCGCAGCGGTTCGGCGCCGGGCAACTGCACTGTTTGCGGATTCTTGTGCACGCCATTCACCAGGTATTCGTAGTGCAGGTGGGGACCGGTGGCAAGTCCTGTCATGCCCACGTAGCCGATGATATCGCCCTGCTGCACATGCGAGCCCGTGCGCACATTCCTGGCAAAGCGGGACATGTGGCCGTAAAGCGTCGACACGCTGCTGGTGTGGGCTAGTACCACGGCATTGCCGTAGCCGCCTCTACGGCCCGCAAAACTGACACGACCGTCGCTGGCGGCATGCACAGGTGTGCCCGTGGGCGCCGCATAGTCTGTGCCCATGTGCCCGCGAATCAGATTCAGGATGGGATGCAAGCGGTGCGGATTGAACACCGAGCTGACTCGCGTGAATTCCACGGGGGCGCGCAGGAAGGCCTTGCGCATGGGCAAACCGTCGGGGGTGTAGTAGCCGACGCCGCCGCTATCCGTTACGAAGCGCACCGCTCGATACACCTTGCCGTTATTGACGAATTCGGCCGCAAGCACCTCACCATCGTGGAGGTAGTTCCCGTCCTGGTAAATCTGTTCGTAAACGGCGGTGAAGCGATCGCCTTCGCGAATATCGAGTACGAAGTCGATGTCCCATGCAAATACATTGGCGAGTTTCAGCGCCACGAAGTCTGAAATATTGGCCGCTTCGGCGGCTTGAAACAGCGAGGAATCGATCGTCGCAGTGGCCGTGCGAATCCGCGTCTGCACCGGATTGTCGATCATCTTTACTGCGAAGCCGGCGTCCTCGCGTACCACATTGAGAGTCTGAGTTTCGCTTACCCGGCGCGTAAGCTCCTTGATCTCGCCGTCGGTATGCCTGACTTTGATGGCGTCGCCCGGCCGCAGGAAATCCAAGCTCTGGCGAATGCCCGGCAAGCGACGGATTGCGGCCAGGTCCGCGGTGTCGAGAGCCATGCGGCGGAAAATAGCATCCAGGGTGTCGTTCCTGCCGACGATCACCTCGATGGTCGCGCCGACGCCCGCTCGTTCCACCAACGGCGGTGCGCCACCCACGTTTGCTGCGGCGCCGGCGGCCAACGGGATTGCCGCTGCAAGCCTCGGCGTTGAATTGGGATGAATCTGTGGCGCCACGGCGTTGGCCAAAGTCGCGGGGGTGTCGCGCCCTGCATGCCACAGCAACAGCGCCACGCATGCGAGCGCGGCGTAGGACGCGAGCCGCGTCAGCGGCTGCTTGAGTCGCCGGGGCAAGAATGACTTTTGGGAGTTGTTGCGACGCACCGGCATGGGTTCGATTTCCTGGCGAGCGCAGTAGGCTAGCCGCCACTATCTACCGGGTCAATCGAAAGCCTCTCGTTTGCCGCGATGGGTTTGGCTGTACGTCGCGCGTCGTCCAAATAAAAGTGCACCGAACCCACGGCGCTCGCCCGCGCAGAGGAAAGTGGCGCGATTGACTGCGGGAAACGCCTAAATTACGGCAAACCAAGCAGGCTCTGCGGCAAACCTTGCTTGCAAAAGTCCAGGAAATACGGGTGCACTTCGAACGGAGCAGAGAATTAATACAAGCGGTTGACAGGCTCAAACCCAGGGCTATACTGCGCGCCCTTCCAGTTGAAACGCGTTTTTCGAGACTTCCCGGTGGTTGACGGGGTCTGAAATCGCGTTATACTTGGAAGTTCGGCCCGGATAGGTCCCCGCTCTTTTCAATCGCCGGTCCTGAAGTAACCCGAATATGCGCTCCCATTTCGTTGGCGATAACATGAGCCAAGGTGGTCTTCCCTAG
>JANXZQ010000443.1 GCA_025355445.1 Gammaproteobacteria bacterium
CCTGTTCGGGCGACAGCGCGAGCGAGGATTGATCGTTGCGCTTGCTCTGCAGTTCGGTGAGCTTGGTTTCCGTCTGCTGTAGTTCGGCTTGCAGCTCCAAGGCTTTGCCGCGCAGCCGATCGTCCGCCTGACGCCTGAGCGCTTCCACACGCTCGAACGGCCGCGAGAATGAAGCGCGCCCTCGAACGCTGATCAAGGCGCTCGAGCCGCTCAAGTTATCGAGAATATTGGCCACGAAATCGCCGTTGTTGGCGAAGGCCTGCGCGACGCGTTGACCAAACAGCTCGCGTGTTTGCACCCACATATAATCCATCAACAGGTCCGTGTCGGCGATGATGACGATATTGGCGGGTACGCTCGATTTGGCCAAATGGGCGAGCGGCGGACCGGCGGCGGGTTTTTGGTCCGGCGGCGCGCCTTGCGGATACGCCGATTCCAGGGGACCGGACACACGCGCCGCCAGGGCATAGCGAACTCCGGTCGGCTTGAAGCCGTCGCGCAGGATGGAGGGGTCGGTGAGCGCAGTGAAGCGCGCTGCGGGAATTGGCGCGGCGCTCGTCGAACTCTGCAGCAGTGGTTCGAAGCGGCTCTTGGCGCCGGCGCGCGCGGTGAGAAAGCCCGAGGTCGCGAGGTTGATCTTTTCGAGCGACGCCGATACCACGTCCTTCTGATTCATCTCGGCGCGGGTAAGTCCGAGGATGCCGATGTGGCGCACGGGCGGAGCTTGCATGCTGGTGCGGACCTCCAAGCCCCGCTCCAAATCGCCGATGACCTTGGTGGCATCGTAGTCCACGCCCCAGGCCTCGAGCAGCGGCTTCAGATCGGACGAATGATCGGCCATGGCTCCGCCCAAGGGATTGGACGGATCCTGGCCGGCGGTGTCCGCACCCGAATTGGGATCGACGAACAGCAGAACTCTGCCGCCGCGCATCACGAACTGATCGATGGCGTACAAGGTCTTGGGCTGCAATCGCTTCGGATGCACCAACATCAGCACATCGACGTCCTTGTCGATGTGATCGACGTCGGCCGTGAGCGTGCGCAGCGTGAACAGATCCTGAAGTTGCGTGACAATCGGCCACGCTTGGCCCATCTGGCCCGTCGCGGGGTTGAATTGCCCTTGCAGGCCCAAGCTGCTCATCAAACCGACCACCGGCTTTTTCGGCGTACCCAGATCGTTGATGAGTTTCACGACGTCGTATTCCAAAAACTCCTCGCGGTCCGCTTGGAAACTGGGTATCGCCGTGCGCCCATCCGTGGAGTTGGTGCCTGCCAAGCCAAAATAGAGCGCGTCGCCGGCGCCGGACTGCAGCGATTGCAGCCCGAATTCGCCGGCGCGATCCTCGTCGTCGGAGAAGGGCTGCGGATCGACCACGCGCAGGTGGATTTTACCGCCGGATCGAGCCGCCAGTTCCTCGAGGAATTCGCGCACTCGGGTGGCATAGGGCATGACCAGCGGCGCCTGCTTTGCGGCCGCTTCGCGCGAAAAATAAAAGTACAAGTTGATCGGTTCCTTGAGCTCGGCCAGCACCTGCTGCGTGCCGGGACTCAAGGTGTAGAGCCGATTCTGCGTCAGGTCGAGGCGCAGGCCGCGCAGCCCGACATTCGACAGCATGACCACGCCGAGGAACAACACGGCGAGCGCGATCAACCCCCCGATCCCAAAACCCGTTCTCCGCCAGCGACTGCCGTTCACTTATTCCGCCTTTTTCATGTCGAGTACCAAGGCCGTGGCGGCCAACCAGAAGGCGATCAAAGCGCCGAAATACACGAGGTCGCGCAAGTCGATGACGCCCTTGGAGATCGCTTCGAAGTGAGTAAAGAAACTTAACGAGGCAATCGCATCCACGATGGCCTGCGGCAAGATGCCGCGCACGAAATCGAGCACTAGAGGAAATCCCGCCAACAGGAATATGAAGCCGACCAACGCCGCCGTGATGAACGCGATCACCTGATTGCGCGTGGCGGCCGAGAGGCACATGCCGATGGACAAGAAGCCGCCGGCCATCAAGAGGCTGCCCAGGTATGCCGCGGCGATGGCGCCGTTGTCGGGCGAACCTAAGTAGTTCACAGTGATCCAGATCGGGAACGTCAACAGCAGGGCGATTCCGGCAAAGCACCAGGCGGCCAGGAATTTACCCATCACCGCCTGCCACAGCGTGAGGGGCAGAGTCATGAGCAGTTCAATGCTGCCGCTGTTGCGCTCCTCGGCCCACAAGCGCATCGAAATCGCCGGTATCAGCACCAGGTACAGCCAGGGATGCCAGCGAAAGAAGGGCTGCAAATCCGCCTGACCGCGCTCGAAAAAGCCTCCCACCTGGAATGTGAACACCGCCGCCATGCCTAAGAAGATGACGATAAAGACGTAGGCCAAGGGAGTGGCGAAATAGCTGCGCAATTCGCGCCGGAAGATCACGAATACTTTGTTCACGCGCCGGCTCCCAACACCGTTTCGGACACGGCGATGCCGGGCGGCTGCGTGAGGGAGCGAAAGACCTCATCGAGACGGCCCGATTCCAGATGCAGCTCGGGCACGTCCCAGTTGTGCTTGACGATCACGGCACTGACCGCGGCTAGGGTGTCGGCGCCGGGCTTCGGTACCGCGGTCAGCCTGAGCTCACGCTCATCGGATTCAACTTGTGCGACTTCCGGAAGCAAGGCGATTTCGCGCCGCGCCGCCTCGAGTTGCTCGGATTTCTCGAAGCGCAGGCTGACGGCGTGGTGGTAGCGCGAGCGCGCTTCCAGCGCGGTCGGGGTTTCGTCGGCAACGATGCGGCCATTGGCGATGATGATCGCGCGTGTGCACACCTCGTGAACTTCCTCCAGGATGTGAGTCGAGACGATGACCAACTTGTCCTTGCTCAACTCATTGATCAGGCGCCGCACTTCGTGTTTTTGATTTGGATCGAGGCCGTCGGTGGGCTCGTCCAGGATCAGGACCTGCGGATCGTGAATCAGCGCCTGAGCGAGTCCGACGCGGCGCCTGAAGCCTTTGGACAGCGTTTCGATGACCTGTTCGATCACGGGCGCCAGGCCCAGGCGGTCGATTACGACGGCGCGCCGTTCGCGCCGCTTGCCGCCCGTCAGGCCGCGTACATCGGCGATGAAATCCAGAAATTCGGCGACCGTCATCTCGCCGTAGCTGGGAGCACCCTCCGGCAGATACCCCATGCAGGATTTGGCAGCCACGGGTGAACGCTCGATGTCGTAGCCGCACACCGAGACTGCACCCGCCGTCGGCGAAATGAAGCCTGCGATCATGCGCATGGTCGTCGACTTGCCGGCGCCGTTGGCCCCCAGGAAACCCAGCACCTCGCCGGGCGACACACTGAAGGTCAGGTCATCGACAGCCAGTTTGTCGCCATAACGCTTGGATAAATTTTTCGTCGTGATCATGGGCGCCTTTGAGCGTTCATAACTTAAGGAGGTTCAAAATTTTTTTACGCGCGAACCCAATCGCGGACAACGCCGCTTACGGTCAAACGCGCTTACCGGCTAGGCGCCCCCGGCTAAGCGCCCCCGACTTTTGCATCGATGACGCCTTTATTTTCTTTGAGTATACGCCGTACTTCGGGCAATGAGGGCCGCCCTGCCATGCGTGCGATGAGTTCGGGTAATTCGTACCACTTGCGTCCCCATTGCATCAAGCGAGCCGCGTCACCGACGACCTGCGCGCGCGCGTCATCCGAAGGTCCGTTATCGGCGGGCACGCCGGCCGGATTTTTGCCGGGCTTGGCGGCGGGCTTCGCAGGCGTTTTCGCAGGCGGCTTGGGCGCAGGCTTGGCGGCCGGTTTGGGCTGGACCGCCGCCCGGCGTTCAGTGCGGGCCACCTGTGCCGTGCCGGTGGCGGGCGGCGCGCGTTTCGCGGCCACGAATTTCGGCATTTCCCGGGTGGCCGTGACGGCGACGTTGGTGGTGGTCGCGTCGGTGGCCGGAGGCGGGACCAAGGAACGCTCGTTGTCAGCCTCGGCGACCGGTATGAAACGCTCGATATGTTCAGAACCCACGAGGTTGGCGAGGAAGATCATCAGTTCCAGCGAATCCGAGTATTGGGCGTCGGCCATTTGTACGCGCTCTTGGACATGGGCGCGCAAGGCCAGGGTCTTTTGCGTCGCCAGATCGATGATCCAGCGGCTCGGTCTCTGATGTTCCACCCAGGGCTGGATCTTCCAATAGCTCTCGTCGTCGAGCGAAGAATATTTGGCGTGGAGCTCGAGGCTCTTCAGCCATTTGTCCAGCAGTTCCAGCAGTCGTTGATCGGCGGGTGTTGCCATGTGTTTGCAGCTCCAGCCCGCACCCTAAACGAACCGCTGCCCGATGGCTAGCGCTACCTCGCTGCGGCGTGCCCCGCCCATGTTTGTCGCCTGCGGGCTGCTAAACTGCGCGGCATGTGTGGAATAGCCGGCATTGTCAGTCCGCGGGCCAGCGTGGAACTCGCCCGCAGCATGGCGCGGCGTCTGCAGCATCGCGGACCGGACGGCGAAGGAACCTGGGGCGAACCCGGCGTTGCGCTGGCGCACCGCCGCCTGGCCATCTTGGATTTGTCCGAAGGTGGCCACCAGCCCATGGCATTCGGCTCGCAGGTTCTGACCTATAACGGCGAGATCTACAACCACGAACAATTGCGTGCCGGTCTGCCGGGACCGTGGCACTCGAGCGGGGACACGGAAGTACTCGTGCATCTCTTAGCGACTCAGGGCAGAGATTGCCTCGAACGATTGGTGGGGATGTTTGCATTTGCCGCCTGGGACACACGCGAGCGCAGTCTGCTGCTGGTGCGCGATCGGCTGGGCATCAAACCCTTGTACTATCGGCTGCTGCCGGACGGCATCGCGTTTGCCTCGGAGCTCAAGGCACTGCTGGTTCTGGAGGGCCAGCCGCAGATCGATCATAGCGCGGTGCGCGATTTTTTGTTCCACGGCTACATCCCTGCGCCCAAGTCCATTTACCGGGGCATCGCCAAGCTGCCCGCCGGCCACACCCTGACCTGGAAGGATGGCCGGATCTGCATCCAGCGCTATTGGCATCCGTCGACGGCCATCGTTGCGCGCAGTGTCGAGGACACCGTGCAAGGTCTCGATGCCTTGCTGCGCACGGTGGTGCCGGAACACACCTTGTCGGATGTGCCGGTGGGGGTTTTCTTGAGCGGCGGCATCGATTCCGCGCTCACCGCCTACTATTTGGACAAGCCGCGAACCTACACCCTGGGATTCGATGGCGGCGCGCGTTCCGAGACGGCGGCCGCGCGCAGAGCGGCGGAGCATTTGCACACCGAGCACCTGCAGATGACGGCGCCGCTGGCGGATTTTGCCGAGGCACTGGACAGGATGCCGGCGTTGTTCGACGAGCCATTCGGCGACAGCGCCGCGTGGTCGAATTATCTCATCGCGCAATTCGCGCGCCGCGAAGTAACCGTTGCCCTGAGCGGCGAGGGCGGGGATGAAATATTTTGCGGTTACCCGAGGTACTGGTCGAACGTCGGGGGACGCTCCAGCGTCATCAATAGGTCGCTGGCCCGATACCTGCCACCGCTGTCGCGCTTCGGCATGTCCATGCAGCGCCACGCCGCCGTCGGCTTGCCGGCCTATGCGGCGGCGCTCGGTGGCATGGCGGCGCCGCAGATCGATTCCTTGTTGGCGCAGAGCTGGCAGGAGCCGCAGTACGACTACCTGTGGTTCTATCGCCAACATTGGCATGAGGGCATGAGCCCTCTGGTTCAACTGCGCTGGTTGGACTTGAACACCGATCTCCCCGAAGGCCTGCTCACCAAGGTCGACCGCACCAGCATGGCGCATTCCCTCGAAGTACGGCCGCCGTTGCTGGATCATCGGTTGGTGGAATACATGTTGGGCGTGGACCCGCGGGTGCTGGTCGATCAGCCGCGCCGCCGCGGCAAACTGCTGGTCCGGCAACTCATGCAGCCGCGGTTGCCGCCAGGCCATTTGGAGCAGCCGAAGTCCGGCTTCGGCCTTCCGGTGCATCGTTGGCTGCAGCAACGGCCGCAGATATTGCACGAGGCGGTCGCGCGCCTGATGCAGCGCGGCGTGCTGCAGCGTACGGTGGGCCCCGAGTTTCGCAGGGCCTGGTACCTCCTGGTGCTGGATCGCTGGTTTAGCGCCTTTGCGTGACCCGGCGCCGCGAATATTGTTCGTGCCGGTCTCAGGGCCTTACGGCATGGGCGAATATGCCCGCTGCCTGGCGATCGCTCGCGCCGTGCGCTGCCGCTGGTCCGGAGCCGCCATCCATTTCGTGCTCAGTCGCGAGGCGCCGTATGCGGCCGACGCTCCGTTTCCCGTCACTCTGTTGGAGGCATCAGCGACATTTCATTCCGCGGCCGTCATCGAATTACTCGAGGTCTGGCGGCCCGACGTGGTGATCTTCGACAGCGCCGGCCGCACCGCGCAGCTGCGCGCAGCGCAGCGGCTGGGCGCACGCGTGGTCTACATCAGTGCGCGCCCGCGGCAGCGGCACAAGGCGTTTCGCTGGCGCTGGATGTCGCTGATCGACGAGCACTGGATTGCCTACCCGGAATTCGTTGCCGGCTCCTTGCGGATCTTCGAAAGGCTCAAGCTGAAGGTCTCCGGAAGGCCTGTGGTGCGTTACCTCGACGTCATTTTGTCTCGACCTGACCCGGCACAGCGTGCCGCTATCCTGGCGCGCGCCGGGTGCGACCCTGGAACTTTCGTGCTGGTGGTTCCGGGGGGCGGCACGGGCCACCCCGGTGTCGACGACGCGGCGGATCGGTTCGAAGCGGCGGCGCGTAGTCTCGCCGCCGCCGGCACGGCCACCGTCTATGTGGGCCCAGCCCGGATGAACGCGGCCGACGCGGCCGACGCGGACGACGCGGCCGACGCGGACGCCGGCGCCGCATCGAATTGGCATCCCTTGGGCTCGCTGCCGCAGGCGGAGCTCGTGGAACTCATGCGCTCGGCGCGCCTCGTCATTGCCAACGGCGGCTCGACCCTGCTGCAAGCCATTGCCTGCGGCAATGCCTGCATCGCGGTGGCCATTGCCAACGATCAGGCCGGGCGCATACGGCGCTGCGTCGCTGCGGGCGCGGCGCTTGCCGCAACGCTCGATGCGGCGAGCATGGTGAAAAGCGCGAACCGGTTGCTGCAGCATGAAGATCTGCGTGCGGCCCTTGCGGGCCGCGCGGGCCGGCTCGGACTTGCCGACGGGGTGGAGGTCGCCTTGCAGGCGTTGTCCGGTCTGCTCGGGTCTGCGCACAGCGCCCAAGGGACGTGACGGACATGCCGAACGTAGTGTTGTTGGGCTATGACCTCGAGCAGCCGTCATTCCGTCACCGCATGCGCAGCCTGATCGGTCCGCTCGAGGCGGCCGGATGGCAGGTGCGGCTTGTGCGCTATCCCAGCGGCCGTTACGGGCTTCGAACCTGGGAGAGGCGCGCGATTTTGCGCAGCGCCGACGTGGTGGTGCTGCATCAAATTAAATTGAGCGCTATCGAAGCACGATTATTTGCCGCTTTCAGCCGGCGGCGAGTGTTCGATGTCGACGATGCCATCTACGTGCGCAAGCCGCGGCGACTGGGCGATGCGCCGGATGAATCAGCGTGGCGCAAGAAGAAATTCGCGGCGACTTGCCGCTGGGCGGATGTGGTTGCCGCCGGCAATGACGTGCTGGCCGGCGTCGCGAGCCCGGCGGCGCGCTCGATATGCATACTGCCGACGTCGATCGACACCGCGGCTTATCTGCCGACCATTGCAAGCGCGGCCGATCCGCCGACCATTGCATGGATCGGCAGCCCCGAGAACCTGGTTTACTTGGAGATGATTCGACCTGCATTGGCGCGGCTGGCGGGCAGGCATCCCATGCTCCGCATAAGGGTTATCTGCTCCCATTTTCCCGACTGGCCCGAGGTTAACGTCGAGCGCATCGCGTGGAGTGCGGCAACCGAAGCCCAGTCGCTGGCAACGGCGCATATCGGTGTCATGCCGCTGACCGACGACGCGTGGGCGCGCGGCAAGTGCGCCTTCAAGCTGCTGCAGTACATGGCGGCCGCGTTGCCCTGCGTGGCCTCGCCGGTGGGCGCCAACGTCGAGGCCGTCATCGACGGATTCAACGGTTTTCACGCGCGCAACGCCGATGAGTGGGAGCGTAGCTTGGAATCCCTGATCCGCTCGCCCGAGTTGCGCGCGCGCTTCGGTGCGAACGGCCACGCGCACGTCCAATCGCGCTACGCCATGCGTGCCTACCAGGCGCGCTACGTAGATTTGCTGGCGCAGCTGGCGGGGCGCGACGAGACCCACGGAGAGCCGTACCGGGACCCCTGCCGGGGGCTGGTCTGAATGCGCGGCGCCGTCGAAGCCGGTATCCTTTGACGCCATGGAGGCCGTGCATATCTATCAAATCCTGACCCCGCACGTCTCGCGGCAGGAACTCGATCCGGGCTTCGAGGTCCTGGATAATTCAGCCAATGAGCGGCCCGATTGGTTCGAGTACTGGCCGATCAGAATATTTCTACTCAAAGGAACACTGGACGAGAATGCCTTTTATGGTTTTCTTTCGCCGAAGTTCAAACTCAAGACCGGGTTGACGGCCGAGGTGGTGCGGCAATTCGTCCTCGCCTCCGACGTCGACGTCGTTTTGTTCAGTCCGAGCATTCACAACAGCGCCTACTATTTGAACGTGTTCGAGCACGGCGACTCCGAACATCCGGGGCTCAAAAATGCCGCCCGTGAATTCTTCGAGCGCCTAGAGTTGCCCAGCGATCTGGATGCGCTGGTATCCGATTCGAGAAACACCGTGCATTCGAATTATTTCATCGCCAAGCCGCGTTTTTGGCGGGCGTGGCTCGCGATCAACGAGAAACTGTACGCAATCGCCGAAGCGCCCGGTGACGCGCTGGGTGAGTCGCTGCGTGCCCCGACGCGCTACCGCGGCGGCGTCAATGTGCAGATGAAAATATTCTTGATGGAGCGGATGGCCACCTGGCTGCTCACCTGCGGCGGCGATTTCACGGCACGTGCGCATGATCCCTTCGCAGCGCGCTCGCGAATCTACAAGCTGCCGACCGCCATCGTCTGCGACGCGTTGAAGATCGCCTACTCTGCGCAACGCCGCACCCAGTACAAGGATGTGTTCCTCTTGGTGCGCGGCTTGCACAAGATCTTGAACTTTCAGATTCGCCTCGGCGGTGCCCTGGCATATCGGCGGGTGACACCCACCTTGCGCATCTTGAAGTCGTACTGGATGCACGATGGACAGTAGCGTGGCGCAGTTCTGGCGCGGCCGGCGCGTATTGCTCACCGGCCACACGGGCTTCAAGGGCGCATGGATGAATCTATGGCTCGAGACCTTGGGCGCCGAGGTTACGGGATATGCGCTGGCGCCGGCCGATGAACCCAATCTTTGGAATATCCTCGACGCCCGGGGAGCGCGTTCGGTGATCGCCGATATCCGCGATGCGCAGCGCGTCGCGCAAGCCGTGGCGCGGGCGGATCCCGAGATCGTGATTCACATGGCGGCGCAGGCGCTGGTCAGAGAGTCCTACCGCGATCCGCTTGGCACCTACGCGACCAATGTCATGGGTACTGCAACGCTGCTGCAGGCGTGTCGCGCTCTACGCCATCTCGAATGCGTCGTCGTCGTTACCAGCGACAAGGTGTACGAGAACCGGGGCGAGCGCCGCTCCTTCGCGGAAGGCGACCGATTGGGGGGCCACGATCCCTACAGCAATAGCAAGGCCTGTGCCGAACTGGTGACTTCGAGTTTTCGCGACAGCTTTTTTGCGGATGGGCCGCCGCTCGCAACCGCGCGCGCAGGCAATGTCATCGGCGGCGGCGACTGGTCGCAGGATCGTCTCATTCCCGACTGTGTCCGGGCACTCGAGTCCGGGCAGGCCGTCAACCTGCGCTATCCCGATGCCGTTCGGCCCTGGCAGCACGTTCTCGAACCGCTGTCCGGTTACCTCGCCCTGGCGCAGGCCCTGGTCACAGCGCCGAAACGGACGCCGCGCGCTGTTAATTTCGGCCCGGACCCGGCATCCTTCTGCACGGTACGCGAAGTGGTCGAGGCATTCGGCGCGCGGTTCGCAGGCCGGCCGGGATGGGTGCGCGACCCGGCGCCGCAGCCTCCGGAGGCGCAGGCGCTGACCCTGTCCTCGGAGTTGGCACAGATGTTGGGCTGGCGCCCGGCACTGGACATTCGTCATTCGCTGTCGTGGACGGCGGACTGGTATTCAGCCTATTCGGCGGGAGAGAACATGCGGGAATTTTCCGGCGCACAGATCGCGCAGTATCGTGAATTGACGACGCGATCGCCATGAAGTGCGTGATTCTCGCCGGCGGCAAGGGCACCCGGATCGCCGAGGAGTCGAGCACGCGGCCAAAACCCATGGTGGAGATCGGCGCACAGCCGATCCTCTGGCACATCATGAAGCTGTACGCGGCATTCGGGGTATCGGAGTTTGTCGTATGCCTTGGCTACAAGGGCTACATGATCAAGGAATACTTCGCGAACTATTTCCTGCATCAGGCTGACGTCACCTTCGACATGACGGAAAACCGCGTCGCGTATCACGACTGCCGCAGCGAGCCGTGGAAGGTGACACTGGTCGATACCGGCGAGGACAGCATGACCGGTGGCCGCTTGCTGCAAGTACGCAAGTATCTGAATGCCGGCGAACCGTTTTGCATGACCTACGGCGATGGCTTGGCCAGTATCGATATCGGCGCTGAACTCGCATTCCATGCCGATCACGGCCGCAAGGCGACCATGGCTTGCGTGCGGCCGCCGGCGCGTTTCGGCCGCACCGTCACGCAGGGCACGCAAGTCGTTTCGTTCGAGGAGAAGCCCACGGCCGAAGGCGGCTTGATCAACGGCGGATTTTTCATCCTCGAACCCAGTGTGCTCGAACTGATCGACGGTCACGACACGATCTGGGAAAAAGAGCCCTTGGAGAGTCTGGCCGCGGAGGGTCAATTGGCGGCGTGGGTGCACCGCGGGTTCTGGCAGCCGATGGACACCTTGCGCGACAAGCAGAATCTCAACTCGTTGTGGGATAGCGGCGCTGCGCCGTGGAAGCTCTGGGATTGACGAACGCGGGCGTTGCGCGTCGGCGATGAGCGGCTTCCCGGGATGGCATCCGATCGTCGTGCATTTCCCTCTGCACTGGTCATGACGGCGGCCTTGCTGCTGTGGTTGGCACGGCTACCTGGCTTTGAAACCCGTGCCGCGACGTTGAGCATCGTGGGGACTTGGAATCTGTGCATGGGCAGCGCCGCCGCGGTACTCGCGCTCGCCTCGGGGCTCGCCGCAGTCTTGCACCTGCAGGTGGGCGTCGACGCGCGCCTCGCCATATCCCTGCACTTGAAGTGGGCTATTTTTACGACGCTGCTATTGGTGCTGGTGTCGGTGTGGCGCGGGGCGGGCAACGCGCAGGATTCACGGCCATCGTGGATTTTCCTGATGGTGCTGACGGCGGCGGCCGCGTCGCTGGCCGTGACGGGCTATCGCGGCGGTCAAAACGTGTACCGATACGGGGTCGGGGTACACATGACGGACAGTCGCTGACCTCGCCAATAGAAGCTCACCCGTCGCTTATCGGAGACACACTTGTTGCGCCGCCATTGTCTTTGCAAGCGCGGGCGAGTGCCCTACAGTGTCGCCATGCAAATGCACTCGACCACTATCCGGGGAACGAAAAGGGCGGGCGCATTTGGCGTGGCTGCCGCATTCATAGCGAGTCTTTTAGCGAGTGCCGCTCACGCACAGGAACAGCCCAGCGCCGCGATGATGGAGCCGGTGCGAGGCCTCGTGGCGTTCATGAGCACACAGCGCCGCAGTGAGCAGCCGACGGTGTTCGCGCGGCGCGGAGTTTGCATCATCGAGAATTTCGCACCGTATCTATTCTGCGGCTTGCAGGCGGCGGCGAACTGGGCGGCAGCTTTTAGGGCGCACGCAGCCGCGGATGATCTCAAGGACCTGGACGCAACTTTCGGCGCGGCTCATGATTTCAGTCAATCGGGAAAGAGAGTGTATTTTTCGTTGCCGACGACGTGGACTGGCCAAACTCACGGCAGGCATTTCGACGAGCAGGGGGCGTGGGTCTTCGTGCTCGAACAAGAGAGCAACCGCTGGAAAATCATCGGCTATGGATGGGGAGTGACCGCGGCGTCGGTGACGCCACCTTAGATTCACTTGAACGGAGAGCGTATTGAATGAAGTTCAAGAAGAGTTGCGAGCCATCGTGGCCTGGATTTCCGAACAAACCGGCGGAATGCCATTGCCATCAGATCGCCGCGCAAGGATGGCGCTGGGCTGTCTCGACTTGGCGATCGAGCATCAGGCCGGCATCTGCATTCTCGCCGAGCAATCGCTGTGGGGATCGGTATACGCGTTGGTGAGATGCATGTTCGATGCATTTGTCCGCGGCGTTTGGCTGGCGCGGTGCGCCACCGAGATGGAATTGGAGTCGTTCGAATTGGCCGGACTGCGGGGCAAGCCGTTCAGGGATTTGGTCGAGGACGTGGAGCGCGCATTGGGACATTCCCGCGGTGTACTTTCCAAGCTGAGAACTTCGTCCTGGGCGATCTTCAGTGATTTTACAAACGCCGGCGCCGGCCCTGCGAGACGTCTCGGCAATCCGCCCGGCGCCGGCCGCAATTATCCGGCGGCGGACACGGACCAGGCGCTGCGGCTGGCGACGGCACTGGGTCTGTTGTCGGCCACCGAACTTGCCTCGCTATCCGGGCATCGCGACGTGGCGCTTGCCTGCAAGGCCCGCGTGGTGAAGTTCGCGGCGACCCCCGGAACGCGTCCGGCGCAGCATTAGCACGTGAAGAAATTAAAGCACGAGGGCGAATTGTTCAAGGCGGCTTTGCTGGCGGGCGTTAAATACGCCGAAGGTCGCGGCGCGGTCGAGTTCGAGGCGACGGATTCGGCCGCGGACAAGGCGCTGTACGTGTACCGGTTGCTCGTGCATGACAAGATCATCGCGCCCATGCCCGAGGAACAAGTCGGCGAGAAGACCGTTCGTCATCGGCTCGCTACCTGGTATGCGCATCAATTGCGCGAAGGTGATCCGCTGCTGGAGTAGCCGCAAGAGTTCACTTGCGCGCCGCCGCACCGATGGAATCAGCCTTGGTCAAGAGCGCCTGCGCCATGCGGATGCTGGCGATGTCGATGAGTCTTCCGTCCAAGGACACCGCGCCGCGGCCGTCCTTTGCCGCCGACGCCATGGCCTCGATGATTCGCCTGGCCTTTGTCACTTCGATTTCCGATGGCGTGAAAACCCGGTTTGCCAATTCGATCTGTGAAGGATGGATGGCCCATTTGCCTTCGTATCCCAACACCGCCGCGCGATTGGCCGCCGCCACAAAGCCGTCTGGGTCGTTGAAGTCGCCGAACGGCCCATCGATCGGGCGTAGGCCGTAGGCCCTGCAAGCCACCAACATGCGCGTTTGCGCGGCGTGCCATGGATCGGTCCAGAAGTATTCGCGGTTACCGTGTGCGTCTTTGTCGGCGAGCACGCCGGAGTCTTTGTTGACTCCGCCGATCACCGTAGTTCGGGCACGTGTGGACGCCGCGTAATCCGCCACGCCGAAGCTCATGGCTTCCAACCGCCGCGATGATTGGGCGATGGCTTCCACATTGGCCATCCCGAGCGCGGTTTCAATCAGCACCTCGAAGCCGATGCGTTTGTCGCGCTTCTTGGCGGATTCGATTTGAGTCACCAGCATGTCCACGGCATATACGTCCTGAGCCACACCGACTTTAGGAATGAGGATCATGTCGAGCCGCGGGCACTCTTCCACGATGTCGACCACGTCCCGATACATGTAATGAGTGTCGAGGCCGTTGATACGCACCATCATCGTCTTGCTGCCCCAATCCAACTCATTGAGACCCTGGATGATGTTCTTGCGCGCCTGCTCCTTGTCAGCGGGCGCCACTGCATCTTCGCAATCGAGAAAAATGATGTCCGCGACGGAGTGCGCAGCTTTTTTGAACAACGCGGGATTGGTGCCGGGCACGGCGAGTTCGGAGCGGTGCAGCCTCGGCGTGGCCTGCTCGATGGTGGTGAAGCTCATTTCGAGGCTCTTTGCTGCAAGGCTACGGCGACCGTGGAACCCAATTCCGATGCGCTGGGCGCGACGATGAGGCCATACGATTTCATGGTCTCGGCCTTTTCTGCGGCGCTGTCGCCGGCAGTCGAAATTATCGCTCCCGCATGGCCCATGCGCCTACCCTTGGGCGCCGTGAGCCCGGCGACGTAGCCGACCACGGGCTTCGTCATATTCTCCTTCACCCATTTCGAGGCTTCAGCTTCCTGCGGGCCGCCAATCTCTCCAATCATGACGACGGCCTCGGTCTCGGGGTCCTGTTCGAACAGCATCAAATGATCCAAGAAGGAACTGCCGTTGATGGGATCCCCGCCGATCCCCACACTGGTCGTCTGACCGATGCCCAACGCATTCATCTGCGCAGCGGCTTCGTATCCCAACGTTCCCGACCGCGAGACGATTCCCACGTTGCCGCGCTTGTAGATATGCCCCGGCATGATCCCGAGCATCGCCTTGCCGGCGCTGATGATGCCCGCGCAGTTCGGGCCCACCACCATCGTGCGCTTGTCCTTCGGGTAGCGCATGAGGTAGCGCTTCACCCGCATCATGTCTTGGGCGGGGATTCCGTCGGTGATGATGCATACCAATCTCAAACCGGCATCCGCCGCTTCCATGAGAGAATCCGCGGCGAATGCCGGAGGCACGAACGCAAGGCTGGCCGTGGCGCCGGTCGCGTGAACGGCATCCTTGACCGTATTGAACACCGGCAAGCCCAAGTGCTGCCTGCCGCCCTTGCCCGGCGTCACGCCACCGGCGACGTGGGTACCGTAAGCGATCATTTCCTTGGCATGAAATGTCGCCTTGTCTCCGGTGAACCCTTGAACGATTACCCGCGTCGTCTCGTCAATCAAGATACTCATCGTGCGGCCCCGCCGGCCGGCGCGCGCGCCGCAGCCACGGATTTCTGCGCGGCCTCGGCCAGCGTGTGCGCGCTGATGATGGGCAGCTTGCTGTCGGTAATGATCCTGCGTCCGTCGGCTTCATTCGTGCCGGCGAGGCGCACTACCAGCGGCACCGTGATCCCCATGTCGCGCACTGCCTGCACCACTCCTTGGGCCACCCAATCACAGCGGTTGATGCCGGCAAAGATGTTTACCAAGATGGCTTTGACGTTGCCATCGGACAGTACCAGGCTGAAGGCCTTGGCCACGCGCTCGGGCGAGGCGCCGCCGCCCACATCTAGGAAGTTGGCGGGATTTCCGCCTGCGTACTTGATGGTGTCCATGGTCGCCATGGCGAGCCCGGCGCCGTTGATGATGCAACCGATATCGCCATCCAGGCCGACGTAATTCAGATTGTCCTGCGATGCTTGC
>JANXZQ010000456.1 GCA_025355445.1 Gammaproteobacteria bacterium
GGTGGACGACGTCACCGGTCTCACCAGCACGGTGGTGCTGGATCCCAAGCAGCGCGGTTCAGGCGGCAAGGACCTGCGTCCTGTGGTACGGCTGACCAACGCCAAGGGCAAGGAAGTCACTTTCGCGAATACCGATATTCCGGCGGTGTATGCGCTGCCTGCGGGCGCGATCGTCAGCCTGGAAGACGGTTCCAAGGTGTCGGTGGGCGACGTCATTGCACGTATCCCGCAGGAGTCTTCCAAGACTCGCGACATCACCGGCGGTCTGCCGCGGGTGGCCGATTTGTTCGAGGCGCGCAAGCCGAAGGATTCCGCGATTCTGGCGGAAGTCAGCGGCACCGTGAGCTTCGGCAAGGAAACCAAGGGCAAGCGGCGCTTGATCATCACCAACGAGGGCTCGGACAAGTACGAAGAACTGATCCCGAAGTGGCGCCATCTCAACGTGTTCGAAGGCGAGCAGGTAGAGAAGGGCGAAGTCATCGCCGACGGCGAGCCGAACCCGCATGACATTCTGCGGCTACAGGGCGTCGAGGCACTGGCCAACTACCTGGTCAGGGAAATTCAGGACGTGTACCGGCTGCAAGGCGTGAAAATCAACGACAAGCACATCGAAGTCATCGTGCGGCAGATGCTGCGCAAGATCGAGGTGGCGGACGCGGGTGATTCGGCGTTGTTGCGCGGCGAACAAATGGATCGCGGCCGGCTGCTCGACATCATTGCCAAGCAGAAGGCCGAGGGTAAGCACCAGTCCACCTGGGAACCCATGCTGTTGGGCATTACCAAGGCGTCGCTCGCGACCGAATCCTTCATTTCGGCGGCCTCGTTCCAGGAGACCACCCGCGTGCTGACGGAAGCGGCGGTCCGGGGTCTCAAGGACGACCTGCGCGGCTTGAAGGAAAACGTGATTGTGGGCCGCCTGATTCCGGCGGGCACCGGCTTCGCGTATCATGCGCGACGAAGACGGGCGTTTGACGATACCCGCCGCCGCAGCTTCATGGATGTAAGCGGTGGTGTGGGCGACTCCGATGATGCAGTACCGGCGGGGGACACAGAAGCTGCCGAATAAAATAAGAACGATAAGAAGTATCTAAAGATATGGCCTCGGACTGGAAACGGTTCGAGGCCTTTTTTATGAGCGGACAACTATAAGGAACGCCTAATGTTTACCCGATGTGCCATGAGTATTTTTGCGGCATGCCTTGCCTGGACGGCTCATGCCGCGGCGGCCTCGGTGGCAAATCCCGTGGCGGCCACTGCCGTGGCGGCCGTTGCGTCGATTGCCGATGAATTCTACGGCGCCCGTGCCCGCTTCGATCCGCTGAATTACGCGACAGCCAATGGCGACAGCCGGTATGACGACCAACTGGGAATGACCATCGACCCTAAGGTCCGGGCCGATTATTTTGCCGAAATACACCGCCTGCAGAAACTGTTGGGCGCAATATCGCCCGCCTCCTTGAACGAGGCGGAGCAGCTCAACCGGGATATTCTCGCCTTCGAACTTGCCAGCTCTCTTGACCTCGAGCGATTTCCGGAACATCTGCTGCCGGTGAGCCAAATGGACAACGTCCCGAGCACGTTGGCCAACTATGCCAGTGGTACGGGGTCGCAGCCTTTGACGACGCCGAAGCAGTATCAGGCCTATCTGAGCCGCCTGCGGCAGCTGCCGGCATGGATCGATCAGGCCATTCTCAATATGCGCGAGGGCATACGCAGCGGCGTCGTTCAGCCGCAGGCGATTACGCAGGCCATGATTCCCCAATTCGAGGAAATGCTGAGCGCGACGGCTGAAGCAAGCATTTTCTATACCCCGATTCGCAACCTCCCCCGGCAATTTTCCAAGGAAGACCAGAGGCAACTCACCGCGGAATATCGAGATGTGATCGACAGCCGGTTATTGCCGGCGCAGCAACGCCTGAATCGGTTTCTGCGGGACGTGTATCTGCCGGCCAGCAGGGCGAGCGCCGGCCTCGGCGCGTTGCCCAATGGCGCGGCCTGGTACTTGGCGCGCATCAAAAATAGCACCAATCTGGCGCTGACCCCAGATGCGGTTCACCAGCTCGGTCTTAGGGAAGTGGCGCGGATACAGCAGCAGTTCGCCGATATCGGGCCCAAATTGGGCTATGAAGGTCCGTCAGAAAAATTGCCGCAATGGGTTTTCGCACAAAAGAAATTCAAGCCGTTTACTTCGGCCGACCAAGTGCTGGAAGCCTACGAGAGGATCTATGGGCAAGTCAGCAAGCAGCTGCCGGCGTACTTCAATATTCTGCCCAAGGCCAGACTTTCGCTGCAACTCGAGCCTGAGTTGACCCGTGCCACCGCGTCCGATCATTACACCCCCTTGGCTGCCGACGGCTCGCATCCCGGGGTATTTTGGCCTGTGGTGAATGACCCGAAGGACTACAGCACCGTGGACATGGTGACGCTATTTCTGCACGAAGGCGTGCCGGGCCATCACTTGCATGCGGCTCTTTTGAAAGAGATGAATTTGCCCGATTATCGAAAGTTCAACACAGAGAATCTGGATACAGCCGCCTACACCGAAGGATGGGCGTTGTATTGCGAAACTCTGGGCAAGGAATTCGGATTTTATGATCAACCGGATACCTACTTCGGACACTTGAACAATGAATTGCTGCGCGCGGTGCGGCTGGTGGTGGACACGGGCATGCATGACCAAGGTTGGAGCAGGGAACGAGCCATCGCGTATACCGTGGATACCCTTGGCTATTCGGAAGCCAAGGCTAGGAATCAAATTGAACGTTACATGGCGACCCCCGCCCAGGCGCTGGCGTACAAGGTTGGTGCATTGAAAATCTTGGAGCTGCGCGCGCGTGCCCGGCAGTCGCTCGGTTCACGTTTCACTTATTCGCACTTTCACGACGTCGTCATTGGGGACGGAACGCTGCCGCTGCCGATACTAGAAGCCCGAGTCAATGCATGGATTGCCCAAGAAAAACCCAGGAGCTGAGACACCGTGTCTATCAAAACAAGACCTGTATTGCGTGCCGCGACCATCGTCGCCCTTCTCATGTGCTGTATCCATGCCCAGGATCGAGTGCTTGCGGCTGACGCGACCGCAGACAAAGCGGACAAGCCAGCCATGAAGCGCGTAACGGGAATCGGCGCGGTATTCATCCGCGCCAAGGACCCTGCCAAACTGCGTGCGTGGTACAAAGCGCATCTCGGCATCGACATCCAGGCGTGGGGCGGCACGGCCTTTCGCTGGGTCGATGCTGCCGGCACGCCTGCCAATGGAACAACCGCCTGGGCAATCAGTAACGGCTCTGATTTTGCTCCGAGTAATGCCTCGTTCATGATCAACTACCGCGTCGCGGATCTTCGCGCGCTTCTGAAGGCGCTTCGGGAAGAAGGCTGTGAGGTGCTCGAGAAGGTGGATGAATCGAAGTACGGGAAGTTCGGCTGGGTGATGGACCCGGAGGGAAACAAGGTTGAGCTTTGGCAGCCGCCCAAGGGTAAATAGGCATGACTCGGAGTGACACAATGAGCACGCGCTTCGTCATCGACGGCCTAGGCGGGGTCGACGACCCTTACAGCCCGCCGCAGGCCGCAGTGATGGATCCGCGCGCTGTCGCCGATCTGCGAGCCGCGGGCCTTACCATGTCGCATTTCACCGTGAACGCCGTCGGCAATGGGCCCGATGTATGGGCAAAGACCATCGCCTCCCTCGCTGAAACAGACCAGTTGATCGCGGACAATCCCGACGTTCTGCTCAAGGTCGGCTCAACAGCTGATATTCGCCTCGCCAAGCGCGAGGGCAAGTCGGCCATCCTGTACGGCACGCAGGACACCAGCCTGGTGGGCGCCGACTGCGCAACCTCTGCGGCGACGGCTCGCTGGAGCCGGGCAACGCCGGGCTCTCCAAGCTCGGACACGCGACCATCGCCAGACTCGAGAAGGAGAAGATGCTGGTGGATTTCAGTCATGGCGGCCAGCGCACGATCGCTGAGGGCCTCGCTGCGGCCACCCGCACGCCGATCATCAGCCATACCGCTTGCCGCTCGCTGTACGATAATCCTCGCAATGTCTGGGACGCCGAGATGAAGGCCTGTGCCGACAAGGGCGGCGTGATCGGCATCTACTGGATGCCATTTCTCGTACCGAACGGCGCCGACGTCGTCCGCCACATGCAACATGTGAAAAACCTCTGCGGCGAAGACCATGTGAGCATCGGCACCGACGGCAAGCTCAGCAAGACTGTCATGGATGACAAGGCGCGCGCCGCCCAGAAGAAATTCTATGAAGAGCGGGCTCAGCAGGGGATCGCAGCGCCCGGCGAGGGGCCGGAGGTCTTCAATATCGTCGCCGCGTGGGATGACATCAAGCGTTATCGCCATCTCGCCGGCGGGCTGTCGAAGGCCGGCTGGACCGTTGGCCAGATCGAGAAGGCGCCCGGCGGCAACTTGATGCGCGTCTATTGGCGAAACGTTCGGCTAGCTGCCGAAGTTCCACCACTGCGGCAGATGCCGCCTGACATCTGGGCGCAAATACCGCTCATCTATCAAGTATAGAGTTCCTTGATCGGCAGTCGAGCGAATCACGCGCCCGGCGGCTTGGGTCACCTTCTGCAGGCCCGGATATAAATAGGTGTACTCGTGGCCAATGCCGAAAGTCTGCTGCAGCGAACCGCACATTGCCTCATTGACGGCATTAACCTGCGGCAAGCCGAGCGTGACAATAAATGCACCAATGAGTCGATCGCCGGGCAGATCGATTCCTTCGGCGAAGGCGCCCCCCACGACCGCGAAGCCGATCCCTGAGCCATTGGGTGCAAAGCGAGCGATGAACTCGAGGCGATCGCTTTCATTCATGGAGCGATGTTGCCGCCAGGCAGGGATCAGTGGAAGGCGTCGGGCGAATTCCGAAAAAAGGTCCTGCAGGTAATCAAAACTGCTCAAGAAGACCAGATAGTTCCCAGGTTTCGCGTTGTATTGCATGGCCACCACCGAAGAAATGGGTAACAGCGACCCATGCCGCTGGTTCCAGCGGGTCGAGATATCGCCGACGATTCGCACGGAGAGTTGTTCAGCATAGAATGGTGAAGGGACGTCGAGAAAAATGCTGTCGTCGGGAAGACCGAGCAAATCTTGATAGAAGGTGGGCGGACTCAAGGTGCCGGAAAACAATATGGAAGCGTGGGCAATTGCGAAACGCCTTTTGAGAAACGGTGCGGGAATTACATTACGGATGCAGATCGTCGCGCCCGCAATATCAAAGATCGAGTGCTCGGCAAACTCGTCCGCGAGTTGACAGAAACGCAGGGCATCGAAATAAAATCGTTCCAGCTCCTTGCCCAGCAACTCGATCTGGTCGGCGGCAAACTCACTCAAGCGGGCGACGGCGTGCTCGAGGGCGGTCAAGAACGGCACGGGCAATTTGTCGAGTACGGAATAATCGCCTGTTTGCGCATCGCAGAGGTCCGTCCAGCGACGAGACAAGTTCGTCAGGGCGCGCTTGACCGGTGCGGGCGCGTTATTCATGGCAACCCGCAAGTCAGCTTGCGCGAGACTCACCGTATGCATGGCCCGTGCGCGCTCGATCAGGTTATGGGCCTCATCCACCAGCAGGCCCACGCGCCAGTCGTTTTCGGTTGCAAGGCCGAAGAGGATTCCTCGGGTATCAAAAAAATAATTGTAGTCGCCGATCACTACATCCGCCCAGCGCACCAGTTCCTGGCTCAAATAGTAAGGGCAGATCTGATGGGCGGCGGCGACGCTGCGTAGCGCGGCTTGATCCATGTGCCCGGTCGTGAGCGCGGCGGTGCGAGCGATGGCCAGACGATCGTAAAAGCCTTTGGCGAGCGGGCAGGACTCACCGTGACAGGAGCGGTCAGGGTTTACGCAGGCCTTCTCACGGGCGACGAGTTCGAGCACGCGCAGCGTCGAATCGGGTTTCGATGCCTTCAGCAACTGCGTCGCCTGCAGCGCCGTCTGCCGCCCCGTGGACTTCGCCGCGAGATAGAAAATCTTGTCGAGCTTCCCCTGGGCCATGGCTTTGAGCATGGGAAAGAGCGTACCCACCGTCTTGCCGATGCCGGTGGGCGCCTGCGCCAGCACACATTGCTTGCGCAAGACCGCCTTGTACACCGCTTCTGCCAGCAGCCGCTGGCCGGCGTGAAAATCCGCATGCGGAAATGGAAGGTCGAGCAAGGCGGCATTGCGTGCGGCTTGATGTCCCGTCTCATGATCCGCCCAGGCCGAGAACTTCGCGCAAGCATCAGCAAAGTGTGAGTCGAGAACTTCGGCCTCGATGCGTTCCTTCAGCACCGTCTCTTCCTGTGAGTCTACGTCGAAGTACACCAGCGCCAAATCGACGTAACGTAAGGCATCGCGCCGGCAGAGCAGTGCACCGTAGGTTTTGAGCTGTGCCCAATGCAGAGCGCGGTGGTTTTCCTTCATGCGCGCAAGGTCGCCGCGAAAAGTCTTGAATTCATCGACGCGCCGCGCGGCAGCATCGTAGCCGTCGGCCCGTCCGCGAACGCTCAGGGTTGCTTCGGTGGTGCTCAAGGCCACCTCGGTTTCGTAAGCTACGCCCCGTCGAGCGGCCGCTTGCGCATGTCCCCAGACGCCCTCCTGAGCGCTCGGCGCCGGCGTAAAGCGCCGGTCAAGATCGCCCTTCTTGGCCGTGAAATTACACAGCGCCTTCACCGAGACCGGAAAACTCACCGCGATTCCGCCCAGCGCACATGGCAGACGGCGACCGAGATGTGATGGCGTGAACAGAACTCAATCCAGCGCAGCTGGTTGTCCTGTAGACGATCACCCGGTCCTTTGACCTCGACCATGCGATAGCGTCGTTCACTGGGCCAGAATTGCACCAGGTCCGGCAGCCCGCTGCGATTGTCCGATAGATTGTCCAGCAGCCGCTCAAAATACACACGTAAGTCGGCGGCCGGAATGCAGATTAGAGCGTGGTGCAGCAATTCATCACTGAGCAAACTCCACGCGACGAACGACGACTGTGTGCCGTGTTTGGCGCTGAAGGTTTGCCTGATACGCGCCGCGTAGGTGTTGGCGTCCAATGCATCGAAGCATGCTTCGAATGCGTGGGCTCGACGAACGCGAAAGGTCGGGCTGAATAAGTCCATGGGCCCTAATTGAAACGGATGAAAGAAGGCGCCGCTTAGAGGGGCAAAGATCACTTCCCAGCAAAGCAGTCCAAAGAGTGAATTGATCAGGCCGTTCTCGACGTAGTACACGGGCGCGCCGTTTTCAGCCAAATGCTCGAGCGCGATCTGTTCGACGGATTCTCCACTGGAGGGCGGCGGCACGATCAGATCGATGCGTTCGGGGCGAGCTGCGATCCGGTGCGATGCCGCCGGTACACCGACCTTTCGTTCGAGACGCTGCACAATGCGCTCAAGTTTTTGGGCCTCTGCGCTGCTTTCCGGGCGTTGTTGCGCCTGGGTCGCGAGTTCCAAGGCCTCTCGGTGTCGGCCGTCGAGCTCGAGGCTCCGAATGGCGCACAGCCGGGCGCCGGGATGGCGGCAATCCAAATACAGTGTCAGCGCCTGTTCCCGATCGCCGCTGCGCTCGTGCTGCCGGGCGATTTGAAACAGCAATTTCGCGCGACGGCTTTCCAGCCACTCATGTTGCAGCGACGACTTAGGTACCTGCGCGAGTACCTCTTGCAACGGCTCCTCCTCATGCAGGCGCCGGCGGCAATCGTACAGGGTATAGAAATCCTCGATGTCACGCCGCGTGCAGAAGGCCCGGGAGTCCTTAGAGAAGGCAACTGCCTCGTACCTGAATATGCCTAAATCCGCCAGCACGAACTCCGACCACTCCTGGCGGAAGTTGCCAAAGAACAATATTCGTAACTGTGTGCAGAGTGGCGTGACGGCGACGAAGTACACCCGTTCATTCACGTTGCCGCGCCATTCCTCGAACGAGCGCGATTCTGGATGAGTTTTGCGCAATAGCGCGCGCGCCTCGGATTTCGTCAGGCTCGCCGGCAGATCGGTAAAGAGCTCCGCGATTTCGGCACGGGTGATTAACTTCGCGAGGTCATCGATCGACAACAAGGGATTCGGGTCCACCCAGTTGAGCTCGATCAACGCCCCAAAGGCTGCCTCAATAGACCCCACCTCTGGATACCTAATTTTCTTTGCCCGAAATTGCTGACCGCGGCGCATGATCAAGCGCACCAACAGTGCCTGCGAAGAGCGCGGTAGGCGCAAAAACTCCGCAATGAATTCTTTCTCCGCGGGCGATAACAGATCACCGTAGCGTTCCTCGAGCCACGATAATGCGGTGTGAAAATGATAAAGGTAGTAAAACTGTGACGGAAGGCGATCAGTGAGCAGTGATGTCGGAACACTCATGAGGACGATACTACACGCGGATTTATCGGCGTCGCGAATGTTCAAGCTCACGCCGTCCCGCACGACCCTTCATACAGTAGTGGGCAAATGCAAACACTGTATGAAGGGTCGCGCGGGTGCGATTAGGCGCAGTGGAGTCTCGGCCTCCGCCGGGGTCAGGTAGTCCTGGGTGCGCCGGCATTTGCCGCTTAAGGTTATGTACGTTACCGAACAGAAATTACTTGTTCCCCAAAGTATTGTTCGCCGGTTGTCGAACGCTTTGCGTACACGCGATGTGCCGCCCGTTGGGATGGAATCTAATCAATGATCCGATTGCACTCAATCAAAAACTACAATTCGTGGAAAATTCTCGCGCTTCTCATCCTGTGCGTGTGCGCTTGGCCAAAGCCGGTCGGAGCCGTTCCGAGCTTTGCGCGGCAAACTGGCATGGCTTGCGCGGCGTGTCATACCGTATTTCCCGAACTTACCCCGTTTGGCCGAGAATTCAAGCTAAATGGCTATGTGCTTGATAACATACGGCAAGTCACGGGAATTGATACCGCAGATCGACAAACATTAGCGATCAATTCCATTCCGCCCGTGAGCGCCATGTTGCAGGTCTCTTATACGCACATCAGTAAAGCGCTACCCGACAGTGCACTGCCCGGGAATCTCGCTAAAGATGGGGAAGTCCTGTTTCCGCAGCAGATGAGTTTATTTTACGCGGGCAAGATTGCCGACGAACTCGGCGCATTCGTGCAGCTCACATACGACGGAGCGGCGGATCATTTCGGATTTGACAACACGGACGTTCGCTATGCACATCATTGGACGTTTGGCGGCCCCAACGCGAACGACCATCATGTGATCGTCGGGCTCACGCTTAACAACAATCCCACCGTTCAAGACGTATGGAATACGACGCCGGCTTGGGGATTTCCATACGCCGGCAGCAGCGTAGCACCCGGACAGATCGCCTCCGCGCAAATCGACGGCCGCTTGGGACAAAGCGTCGCGGGCCTAGGCGTGTATATGTGGCTGGACGATCATTGGTACGCCGAGATCACCGGATACACGGCCGCGGTCGTGGGCGGTGCCCATCCGCTCGACAGTACGCAAAGCAATGTGGCGCACGGCCTTTCACCTTATTGGCGGCTGACGTACGAGACGCGATGGGATCGCAATTCTCTGTCCGTGGGCACTTACGGTATCGAAACCAAAGTTCATCCCGGAAACGGCACCCCACTGCAAGGCGCGACCGACGAATACACCGACGTCGCTGCGGACGCTCAATATCAGTTTATTGGCGAGGATCACTTGGCAACTATTCTTGCCACCTACATTCACGAGAAGCAAACACTCAATGCCAGCGTGATCGATCTGTTTGCCGCCAAGGCCAACGACACCCTCAAAACATTCAAGCTGACCGGTGAATACACATACCAGCGCCACATCGGCGGAACGCTCGGGTATTTCAGCACGACCGGCGGTACCGACACACTTCTATACGTGGCAGCGCCCGTGGTCGGTAGCGCCAACAGCAGTCCTGATACCAAAGGCTACATCGCCGAGCTGAACTATCTGCCGTGGCTCAATGTGAAGCTACAGCTTCAGTACGTGGGATACGAGAAGTTTAACGGGCTCAAAACCAACTATGACGGCAGCGGTCGCAACGCCTCGGATAACAACACCCTATATGGCTTGGTATGGATCAATTACTGATCGCCAGAGCCTTCTCTAGGCCAATGTCGACTGTGGAGTGATATTTTGCATTTAACGATACGCAACGCGGCCGTTCTTATCGGCATCGCCCTCTGTGTGGGGCCTTGGGCGCTAGCGGCAGACCCGGACGCCGGCACCCCAACCGATGCGCAAAAAGCCCTCTCACAAAAGACTATAGAGACCTGCGCTGCATGCCATGGGCTGAACGGGCGCTCGATTTCTCCGACCTTCCCGATTCTCGCGGGCCAGACGGCGCCTTACATAGAATTGCAGTTGCATGCGTTCAAGGATCAAACTCGGGCCGATCCGGACGCTCAAGCCTATATGTGGGGAATGGCCTCGCAATTGGACGATGCATCGATCAGTGGGCTCGCTACCTATTTCTCGAAACAGAGGCCGATGGAAGGCCGAAGCGGCAATGCGGCACTGGTTATGCAAGGCAAGGAGCTATTTACCGAGGGCGTACCGAGCCGCCAAATTCCGCCTTGCGCGTCCTGTCATGGCGCAAAAGCGGAGGGCAACGGACCGTTTCCCCGCCTTGCCGGGCAACACGCCCCTTATCTACTAAAGCAGTTGCTCGTGATTCAGAGCGTCCTTCGCACAGCTCCGGTCATGCACGGAGTCATCAAGGATCTGACTAGGCCTCAAATGGAAGCCGTGGTTGCGTATCTTGAGTCCATTTAGAGCGGTGCACGGCCTTGAGTTCGAGTCATCTGATTTGTAGGAGCATCACAGTGCAACATAAAGTCACCCGTCGGGCGGTCGTCAAGGGCGGACTGTTATTGAGTGCCATTGTTCCGGCACTCGGGTGGATCGCTAATGCGGGCGCAGCCGCCGCGGACCTTCCGCCGCTGGACACGAAGGCTCCGGCGGCAGTAACGCTAGGATTTGTCGATGATGTGAGCGCAGTGGACGCTGCCGCGAATCCAACGTACGCGCCCGGCCAAAAATGCGCAAATTGCGAGCAATTCCAAGGCAAACCAAAAGACGCCCGAGGCGGCTGCGTTCTTTTTCCCGGAAAGAGCGTGCCCGCGGCAGGCTGGTGCAAGGTCTGGCGGCAAAAGCCCTGAGACTGTCGGAAGGTCAATAATTGATGGAGGGGTTGTCGCCTGGATAAATGACGCCGACGACGTCGAACCCGCCCGGGGTCGTGCATTGCACCGAATGCAGCTGTTTGCGCGGCAAGAACAAGACATCGCCCGCGCGAACGATCGTCTTGGTCCGCTCGGTCCACACCACGCCCGCGCCATTGAGAACGATCATCGCTTCTTCGTACAGATGACGGTGAGGCTCTGCTTTAGAGAGCGGGATGTTGCCGATGAACTGGGTTACGACCATGGAGCCATGCTCCCGATTCACCAGCATTTGGTAGTACCGCTCGGCCATTTTGTGACGTTGCGAGGGATCAACGCTGGCATCGCGATGCGGATATTGCGCATCGAACCCCAGGGGCATGTCCTCCAGCCACACCAAGTCCTCGCTGCCGGGACCGTTGGAGATGAAGAACTTGAGGGCGGTCGCGGCCGTGTTGTGCACCCGGTAGGCTTCGCTCGGGTGGATATAGACTCCGGTGCGCGCGCTCACCGGGAAGCGGCGGCCGCTGATCTCGACCTCGCCGTCGCCTTCGCTCACGAATAGAACGGTGTGCCTGCCATCCGCAGAGATCACGGGCGAGACACCCTGTGCGACTTCCGCGTAGAACTGGGACTGAAACAGCGCACCCAAGGCGGGACTTACGACCACGCAGTGCGACATGGCGCCGCGCGGCACCAAGGGTGCTCGAGAGGTGGAAAATACATAGCACTGTCCATCGAGCTGCACGATGGGCGAATCGCCCGCCGGCACCGAGCGTACCGACCGATTGTCGGCACTGTCGGGGTCATCGGTCCGATAGCCACCCGGCAGATTGCTGTGCGCGCCATCGCAGAAGGGAGGCGTACCGGTGTGTTTGCAGCCGCAGAAAATCACGTCCTCGTCCCGCTCGGCCTTGAAGGCGACGGGTTGAAACGAGGTGCCGACATGAGACCCGTCGCAGAAGGGCTGGGTCGCCGAGCGTCCGCAGCTGCACCACAGGTAACGCTTACCCGCCTTGAGCTCGTAGTAAAAGCCCTTGCGGTACGCAATGACGGGAGAGACTTTTGAATTTGACTGGGTCATTTCGCTTCTCGCAACACACCATCGGCGCCGCGGCGCAGCGGATGTTCGTGCATGGGTAGGGGAGCTCCCGGCTGTTGTTCGATCGTCATTCCGTGGGGCCAGTTCGCCGGCGCAATCGCGATGTAGCGGGCAAAGCCACCCGTGCCGCCCTCGAATTTCGCGAATCCGATCGCAATCAGAGCGCCGCTCTCCGGAACCAGGTCAAGATTGGTGACGCCTTCCGCCTGCGCGAAATTATGCTTCAGCAGCCAGCTTTCGCCTACGAATTCCGGTGCCGTATTGTCAGTGTCCAGCGGCTCGTGGCCGTGCATCAATACATGTCGTTCGAGGTATAGATATTTGAGCGCCGCCAGTGTGACCCCCGGGAAGGGTTGCGTGGTGAAGCGCTGCGGATCATTCCATTTTTTCGACCAGTCGGATCGAATCATCGCCACAGAACCCGCCGGGACGGACCCATGGCGTTTCTCCCAGTCTTTGACATCCTCAACAGTGGCCTGATAGCCGGGATCGAGGATCACCTTGGGAGCAATATTGATCACCACCAACGGCCGCAGCGCGACGGTGGCCGGAATGTCGCTGATCGTGGCTCCCCGTTCGTTCTCATGCGCCGGCGGGCCGAACTGCGTACCGATATGATCCATCGGCAACGTATAGGCCGTGATCGCCACGCCCAATCTTTCGTAGGTGAATGGCTCGCCCCGCTTGATGAGTCCCGGTATCGAAACGCCCGCCAGCGTCGGCCCCACCGTGAAGTCGGAGAAGCCCTCGCCGATCGGTCCGCCGGGCGCGAGTGCGTGCGTCAAGTCGATGTACTTGGCGTTTTTGAGCGTCGAATCGTAGAAGTCCCAGAGCGACAGGTCAGGGCTGCTCGCGACGTTGCTAGACGCCTTCTTGGCGAACACCGCCTGGCCGCCCGCCGTCGACAGCACCGACGCCATCAGCCATACCACCGCGTTGCGCATGCCGGAAGTTGCCGCGACTATCCTCATAAACAAGCCCCTCGCGCCGGTTGACGCGAGGGCATGATGTCAGAACTTACGCGTCAGATTGATGCCAACCGTCCGCGGCCGCACTGTCAACAGCGCGTCGGGGTCCTGGGAGGAATTGATGGCGGACACCTCGGCGCGCTTGTCGGTCAGATTGCGGGCGAACAGGTTCGCCGTCCAAGGACCGTTGATCACGCCCAACCGCAGATTGAGCAGCGTGTAGGGTGCGAGGCCGATGTTGTACTGCGCGTTGGAGGCGAAATAGGCGTTCTCCGCGTCGCGGTAGGTCACATCCGCCGCAGCCACCCCTTGCCAGCTGCCGGTCAGCGGCGCCGTATAGTTGAGCCCGAGATTGAGTTGGAACTTCGGCACATTCGGAATGGCGTCGCCGGTCCTGCCGAGCGTGGGATTGAGCGCATATTGAGCCGCGGTGGCGCCCTGAGTTAAGTAGGTATCCTGGTAGGAGCCTGCGAAGCTCACGCTGAAGTATTGGATCGGGTGGGCGGTGAACTCGAATTCCACGCCCTTGGAGTGGGCGGTGCCCGCATTGCCCTGGTACACGAAGGCACCATCGGCCGTTGTCTCCTGGACTTGGATATTGTCCCACTTGATGAAGTACACATCGGCTTGATAGTCGAACATACCGTCGAACAGCCGGCCCTTCGCGCCCACTTCAAAATTGGTCAATGAGTCCGGCGAATAAGCGGAGGGTATCGGCTCGAAGGGCTCGCTGACTGCGTTCAACCCCCCGCTGCGGAAGCCGGTGGAGACGGTACCGTACCCCAGCAATTGCTCGCTGAATTTGTAGCTCAGGTTCGCCTTCCAGGTGACTTTGTTGAAAGTCTCCTGCGGGTCCACGATGGGCACCAAGTTCGGTGCGCCCGGAAATCCGCCGAAAGGGTGGGTCTGAGTCTGTACCCCGTTTAGCGTCTCCGTGAAATAACGAATGCCGGCTACCGCAGTCCAGGCGTCGGTGATCTTCCAAGTGGCTTCGCCGAAGCCGGCATATTGTGTGTCCTCGCGGGTGTCCGTGCGCCCAAAGAACGTGTTGCCGACACCGGGGAAGTCCAAGGCATCTGCGGACGTCAGGGTGCTGAAAGGACCGGTGACCAGGCCGTTGGCACCAGTGGTGATGACCTGCACGGCGAGATTCTGACTCTCATGCTCACGGTACACGCCGGCGACGAAGTTGACCGGCGAGGGCAGATCGCTGGCAAAGCGGATTTCGCTCGAATTGACTTTCCGGGTTCGCGGCTCGAGGGTTTCGGCGGGGACCGGAACATTGAACGACACCAAGACCGGCGTTGAGTCGAATGTGAAGTCGGTGGTCCTGTTGAACTGATTAGTGGTTCCGGTCACCATGCCCAGCGCGGTCTTATAGGCCACCGTCAGGCCAAAGATCTTGATGTTGTCGCTCCACGGACTGAGGGTGACATCGGTATTGCAAAGGTCGCAACCCTGCACCGGGGTGATGGGCCCACCGTTAAATGCAGCCACGCCCGCCGGCGTGTAGCGCGAGGATCCACCGGAAGTTTCGGTTTGCGATGTGTAGTTGGCGTCGATGGTCAGGTTGTCGGTCGGCTGAAACCGGATGCTGGCGCGGCCGCCGCCGACCTCATCATCGTTGACGCCCTTGACGAATCCGACTCCCGGAATGGGAGTGGATTGATAGTTCGGGTTGGTGGCGGTTCCCATATTGACGAGACCGGTGACGCCCTCGCCGACGCGGATCTGGTTGATGTATCCGCTATCGTAGAGTTTCCAGCCCACCAGACGCAGCGCCAGCACGCCGTCGATGATGGGCAGATTGACTGCCCCGTTGAAATTATAGTTGCCGCTGGCGTGCTCGGTCTGCGAGCCCTCCATGGTCAAATAGCCGCCCAAGTTGTTGAGATCGGGCGACTTCGGAATGAAGCGGATGGTGCCGCTCATGGAACTCGCGCCGTACAGCGTGCCCTGGGGCCCACGCAGAACCTCGATGTGGTCCATATCGTAGAGACGGATATCTGGTTCGAAGCCGCCGCCGTCATCGGCGTTCGAGCCGCTGATCACCGCCTCGCCGTAGTAGACGCCGGTGGTCGCGTCGCCCGTGGAATTGATGCCGCGAATGACGTACTTCTTGTCGCCCGGGCCCAGGTCTTGAATCGACAGGCCGGGAATCTGGCCTGCAACGTCCATGATTCCGGAGATGTTGCCGGCTTGCAGCGTATCGCCGCTGATCGCTTGGATCGAAAGGGGTAAGTCGAGAACTTTCTGCGAGTTGAGCTTGTTCGCCGTAACAACGATTTCCTCGATACCCGAGGTATCGGCGGCGCTGCTCGCCGCGACGGCCGCAGTTCCGGTCAGCGCCGCGGCCACGGCGGCGCTCAGCGCGAGAACTCGATTCGTAACGTCATACCCGTGGGCTCTTGACAGTCTCGCAGCAAATCGCAGCATCGATGTTCTCCCGTGTGGTGCGATTACAATATGAGTTATCATATGAAATATCAAGTAACTCGAAGCTTGTTGCGTCCGGCGCACAGTTGAAGCGCGGGCATCGCCGCATCGCCGCATTGTCAGAGGGCGCTGTTCACTTCGCCATGTTGCGGCTCAAGCGCCGGATCAGCGCGAAGGCCGCCGCACGGTCGGCCGCGGAGAGTCCACCCAGCAGGCGTCGTTGCCGTCCGCGCACCACGACGTTGAGAGAATCGAATAGCGCGCGGCCCTTGGCTGTCAGGAACACCTCGACGCAGCGGGCATCCTTGCGGCCCGCAACGCGGCGCACGTAGCCCTCCTTTTCCATGGTCATGAGGGCACGGCTGAGCGCCGACTGCTGCATCATCGCGCGGTCGATGATGTCGAGAATGGTAATGCCGTCCCCCATGGCGAGGACCGCCAGGATCCGCCAGCGGGTGACGTTGATGCCCTCGCGCCGCAACTTCTCGACCAGATCGAGATTGAGTTCATAGGCCAGCCGCGTGATCAAGTGCGGCAGGAAGTCGGCGAACAGCGGTTTTTCGGTTTTTGCCAGGCGGGGTCGCGTCATCAGAACGGGCTCTGTCCGTTGAGGATGGCGCCCAGTTTGGACGCATCGATGTTGCCGCCGGACACGATGCAGACGATATTGCCTTTGCCGCACCGTCCGGCCATCGCGGCGGCAACCGATGCGGCGCCGGCCGCTTCGGCGATCACATGATGCCGGCGCGCCAGGGCTCGGATCGCCTCGGTGATCTCTGCAAAGGAGGCGCAGACCGCTTGATCGACCATGCGGCGGACCAGCGGCCACATGTCTTCGAGCACGGTCGTACTGCCCATGCCGTCGACGAAGCTTTGGATGTGAGGCACGTGCGTGGGCCGGCCGTTTGCCAGCGCCGCCGCGGCCGGCTGGGCGGCTTCCGATTCCGTGACGATCATCCGCACCTCCGGCTTCAGCCGTCGCATCACCGATCCAATGCCGCAGGCGAGGCCGCCGCCGCCGAAGGGTACGACGACGGCGTCGATCGACGGTTGGTCCTCGATGATCTCCGCGCCGATGGTGGCATTACCCGCGATCACGGCCGACTCGGCCACCGGATGGATGAACACGCCGTCTTCGCCCGGAAACGTCCGGCCGATCAGGACTTTCCACCACTCCTCAAAGGGCAGTCGAATCACTTTCGCCCCGAGTTCGGCTAGAGCGTCCGCTTTGGTTTTCGCCGAGCCCTCCGGCACCACGACAGTGGCCGGAATATCGATTTCGCGGGCCGCGTATACCAGGCCAAGTCCGAAATTGCCGGCGCTCGCGGTCAACACGCCGCGCCGCAGGATGTGCGGATCCATAGTCTTGAGCGCGTTTCGGGCGGCCCTGATTTTGAAAGAGCCGAGCGGTTGCAGGTTCTCGAGCTTGAGATAAATGTGGGTGCCGGGAATGTCGGCGGCGAGCTTGAGCAAGGGCGTGCGCAGGGCAAACCCCTGGATATTGCGGCGCGCGGCAGCCACATCATCCTCTGTCGGAAGGGCCAATGCGGGGCTTGGTGCGCCGGCGCGGCTCAAAAATCGATGACCTGTCCGACGCCGGCGGCGCGCGCCCGATGCAGCACGTAGTGCGCCGAGGCGAGATCCTGCGGCGCGATGCCGAGGGACTTGTACAGAGTGATATCGGATGAGGAGCGCCGGCCGATCTGGGAGCCATTGGCCACCTCGCCGATCTCCGCCAGAATGTGTGCCGGAGTAATGGCGCCCGCCTCGAGGGCCCGCCGGTACTCGCCGCCTTCGTTGCGAGTGGATTCTCGATAGTCGACGTAGAATCGCGCTTTTGCGACGGCCGCGATGTCGATCTCCGCCGCGCCGGCGATGCTGGACCCGACCACATTGAGGTGGGCGCCCGGTGAGAGCCAGTCGCCGAGAAGAATGGGATCGCGGGCCTTGGTCAGCGTGCAAATGATGTCGGCATTGGTCACGGCATCCCGCACGGTGGGCGATGTCTCGATGGCGATACCGTGTTTCGCCCCCTCGATGCGCGCGAACTCCGCGGCTTTGGCGCCGTCCCGCGCCCAGACTCGCACGCGCCGCAGCGTGCGTACGGTCAGCATGGCATCAAGGTGGCTTCGTGCCTGTTCGCCCGCGCCCAACAGCGCCAAATCGCCTGCATCCGGGTTTGCCAGCAGCCGCGTTGCCAGACCGCTTGCGGCCGCCGTGCGAATGGCGGTGATCTCGGCGGCATCGAGCAGCGCCACGGGTTGACCGTGCTCGGCCTCGAACAGCAACACCAATCCCAGGTGCGACGAATAGAGCGGGGGCTTGTTGCGCGGAATCAGGCTTACGAGCTTCACCCCGAAGCATTCGGGTTCGGCGAGATAGCCCGGCATGTTGCCCAACATTCCCCGGTCGCCTGGCATGACCATGACCGAGCGAAGAGGCAGTACGACGCGCCCTTCCGACACGGCAATCATGGTCCGGCGCATGAGGTCGACGCATTCGGCCATTGGCAGAAGCTGCCGCACTTCGGCCCCGCGCAAAATTCTAATTTCCACCACTACTCCCCGGCAAAAGCATCCAAGCCCGGCAGCGCGCCGCCCCGCTACTTATCTAGCGCGGGCCAAACGATCCGCGCAGTTTCTGCATCGCGGCGATGAAAGATTCCACGTCATCCATGTCGTTATAAAAATGAAAACTGGCTCTGACATTGTCATCGCGATGCGAGGTGACGATGTCCTGCTTCATGAGTTCCGCCGACAGGCCGCCGCTATTGCGCGATGGCACGGCGACCGTAGCGCCGCGGCGTTCATCTTGTTCGGGCGTCACACTCGGCCAATCGATTTCCCGCAAACGCTCCATACAGCGGCGCGTCAGCGCTTGGTTGCGCTTCTCGATGGCCGGTGTTCCCACCGCCAGCAGGAACTTAAGCCCTGCCTCGGCGGCATAACAATTGACCACCGGCGGAGTGCCGGCCTCAAAGCGGCGGGCGCTCGGCGCGGGACGGTTGGCGGTGATGTCCATCGCGCCGATGTTGGCCTGCGCGAACCAGCCACTGTTTGTGGGCAAGAGCGAGCGAATGATCGAGTCCCGCACATAGAGAAATCCGATGCCGGCCGTACCCAGCAAGTACTTGAGCATTCCACCGGCCGCAAAATCGAGGTCCAGCGATTTGACGTCGATATCCAGCGAGCCGACCGCCTGGTAGCAATCGAGCAGGACCAGCGCACCGTGGGCGCGCGCCAGGCGCACGATGCCGGGAATGTCGAGTTTCGCGCCGTTTCTGAAGCAGACGTGGGTAATCGCCACGATCAATGTCTTGTCGTCGATAGCCTTGGCGAAATTCTCGAGTGGGATGTAGCCGTCGGGGGCGCGTGGCACGTGGACGACGTGTGCGCCGCGCGGCTCCTGCGCGTGCCATATCTGTGCGTTGGTGGGAAATTCGAAATCGCTGATCACCACTTTGTTGCGTGTGCCCTTAAAATCGAGCGCGCTCGCGATCGCGTTTAGGCCGGCGGATACGGATGCGGTGACCGCGATCTCATCAGGGGACGCGTGCAACAACGTTGCCGTCAAGGCGCGCACGGACTCATTCTTGGTGATCCACATGTCCCAGTTCGCGCCCACCAGCAGGCGGTCTTCCATGTAGGCATCGAAGGCGGCCTTCACGTCGTTCGCCAGCGCGCAATACGAGCCGCTATTCAAGTAGGTCTTGCGTGCAAGAACCGGAAATTCTTTGCGCAAAGCCTGAAAGTTAGGTTCCATGTTCGACGCGTCCTGCAGCTGGGGTTGCCGGCCCTCGCGCGGGACGGGACCGTATCCTAATAATTATATGCAATGTCATATAATTATGCAATTATCGGCGCATTCGGCCGCGGTCGTCGCAATGCCGCGCGAGGTGGTGCATACGATGTTTGATGAAGTCAGGCCGGTCGTGTTGGAGCAGATCGATGCGGCGCGCGCGCGGCTGGAAGGATTGAGCATGATCTCTCCCCTGGTCCTGTGCGATGCAGCGCCCGGCGGCAAAACCGTCGGTCTGAAGCTCGAGAATCTGCAGCCGATCGGATCATTCAAAATCCGACCCATCGGCAACGCCGTGCTGTCGCGAGCGCTGGCGGACCTGTCGCGCGGAATTTACACCACGAGCACGGGAAATAGCGCACTCGGAGTGGCCTTCATGGCGCAGCGGCTCGGCATCACCGCCAGCGCCGTCGTGCCGGCCAACGCGCCGGCCGCGAAGCTCGACAAGCTACGGCGCCTGGGGACGCACATCGATATGCGTTCCACCGAGGAGTGGTGGCGCGCAATCGAAACGGGCGTTCTCGAGGGTCAGGCAGGAGTGTATATCGATGCGGTACGCGACCCTGCCTCGCTCGCCGGCGATGCGACAATCGGCCTTGAGATCCTGGCGCAAGCGCCGGACATCGAGGCCATCTTGATTCCATTCGGCGGCGGCGGTCTCGCGTGCGGAATTGCCTGTGCCGTGCGCGCGCTGCGGCGGGATGTGAAAATCATCGCCTGCGAATTGACGACGGCCCATCCTCTCAAGTCCGCGTTCGATTCCGGCGCTCCCGTGCAGGTGCCGCACGAAGCGGGTTTCGTCAGCGGCGTGGGGTTCGGGACGGTGTTGCCGGAAATGTGGTCGCTCGCGAGAGCTCTGATCGACGACGTCATCACCGTGTCGCTCGACGAGGTGGCCGCCGCCATCAAAATCTTGGCGGAGCGCAACCGCGTGATTGCCGAAGGAGCGGGAGCCGTGTCGGTCGCGGCGGCCCTGTCCGGACGCTATGCCGAATCGAGGGTGTGCGCCGTGGTCTCGGGCGGAAATCTCGACAGTTCGACGCTGGCGGCGATACTCCAGGGGCGCACGCCAGGTTAGGCAGCTTCAGGCTAGAGCGATCCGCGCGCGTCGACCGGCCAGATGTCCACCAACACATTGCCTCTGACGCAATGGAAAAAATCATGCAGATTGACGGTCGGGTCGCAATGCGGGGCGACGAACTCGATCTTCGAGCCAAGTTTCAACGAGTCGGTCTTTCGAGCAAACTTTATCTTGCCGAATTCATCCCCGTAGAATTGGTAGACGGCGCCGGGCGGAGCACCCCGCGCAGGGCGCGGAACCGGTCCGTCCATCGAGAAGCCCTTGAAACCGCCGTCGACCGTCGGCCATTCGCGATGGTTGTTGTTCACCACCATGCATTGAACGTAAAGCGCCGCCTTGAAGGGGTGCGTTCCATCGGCGAACAGCTGCACTTCCTCATATTCGATGTCCATGACCGCGTACGAGCCGCATTGACATTCGGTGAATAGCCCGGCTCGCCGGTCAATATCGAAGGTGCCGGTGCCGCCGCCGGAAATGATGCCGGGGATGAGCCCCGCTTTGTCGAGGCCATCCAAGACGCGTGTCAAATGCCGCAGCTGTCTCCCATAGACACGCTCACGATTCACTGTGCTCGCGATGTGCTGGACTGTGCCCGAGTAGGATTGCAAACCCGCCCAGGTCAGAACGCGAGAGACTCGTACGCAGCGGATGAGCGCAAGCGCGCCGGCGACATCGGGTTCTTCGGTCCTCTTCATGCCAATGTCGATGTCCACGAGCACGGCGAGCCGCTTGCCGCGCTTCTCGAGAGCCGCCTCGAGCTCGCTCAAGTTCGCCAAGTTATCGACCACGGCCATGAAGCCTTCGCTATTGCCCGCGAGATCGCACAGGATGTCGATCTTTACGGCACCGACGACAGGCGTGGTCAGCAGCACCCCGGGTAGTCCCGCTTTCACCATCACGGCGGCTTCGCGAATCGTTGCAACCGAGACGCCGATGGCGCCCGCGGCAATCTGCCGTCGGGCCATCTCGATGCTCTTGTGGGTCTTGGCGTGGGGCCGTAGAGATACTCCGGCGCGTTTGCAAAGTCGCGCCATGGCCTTCACATTACGCTCGAAGGCATCGAGGTCGAGAATCAAAGCGGGGGTCGCCAGCGCCTGGCGCGAGCGCGGCTCTCCGATGAGACGAGCGTTGGGTCCGAGGTCTCGATGGTGCCGCATGTGTGCTCAGGCTCGACCGAGCGCGCCGCGCGACTTGAGTATGAAGTAAACGACCGTTACGAGGACCAGCCAAGGGACGCCGACGATCCAAGAGATCTGCCAGGTCTCCTTGTCCAAGCCCATTGTCACCAGCACGGCGCACAACAGCGCCAACCCCATGATTTGAATTACCGGGAACCAGGGCATGCGCACCGGCAGATCCGCCGCCTTGTGCCGGCGCCGGAAACTGAAGTGACTGAGCAGGATGATGATCCACACGATCCTCGCGTCGAACAGCGCGACGCCGAACAGGTAGTTGTAGGCACGCGGTGTCAGCTTGGAGAGGCCGGCGGCGATCAATATACAAGCGCCGGAGAGGAGAATGGCCGCGATGGGCGTCCCATTCTTGCTCAAGCGCCCCAACAGCCGCGGCGCATACCCGCCTCTGGACAGTGAAAACAGCATGCGCGAACACAGGTACACATTGGTGTTCATGCTCGACAGGGCGGCGCTCAACACCACGAAATTCATGATCCCCGCCGCATGGCGGATACCGGAGTGCGCGAATACGCGCACGAACGGGCTTTGGGTAACGATGGTGGCGCCGGTTTCCGTCCACGGGACAAAAGTCACGACGATGGTGAGTGCGAGGATGTAGAAGAGAAACAGCCGCAGAGCCATGGTCCGCAATGCCGCCGGGATGGTGCGAACCGGGTCCTGCGCTTCGCCTGAGGTCACGGCGATCACTTCGATGCCGTTGAAAGACAGGATGCCGATGATCACCGCCATCCACACGCCGCCGAATCCGCGCGGCATGAATCCGCCGGGGAGGCCCGTCAGATTGTGAAAGCCGATGGGCTCGGCCCAAAGTCCGAAGATGGTCGCGAGCCCCAGGACGATGAACACCACGATAGCGATCACCTTGATGAGCGCGAACCAGTATTCAATCGAACCGAAATTGTTCACCGATCTCGAATTGAAGTAGAGCAGCACGAAGGCAAAGCTGACCGACCACAGCCAAACCGGCGTGCCAGGAA